>CAMUDX010000008.1 GCA_947087745.1 uncultured Clostridium sp. | reverse complement strand
AATTATATCAAAGGACTTTCTTTTTTTCCATTCCGAAACCATTTTACACTATCATTACTTTTTATTATTTGCTTTTTAAAAATAACTATGTTATACTGTATTATATTGACCTATTACTTAGGTCTTATTTTGTTTAAAATTATAAATAAGTTTTTAATGTCTCTACACTATCTTCTTGCATTTTTACAAAATCATCTAATAATAGTTTAATATCTTTATCTACATTTTGATTATGATTTAACAATCTTCTTCCTTCAATTATCCCCATATTAGTACCTTGCATTAATAATTCTGAAATTTTTGAATTACTTTTATCTTCTATTGTATTCATTTGAACTCCATACCAAGTCATCATCTTATTCATTACATTTGTTTTATGAGGCTCTTTACTTGTTGTATAATTATCATATAACTCATTTGCTCTTCTAGACACATCTTTATATTTGTTGTACTCTAAATTTAATGTATTTTTAAACTTATCATCTTTAACTTTTGGCATAATATAACTTATTGCATCCATCCCCATTGTTGCACCTTTATTTACCTCATCTAATACATTCATCTCTTGATTATTTTCCATACTTATCACCTTTTCCTTTGATGATAGTATGCTCATTATATTAAAAATGTATTCGATATTTAAAAATTTTTTACCAATTCATAATTTATTAATTTTATCTGATTTGAAACGAACTTTTTATTGTAATCAATATCTTTTGATAAATCTGTACTTAGATATTTTTTATTATCATCTGCAAAAACTGTTACTGATGGTTTTTTATTATATTCATTCAATATAATACTTCCAATCAAATTTGCTCCTGAAGATATTCCTACACCTAATCCTAATTCTTTTGAAAGTCTTCTAGACATATTTACTGCATCATCATCATTAACTAAAAATATTTTATCTATTTTTTCTTTATCAATTAAATCTGGAATAAAGTCATCACCTATTCCTTCTATTTTATGTTGTGATATTATCTTACCTGTTGATATTATTGGCATTTTATCAGGCTCTATTGCTGTAATAACAGCATTATGGTATTTGCTTTTTATTTTTGCTCCTGCTCCCATTAATGTTCCTCCAGTTCCTACACCTGATACAAACCCTCCTATGTCCTCTGGAAGCTGATTTATTATTTCTTCTCCTGTCGTTTCAAAATGTGCTTTGTAATTATCTTCATTTGAAAATTGATTTGCTAAAAATCCATTTGTCATCCTAGCAAGTCTTTTTGACTCCTCTACACATTTTATGAATCCTCCTTCTTCTCTTGATATTAATGTAACTTTTGCATTATATGATTTCATTATTTCTATTCTTTCTTTGCTTACCCAATCTGGCATAAAAATATATACTGGATGCTTGTAATATGCTCCTATAGCTGACAGAGATATTCCTGTATTTCCACTCGTTGCTTCTATTATTGGCATATCTCTTTTTAAAATTCCTTTTCTTTGTGCATTATTTACTATATATAATGCAACTCTATCTTTAATACTTCCTGTTAAATTATAATATTCTAGTTTTGTATATACATGTTTTATATTTCTATTATATCTATAATTTATTTTTATCATTGGAGTGTTTCCTATAATATTCGTTATATTCATTTTTTTAGGTTTCTCCTCCCTTTAAAAGAAAATGTAGATTTTAGTATATAGTATTTTTCTTATTTATATTATGCCTATTATTAGAAATTTGATTATTTTTATTAAAATATTTAAAATAAAACAATAAGTTGAAATAAACTCGAGTTATTAAACTATTTCATTAATAACTCGAGTTTATTTCAAATTTTATACTCTTCTATATATAATTATTTATCTTATAAAATTAGTTTTTATCTTTTCATCATACTTTGGCTTTTCAATACCTAAACTTTCCCCAGCTTTAATACATTTTAAAATGTACACCATATTTTTTGCTAGGTTTTGCATAGTTTGCATTCCTTCTAAATCTTGTTTAACTTCATCTTGGCATGTTCCATGTACTTGATTCCAATAGTTTGAGCCAACTACATACATATTACTCATTAGTGCATATTTGTTCATTTGGTCAAATGCAGCAGTTGCACCTCCCCTACGACAACTTACTATACTAGCACATACCTTGTTTGCAAACATATTTCCTCTTCCGTAAAATGCCCTATCTAAAAATGATGTTATTTGTCCACTTGCTCCCGCAAAATGTACTGGTGTTCCAAATACAAATCCATCCGCTTCTTCAACTTTATTTAAAAATTCATTTACCTTGTCATCTATAAAACATCTATTACTTATTTTTTGCTCCTCATTTTGTTTTAAGCATTGGTTACATCCTATACATCCTGCTATTGCTTTTGTTCCAAGCCACATCCCTTCTGTTTTTATCTCATTTTCTTCTAAAACTTTTTGCACTTCTCTTAATGCTGTATATGTACATCCTTCTTTATGAGGACTACCATTTACTAAAATAACCTTCATTCTTAATTTCTTCCTTTCTTTTTAGCAGGAATATTGAATTATTTTACTATACTACATACATTACTACGCATAAAAAATGTAATACACTTCCTAATACACAGGCTAAGTGGAATATAGAATGCATCCATTTGTGCTTTTTACCTACTCCATATAATATTGCTCCTATTGTATATACTATTCCTCCTGATAGTAATAATACAAACCCTGCTGTACCTAATAGTTCTGGTAATACTGATGCTTTTATTATAATGCACCATCCCATTAATAAATAACATACCATGGAAAATACTTTATATTTCTTTAAGTCTATTGAGTTTAACACTATTCCTAATATTGCTAATCCCCATACTATTCCAAATATGCTCCATCCAAGAGCTACATTATATTCTCTTAATGTGCATAGTGCAAATGGTGTATATGATCCTGCAATTAACAAAAATATTGAGCAATGGTCAATTACCTGAAATACCTTTTTTGCTTTTAATTCTGCATTTAGACCATGATATATACTTGACATTGTATATAATAATATTATCGTTATTCCAAATATTACACTTGAGACTACTCCATATACATTTTTATGTATTACTGCAAATATTATGCATAATACTAATGCTATTACTCCTATTCCTCCTCCTACTATATGTGATACCATATTAAATATTTCTTCTCCTTTTGAGTAAGTTGGTAATATTCTATCTTTTAATTTTGTTCTTTTCATATTTATATAGTATATGTAAGTTGAAATCTTACATATGTCTCCTTTCTTTTTTAGTTAGCTCTAAAACTTCCATCATTTAATTGCCTATATTCTTCTGTTTTTTTGTTACTATATTCTAGCATAAATTTACTAGTATATGCAATTGTTTTGCTAAATTTTTATTGTATATTTATAATCCATTTACATATTATTTTATTGGAGGTCTTATATGTTAAAAAACACACAAATGCCTTTAATTAAAAATAATAAAATTACATCTCTACAATATTTGAATAAAAAATATAAAACACTTATAACAATATTATGTGTCTTTATATTTTTATATATAGTTTTTGTAATATCTTGTGCAAATAATACGAATATATTCTCTAAAATTTATATTAATGATATTAATGTATCAAATACGACTATAAATGAAGCTAAGGAAAAAGTTTCTTCTGAATTAACTTGCCCTAAATCTTTACATTTAACTTACGAAGATTACGAAATTACTATGTTACCTTCAGAAATTGATTTTTCGTTTGATATTAATTCTACTGTGCAAGAAGCTTATTTAATTGGTAGAAGTAATAATGTTTTTATAAATAGTTTTGAAATAATCTCTTCAATGATTAGTTCTTGCAATATTCCTATTAAATATAATTATAATGAAGAAAAATTAAATAATATAATTAATAACATAGGACTTGAACTTCCTAACATTGTAATAGAGCCTAGCTATTATATAGAAAATTCCTCTTTGGTAATTTGTAAAGGCTCTGGTAATATTAAGTTATGTAAAGATGAACTTAAAACCTCAATTTTAAATAGTATTTGCAATTTTAACTCTTCTTCTAATGGTATTGTTGAGCTTAGCATTCCTGTTATTCCTGCATCTCCAAGTAATATAGATATTGATAAGATTTATAATGAAATACAAACTAATCCACAAAACGCTTACATAGATAAAGATAATCTAATTTTTCATATGAATGTTGATGGTGTAGATTTTGCTATTTCTTTAGATGAGGCTAAATCTTTATTACAAACAGATTGCAAGGAGTATGTAATTCCTTTAAATATTACTCCTGCTGATATTACTATTGATGATTTGGCTAAAGATATTTTTATTCATACTCTTTCTACTTATACTACTCGTTATAATACAAGCAATGTAAATCGTAGTCATAATCTTGAAATTGCAACTAACAAGCTAAATAATGTTGTAGTTCTTCCTGGTGAAGTTTTTTCATATAACAAAGTTGTTGGTGAAAGAAGTATTTCTGCTGGCTATAAAGAAGCTATTGTTTACACTAGTAATGGTATTGAAAATGGTATAGGTGGAGGAATTTGTCAAGTTTCCTCTACTTTATATAATGCCATTGTTCAAGCCGATTTAGATGTAGTTGAAAGAAAAAACCATAGGTATTCTGTTTCATATGTTCCTTTGGGTTGTGATGCTACTGTTGCTTATGGTAGCATAGATTTTAAGTTTAAAAATACTAGAAACTATCCTATTAAAATACAAGCCTCTGCTAAAAGAGGTATTGTTTCGATTTCTATTATTGGTTTGTATGAAGATATTGAATATGATATTTCTCTTGTTACTAAACAAATTTATACAATTCCTTTTGGAACAAAATACATTTATGATTCTTCTTTGTCTTACAATTCTCGTATAATCAAACAAAAAGGCTCTTATGGATATAAAATTAACACTTATAAGATTGTTAAATTAGATGGTTATTTAATTTCTGAAACTTTGATTTCTACTGATACTTATTCTCCTTTGACTCAAATTATTAATGTTGGAAATTAGTTCTACATGTTGACAAACTACTATTTTTCCTTCATAATGTTTACAATATGGAGGTAAATTATGAAATTTGTAATACAAAGAGTTTCTTCAGCAAGTGTTAGTGTAGAGGATAAAACAGTTGGCTCTATTGAATCAGGATTTATGGTTTTAATAGGGATAACACATACAGATAATCGTGAAATTGCTGATGCTTTGATAAAAAAACTATTATCACTAAGAGTTTTTACTGATGAGCAAGATAAAATGAATTTAAGTTTAAAAGATGTTAATGGCTCTCTTCTTCTTGTCTCTCAATTTACTTTATATGCAGATTGTACACATGGTAATAGACCTAGCTTTACCAATGCTGCAAAACCTGATTATGCCAATGAACTATATGAATATATTGTTAATAAATGTAAAAATGAAGGTTTTAATGTTCAAACTGGTATTTTTGGTGCTAAGATGGATGTTACTTTATTAAATGATGGACCTGTAACAATTATTTTTGATAGTAATGAACTTGTTAAATAGATATATTGGTTATGGATAGGATTAGATATATAATTATTTTAAAAAAAACAGCTTTTTTTGCAGTGAGCGGGAATTCCCGCCCACTGCAAAAAAAGTACTTTTCAAAGAAGATATATACTAGTACGTATTAAAAAGAGTTATTTTCTACACTCAGCTCCACATTTTTTGCAAACTGTATCTATAACCTTTTGCATTAATTCTAAAACTTCCTCTTCTGTTAAAGTGCGTTTAGAATCTGAAAATGTTAAAGAATAAGCTATTGATTTTTTATTCTCTCCTAATTGTTCTCCTACATATAAATCAAAAGGTCTAATATTCTCAAGCATAGAGCCTGCTGCTTTCTTTATATTTGTTTCTATTTCTAAAGATGTTATATTTTTATCAACAACGAAAGCAACATCTTTTTCTATTCTTGGGAATTTTGAAATTTCCTTGAATTTCATCTTTCCTGTTTTCTTTTCTAATAACTTATCTAAATTTATTTCTAGTACATATACTGGTGATTTTGCATTGTTTATATTGTTCTCTATATTTGGATGTAACCTTCCTATTATACCAACTACATCATTATTAACTGAAATATAGGCCGTTTGACCTGGATGAAATTCTGCCAAAATTTTATCTTGTTTAACAAAACTATATCTGTTTTCATATCCTAAATAATCCAGTATTTCTTCTGCAATTCCTTTAACAACATAAAAATCATATTGTTTTACATCTCCAAGTTCATTATAATAATCTCCTGTCATTAAAGCACATAACTTCGTATTTTCTCCATACTCATCCTGTCTTTTGTAAAATCCCTTGCCGATTTCAAATATTGATATATCTTTGTTATCACGAGCTTTATTATATTCATATATCTTAACCATTGAAGGTATTACACTATATCTTAGTGTATTTCTATCTTCTGTAATTGGAGCTAACAATTTTAATTCTTCAAATTCATCTAAAGTAAATTTATGAACATCTTTATCATTTATCAAAATATATGATAAGGTTTCATTTAATCCAAGTGAAATCATCTTATTTCTAATTTCTCTATATGTTTTATCAATTCTTCCAGCCCTAACTGGTAAAATTGGCAATTTTCCTTGAATATTATCAACACCATATATACGGCTAACTTCTTCAATTAAATCCTCTTTTATTGAAATATCACGTCTTCTTGTTGGAACTGTTACTGTTACGTTTTCCTCATCTGAAGTAAATTTAAAACCTAATCTTCTGAATACATTTAATATATCTTCTTTTGCAATATTCGTGCCTAAAACATCATTTATATTTTTAAATTCAACTTCAATTACTTTTTCCTTTTTATCAGTTTTGTCATATACACACATTCCTGACATAATTTCGGCATCTGCATATTTTTCTAATAAATAACATGCTCTTTCTATCGCTAAATATGTTCTATTTGGGTCTAGCCCTTTTTCAAACCTGTTACTTGCTTCACTTCTAAGAATTTTATTTGACGTCATTCTTACTTTTACTGAATCAAATATTGCTGATTCTATAACTATATTTTTTGTATTTTCTTCTACTTCTGTCTCTAATCCTCCCATAACTCCCGCTAATCCAATAGCTTTATTATTATCTGCTATTACAATATCTGAGTCATTTAGTTCTCTTTCTATTCCATCTAATGTTGTTAATTTTTCTCCTTTATTTGCCATTCTTACAATTATTTTATTTCCTAGATTATCAGCATCATAGAAATGTAGTGGTTGCCCAACTTCTAACATTACATAGTTACTAATGTCTACAACATTATTGATTGGTCTTATTCCTGAAGCTATTAGTCTATTTTTTATAAAATCTGGACTTGGTTTGATTGTTACATTTTGTGCTTTCTTTGCTAAAAATAATTTGCAATTTTCTGTTTGAATATCTATTGAAAATTCATTTTCCACAATTCTTCCATTTTCTGTGTATTTTGTCTCTATTTCCTTTACTGGTTTATCATATATTGCTCCTACCTCATATGCCATTCCTAAAATACTTAGTAAATCTCCTCTATTTGCAGTTAGTTCAAAGTCTATAACACTATCATCTAATTTCATAAATTGAATTGGGTCTTCTCCTATTGGTGCATCTTCTGGTAATTCATGTATTCCTGCTTTGTCTTCTTCTCTAATGAATTTACTATCTAATCCTAATTCTGCAATTGAACATAACATACCATTTGATGTTTCTCCTCTAATTACACCTTTTTTTATCTCTCCACCTGGTAGCTGTGCTCCTACTTGTGCAACAATTACCTTTAGCCCTTCTCTTACATTTGGTGCTCCACATACTATATCTAATATTTCTGTTCCTATATCTACTTTGCATACATGTAAATGGTCTGAATCTGGATGTTCTTTACACGATACTACCTTTCCTATTATTAACTTTGTGGCTTTTATTAAATTTTCTGCTTCATCATATTCATTTCCTACTCTTGTCATATCTTCTGCTAATGTTTTTACATCAACATCTATGTCTACATAGTCTTTTAAAAAGTTTGTACTTAATTTCAATTTATTTTCCTCCTAATAAATTTTATATATATATCATTAAATGTTTTTATTTGACCATATTAATGTCTTAATCTTTTCTATCAAATTGTTTTAAAAATCTTACATCATTTGTGTATAAATATCTCATATCTGTTATACCATACCTAAACATTGCCAATCTATCTAATCCTGTTCCAAATGCGAATCCTCCAAACTTTTCTGGGTCATAACCATTCATCTTTAAAACATTTGGATGTACTATTCCAGCTCCTAGTAATTCTATCCATCCAGTTTGCTTGCATAAAGGACATCCTTTTCCTCCACATTTAAAACATGTTACATCTACTTCATATGATGGCTCTGTAAATGGGAAATAACTTGGTCTAAATCTTAAACTTAAATTTTCTCCTATCAACTTTCTTACAAATATTTCTAGTGTTCCTTTTAAATCTGCTAATGATACATTATTCTCTTTTTTATCTATTACTAGCCCTTCTACTTGACCAAATTGATGTGAATGCGTTGCATCATCTTCTCTTCTATATGTTTTACCTGCACATATCATTCTTATTGGTGTTTTTTCTTCATTTGCTAACATTATTCTTGCTTGTACTGCTGATGTTTGTGTTCTTAATAAATATTCATTTGTTATATAAAAGCTGTCTTGCATATCTCTAGCAGGATGACCCTTAGGTAAATTTAATCTTTCAAAACAAAATTCATCTGTTTCTAGCTCTGGACCTACTTCTACATCATATCCCATTGATACAAATAGGTCTTCAATTTCCTCAATTACTCTATTTATTGGATGTTTACTTCCTCTTTTTGTTTTCTTGCTTGGTAACGTAATGTCTATTGTCTCTTCTTCTAATTTTTTATTTAGTTCTTCCTCTTGATATTTTGTTTCTCGCTCTTGTATAATTTCTTCTAAATTAGCCTTTACTACATTTACTAAACTTCCTATTTTTGGTCTTTCTTCTGGTGCTAGTTCTCCCATTCCTCTTAGTATTGTTGTTAATTCTCCTTTTTTTCCTAAATATTTGACTCTTAAATCATTTAGTTCTTTTAAATTTTTAGCTTCATTTATCTCCCTTATTGATTTTTGTTCAATTTCTCTAATTTGTCCTTCCATCTTCTTACCTTTCCTTTCTTTTTTTCTTGATATGGCACAAATTTGCCTCCATCTTTGTATGCTCCATATTTCCTTACTGCATTTTCTTTCTTTTTTTCTGTTTCTTTATTTTCATAATCTTCTTTTTTTATTGATTTTTGCTCTTGTTGTTTTTCCTTTTCGATTTTTTCTTTTTTTTGTTTTTGTTCTTTCTGTTCTTTTTTCTGTTTTGCCTGTTTCTCCACCTTTTGCTGTTTTTGTTGTTTTTCTTCTTTTTTTACTTTGTATCTTTTTGTTTCTGCTTTCGGTCTTTTAGGTGTTTTTCTTTTTATTATTAATATTACTGTTGCTCTTTTTGCTTTATATTCGTTTTGTATTATCTTTATTCTTATATTTTTTATTTTGCTTATTTTCCTTAATTCTTCTATTTTCTTTTCTATATATTCCATTATTTCTTCTCTTGTTGTGTCTTTTTCGAAATAGTATTCTAAACATCTTTTTACTTCCAAGTTACATCACTTCCTCTTGTTTATTTTGTTGTTTCTTTTAGTCTTATAAAGCTCAAAAAAACATTTCTCCAATATTAAATACTTTTATTTAATATATAGGACGAAATGTTGATATTCGTGGTACCACCTATCTTTATTAGATTTTTATTTTTTCTAACCTCGTTTTAGTTTTTAACGGTTACTATCCGCTTCTTCCTACTTTTTTTATTTGTTCTTTTTTCAGAAGAAGACCTCCCAAGTGAATTTTCAATATATCTTTCATAAATATCTTTCACCTTTGATATTCTCTCTGTAATGAATTTTATATATTTACTTTTCTTGTTCTTTGGCTTTTTTATATGTTTTTATATTATCATATTTTTTTAGTAGTGTCAATGAATAAAATCTTGAAATTTGACATCTTTTAGTTTACGATAATTTTCCAAATCTCTTATAATTGCTTTTTTTATGCTTTCTAAAACATTTATTTCCTTAAATTTGTCCATTGGAATAGTTTCGGGTATATATAGCCCTCTATCACTGTATTCAGATGATGTAAATTCTGGTCCTTTGCCTGTGCCAATTTTTCCTTCTAAATATTGGCATAATATAAACATTTCATCTCTATTATCTTTTTCCAATCTATATAATCTTTTCTGAGGATTTACTGTAATTCCTAGTTCTTCAAAAACCTCTCTTTTAACTGCATCCTCATAAGTTTCTCCTTCTTTTAGTCCTCCACCTGGAAACACATAATACTCATATTTTTTCCCATCCTTTTCCGTAATTCTGTGTATTAAAATAAATTCATCATCTTTCATTATTATAGCTCTTGCTGATTTTCTAATCATTTAGTTTTTTCCTCTTCAATTTTTTTATATATTTTTTAACCATCGTTTATTTTATGTATCATAATAAATATTATGTTAATTGTCAAGTCTTTATTTAGTTTGATACAAAAATCTACAAATATTCAACTTAATTACATTAATTGCATAATATATACAAAGGGGGGAATTTTATTATGTGTACTAAAAATTGTGCTATTTCTATAATCTTAAGTGTTATAATTGGTATAGTTATTGGTGGTCTATTTTCTACTGGTACTATAATATCAATTACTACTGGAATAATAGTTGCTTTAATATTCGCTGCAATTGCCTTACTATCTTTAGTTATAACTGTTTCATTAGTAAAAGGTCGTAACGAAGAGAAATGCTTATGTAATAATGGTCCTTGTGCATTAATAGGTGCTATTGGTACTATTGTTACTGGTATAGTTGGTCTTTCTATTACTCTAACTACTGCATTTGCTAGTATCCTCTTAGTTGGTTTTATTGGATTTTTCTTTACACTAACATTAATAAGTATTTTATTACTAGTTATGTGTCTTTTAATGAATAAATGTACTAAAGATTGCTACAAATGCTGTGATGAATGTAATAACTATTATAATGATTAATTCTAATTACAGTTTTAACAGTTATTAGATTATTATAGAATATAAAAGTGGTTTGCAGACTATATTAATTATAGTCTGCAAACCTTAATTTTTCTATCAATTGCGATTTTCAAAGGTAGCATTCACAATCTTTGTGTCAAAAAGAACGTCCCCATGACACACTTTATTTATTTATCCAACTTTCATCACTAGGATTATTCCTAAAAGCAATTAATTTGTCAATTGCATCTTTATTTATGTATCCTTCTTCAGCTGCAACTTCTACTAAAGCATCAAAGTTTGATAAACTTATATTTTTAACATTAGCTTCTTCTAATCTAGCTTTACTCTTTTCCATATTATATGTAAAAATACTTACAATTCCTAAAACTTCTGCTCCTGCATCTCTTAGGGCATTTACTACATCTATTACACTTCCACCAGTTGATATTAAATCTTCTACAACTACTACTTTTTGTCCTTTTTCTAATCTTCCTTCTATTTGATTGTTTCTTCCATGGTCCTTACTACTTCCTCTTACATATCCCATTGGTAAATTTAATATATCTGCTGTTATTGCTGCATGTGGTATACCTGCTGTACTTGTTCCCATTAATACATCTACATCTGAATAATTTTCTTTAATTACCTCTGCTAATGCATTTTCTATTTTTGTTCTAGCTTCTGGCGCTGTTAGTGTTAATCTGTTATCACAGTATATTGGACTTTTTATTCCACTTGCCCATGTGAATGGCTCCTCTGGTCTTAAAAATATTGCTTCTATTGATAATAATTCTTTTGCTATTTCTTTTTCAAAATTCTTCATTTTTATCTTCCTCCCATTTTATATTACTTTTTTGTTTTATATATTTTTAATATTAATTACAAATTAGTATTCTTAAATCCATATGCTTTAATTAGTTTGATATGTTTTAAAATTACTTACAAAAGTCTTCTACACATCTTCTATATGCTTCTACTGGATTTTCTGCTTTCGTAATTGGTCTTCCTACTACTATATAGTCTGACCCTAATTCCTTTGCTTTTTTAGGTGTCGTTACTCTAACTTGGTCTCCTACTTCATCTGTTTCAAACCTTACTCCTGGTGTTATTGTTAAAAATTCTTTTCCACAATTTTCTTTTACTTTGCCTGCTTCTAATGGCGAACATACTACACCATCTAATCCTGCCTCTTTTGAATTTTGTGCATATTTTATTACTACTTCATCTATTGGTCTTTCTATTAATAACTCTTCTCTCATTCTTTCTTCACTTGTTGATGTTAATTGTGTTACTGCAATTAAAAGTGGTCGCGTTCCATCTTCTTTCTTTAGTCCTTCTATTGCTGATTTCATCATTTCTATTGTTCCTGCTGCATGTACATTACACATATCTACATCTAAGTTTGATAATACTGACATTGCCTTTTTTACTGTATTTGGTATATCATGCAATTTTAAGTCTAAAAATATTTTGTGTCCTCTCCTTTTTATTTCTCTTACTATGTCTGGTCCTTCTGCATAAAATAATTCCATTCCTATTTTTAGAAATAATTTTTCTTCTGAAAACTTATCTAAAAATTGTATCGTTTCTTCTTTACTTTTGAAGTCACATGCTATTATTACATCTCTTCCCATCTATTTACTCCTTTTTTATAGTTCAGTAACAATACTATAAGTCTGTATAATTTCAAGCTGAACTTAATTTATATTTTTTAGTGTGCTTTCCCTATTATATCAGAAAGCTTTTCTATTTTATATTTTTCCATGACTTTTGGTAAATTTTCAATTATCTCTTTACAAGCATATGGATTTTTTAAATTCGCAGCTCCTACTTCTACTGCTGTCGCTCCTGCTAACATCATCTCTATTACATCTTCTGCTGTCTCTATTCCACCTACTCCTATAATTGGTATATTAACTGCTTCATAAACTTGGTAAACCATTCTTTCTGCTACTGGAAATATCGCAGGTCCTGAAAATCCCCCCATTTTATTTGCTATTACTGGTTTTCTAGTCTTTAAATCTATTCTCATTCCTAATAATGTATTTATTAATACAATTCCATCTGCTCCACCCTCTTCACACGCTTTTGCTATTTCTACTATGTTGCTTACATTAGGTGTTAATTTTATATATACTGGCTTTGTTGTTACTGCCTTTACTGCCTTCGTTACTTCTTTTGCTGCTTCTGGACTTGTTCCAAATGCCATTCCACCATTGTGAACATTTGGGCAACTTATATTTACTTCTATTATTTCTACTTGCTCTTCTTTATCAATCTTTTCACAACAATGCGTGTATTCATCTATTGAAAATCCGCTTATATTTGCAATTAATGGTTTTTTAAATACTTTTCTTAATCTAGGTAATTCTTTTTCTATTACCATATCTATTCCAGGATTTTGTAGTCCTATTGAATTTATTAATCCTTCATTACATTCTGCTATTCTTGGTTGTGCATTTCCGAATCTTTCATCTTTTGTTGTTCCTTTAAATGATATTGACCCTAAAATATTTATATCATAAAAATCTGCAAATTCATATCCAAATCCAAATGTTCCACTTGCTGGTATTACTGGGTTATTTAATTTTATTCCACTTAATGTTACTGATAATTTTTCTTCCAATTTCTTTACTTCCCCTCTTTATATTTTATCTTCATAATGATTTTTGTATAATTTTGCTTGTGCTATTTATACTAACTATTACCATATTATTTCTTCTTTTTTTAATACTGGTCCATTTTTACATATCCTTTTATTTCCATATTTTGTCTTACATGTACATCCCATGCAAGCTCCAAATCCACATCCCATTCTTTCTTCAAAGCTTAATTCTCCTTTTCCATATGTTACATCATATACTGCTTTTAACATGTTTTCTGGTCCACATGCATAATAATATGTGTATCCTTCAAGATTTTTTATTATATCTGTTACAAATCCTTTTGTTCCATAACTTCCATCTACTGTTGAAACATATACTTCTGCTCCTAAGTCTTTAAATTCTTTTTCATAAAATACTTCATCTTTCGCCCCAAATCCTATTACTACTATTGGCTTACTTCCTCTTTTTATTAATTCTTTACATAGATTATACATTGGTGGTGTTCCTACTCCTCCACCTATTAATAATGGTCTTTCTCCACCTATGGTTTTTTCAAATCCATTTCCTAATCCTGTTAATATATCTAAAATAGTTCCTTCTTTTAGTGTACTCATCTTCTCTGTTCCATTTCCTACTACTTTATATATTATTGTTATTGTATTTTCATCATAGTCACATACTGATATTGGTCTTCTTAAATAAAATCCGTCTATTTCTATATTTATAAATTGTCCTGGTCTTGTTATATATGTCGTTTCTCCTTCTAGTACCATCTCATATACATTTTTTGCAATTTGTTTATTTGACATTATTTTATATTTATTTCTTTTATACATACCTTTTCCTTTCTAGTTCTAACTTATCACTTTCATTTTTTGTATGACCTATCAATTTTGATATTTGATATTTATTATATTTCACTATATACTACTTCACCATTACAGATTGTCATTTTACATCTTCCAAATACATGCATTCCATCAAATGGTGTTGCTTTTCCCATTGATACAAATGTGTTTGAATCTATATTATATTCTTCGTTTAAGTCATATATTGTTAAATCTGCTTTTTCTCCTACTTTTATTTCTGTTCCTATTTCAAATATCTTTCTTGGATTAGTATTCATTAATTCAATTAGTTTTTCTAACTTTATTATTCCTTTTTTTACTAAATTTGTATATAACACTGGAAATGCTACTTCTAATCCTACTACTCCCATGCTACTTCCTTCTAATCCTTTTGATTTTTCCTCTGTTGAATGTGGTGCATGGTCTGTTATTATCATATCTATTGTTCCATCTTGTATTCCTTTTATTAAGGCCTCTTGGTCTTCTTTCGAGCGTATTGGTGGATTCATTTTGAATCTTCCATGTTCTTGTAAATCCATATCATTTAATACTAGATAATGTGGTCCTGTTTCACAAGTTACTTTTACTCCTTCTTTTTTTGCTTTTCTTATTATATCTACACTTTCTTTTGTTGATATATGGCATACATGATAATGACATCCTGTTTTTCTTGATAGTTCGATATCTCTTGCTATTGGTCTCCACTCACTTTCTGAACATATTCCTTTGTGCCCATGCTCTTTTGCATATTGACCATCATGTATGTATCCTCCATTTAGTAATGAATTTTCTTCACAATGTGCTACTATCTTTTTTTCTAAACTTTGTGCCTTTTTCATTGCTTCTAGCATCATTTCTTCATTTTGTACACCTTTTCCATCATCTGAATATCCTACTACATATTTTTGCATTTCGTCAAAGTTTGCAAGTTCTTCTCCGTTTTCTCCTTTTGTTATTGTTCCATATGGATATACATTAATTTTTGCATCTTTCTTTATCGCATCTAATTCTATCTGTAAGTTTTCTAAGCAATCTGGTGTTGGTTTTAAGTTTGGCATTGCACATATACTTGTGTATCCTCCTTTTGCTCCTGCCATACTTCCTGTTGCAATTGTTTCTTTATAAATAAAACCAGGCTCTCTTAGATGTGTATGTACATCAATTAAACCTGGTAATAAATATAAATTTGATAAATCGTAAATAACATCGAATTCTCCTTCTTCGATGCTTGCTTCTATTTTTGTTATTATGTTGTCAGTTATTTCTATATCAGCTTTTTCGAATTTGTTATTTGTATATACTATTGCATTTTTTAATAGCTTTTTCATTTTTATATTCCCTTCCTTATTTATTTTTTCTAGCATTTATATTATAAAATTTTTTCGGATTTGTCAATGGAAACATAAATTTTTTGTGTCATGGGTGTGTCATGGGGACGTTCTTTTTGACACAACACAAATAAAAAAGTGTGTCAAAAAGAACGTCCCCATGACACACCCATGACACACTTATTTTCCTAAAATTATCTTCATCTCTTCATTTCTCTTAACCTTATTCGTAGTAGTCTTAATCAAAGGCTCTTTTGTCAAAATCATATGTTTCATATATTTATATTTTGGTAATGTTGTATTTATTTCTTTAATTTTATTCCAAATTATTTTATATAACTCTTCTTCTGAAATCTTTCCATATTTACCATTTACATAGCTTTCATTATATACTACTTTAACTGAAACTTTAACATCATTTTCATCATCTTCATCTGGCATACCATATACAAAACATTCTTCAACTTCTGGTAATCTTAATACTAGCGTTTCTATCTCTTCAGGGAATACCTTTTTTCCGTTTTTTAAGACTATTAAATCTTTTTTTCTTCCTGTTATAAATATAAATCCATCTTTATCTATATATCCTAAGTCTCCTGTGTAAAACCACCCATCTTGCAAAACCTCATTCGTTTTTTCTTGATTTTCATAGTATCCTAACATTATATTTGGTCCTTTGGCTCTTATTTCTCCAATTCCTTTATCATCCTTATTTGCTATTTCTATTTGTACATGCTCCATCGCTATTCCTGTAGATCCATATCTTTTCTTTTTAGGATTTTCTGCTATTAATACTGGTGATGTTTCTGTTAGTCCATATCCTTGTATCATTTCTATTCCAAATTCATCAAAACTCTTAGATGTATTTTTGTCTAATGGTGCTCCTCCTGATATTATTGTTCTTAGTTTTCCTCCAAGTCCTTCTATTACCTGTTTGAATAGTCTTCTTCTAATATCTATTTTGAATTTTAATAAAAAGTTGCTTACTTTTGTTGCTATTTTAATGACCTTTGTTTTTCCTTGCTTTTCTATTTCTTGCATTACTGTTTTATACATTTTGTCTACTAATACTGGTACTCCTATAAATACTGATACTCCATATTCTTTTAAATTTGATTTTATATATTTTAGTCCATCTGGAAATACTGTTTTTAACCCTACTGACAACATTACTAACATCCCTGTTGATCCAAATACATGGTGGAATGGTAAAAATGCAATGTTTACATCTGTTTCATAAAATTTCTCTACTAATAGCATATCATAAATATTAGTTGCTATCCCATATTGTGATAGCATTACTGCTTTTGATTGTGATGTTGTTCCTGATGTGAATAATAATATTCCCATTTCTTTTTCTGTTATCTCTGCATTTATATATTCTTGATTTCCACTATCTATTGACTTTTTTCCTTCTGCTATTAAGTTATTTACATTTTCATAACTTTCTAATTCACTCATACATATAAAGTGTTCTACTTGTGTGTTGTTTCTTTCTTTTACTTTTTCTATCTTTTCTATATATTTTTCATCAAATACTATTGCTTTTGCCTTACTCCTTATTAATGATGTTTCTAACTCTTCCAATTGTAAATCTTTATCTAATGGTACTGATACTATATTTCCTAATAAATTTGCTAAGTGTGCTACTACCCATTCATATCTATTTCTTCCTAATATTGCTATTCTTTCTCTTTTCAATCCAATTTTGTAAAGTGCTGTTCCAAATCCATTTATATCTTCTAATAGTTCTTTGTATGTAGTATTTTTATATGTTACATTCTCTCCTCTTTTGATTTTTGTTGTAAATGCTATATTGTTCGAAAACTTCTTTACTGATGCATATATTATTTCTTTTATATCTTTCAATTTTTCCATACTTTTCTCCTTTACGTAGTATTCAATACTATATTAACAAACATTATATTCTATGTCAACATTTTGACTATTTATTCAAAATATGTTATTATTTTATTGAATTCTTAGTTCTGCAACTTTATACAAGATATGCAGAACAATTAATTTTATTATAGAGGTGATTTTTTGATTAACTTAAATTTTGATATTAATAACTTTCATATTCCTCGATGGGACGAAATTCCAAATATTGATTTATACATGGATCAAGTTCTTTCTTACATTGAAAAAAACTTACCTATTTATATAAATGATGAAAATGAAACTTTGATTACTAAAACTATGATAAATAATTACGTTAAACAGGATATTATAGCTCCACCTGTTAAGAAAAAATATAATAGATTGCATATTGCTGAACTATTTGTAATTTGTATTCTGAAGCAAGTTTATGTTATGAATGATATTAAAAATTTGATTAATCTCGCTTTAAAAACCTCTCCCACTAATATTTGTTATGATAATTTTTGTGATATTTTAGAACAGTCTTTAAAGTCTACGTTTAATGGCGAAGAATTTTCTTTAGTTGAAAATATTCCTCCTGAACAGTATCTATTAAGAAACGTCGCTCAGTCTTTTTCTTGTAAGCTATACGTTCAGTTTTCATATCTTAATAAAATGATTGATAATAAATTTGAAATATTTTCTTCAAAATAGAATTACCAGAAATAAAATTTCTGGTAATTTATTTTTACAATTTGATGTCTATATTTACTTATTAAAGTCAAAATCTTGTAATAAGTTTCTTTTACGTTTTTCATATATACAAAGTACTGTCAACTATCTTTTTTATTATAAAGTGTATTAAAAATTTCATGGAATTCTGGGCATTGTTTTTTTAATATTATTGGTTTTCCTTCTCGATTTACAAAACAATGTTTTGATTCCCCTATTAATACAATTTGTTCTGTATTTTTGTTTTTCATCTCATATGAGATTGTCATCCTTACTCCTTTATATTCTCTTATCTTTACTTCTATTTCTATATTATCATTAAATTTTGTGCTATTCTTGTAATCACATTTTATTTCTATTACTGGTGATGCTACTCCTAGTTTTTCTAACTTATCATATCCCCATCCTAGTTTTTCTAAATAATCTACTCTTGCTTCTTCCATCCATCTTATATAATTAGAGTGATGTGTTATTCCCATTTTGTCTGTTTCGTAATAGTGTACTTTGTGTATGTATTTTTCCATTTTTCTCTCCTCTTTATTCCGATAATTATTTTTTATTATATCACATATATTTTTGAATTACTACACTTTTAATCAATTTGCTTACTATATACAACTTCTCCGAATTTAACACTATTAAATTTCTTTTGTAATTCCATAATTGGTACTGGCATAATAGAAATTATAATTGTAATTAACCATTGAGTTTGATTCAAAGGAACTAGTTTGAATATTTCTGCAATAGCAGGTATTACTGCTACTATTATTTGAAGTAATATTCCAAATACAAAACTTGCTATTAAAAATTTATTCTCTAATAAAACTCTTGAAAATATTGATTTATCTGTTTTTATATTAAAACTATGCACCAACTCTAATATTCCAATTGCTATAAATGCCATTGTTCTTCCTACTTCTACACTATAATATTTATTTCCTATACTAAATGCAATTAATGTTAATAATCCTAACATTATTCCTTCTACTACAATTTTATTCCATAACCCATCTGCAAAAATTCCTTTCTTGCTATTAATTGGTTTTCTATTCATTATGTCCTTTTCAGGTGGCTCTAATCCTAAAGCTATTGCTGGTAATGAATCTGTTACTAAATTTACCCATAATAATTGTATTGCAAGTAATGGTGACTTTAATCCTAATAGTAGCCCCATAAATATTGTAACAATCTCTCCTATATTTGTTGATATTAAAAAATGTATAGCTTTTCTAATATTATCATATATATTCCTTCCTTGTTTTACAGCTTCAACAATTGTTACAAAATTATCATCTACTAAAATCATGTCTGCTGCATTTTTTGCTACATCTGTACCATTCATTCCCATTGCTATTCCTATATCTGCATTTTTAAGTGCTGGACTATCATTTACACCATCACCTGTCATTGCTACTACTGCTCCTGACTTTTGCCATGCTTTTACTATTCGTACTTTGTGCTCTGGCGTTACTCTTGCAAATACAGAATATCCTGATATTTCTTTTTCTAATCTTTCTTGTGATATTTCGTCTAATTCTTTTCCTGTTATTGCCTTATCTCTGCCTCCTAATATATTAAGTTCTTTTGCAATAGCTTTTGCTGTTAAAATATGGTCTCCTGTAATCATTACTGTTTTTATTCCAGCTCTTTTACATACTTTTATTGCTTCTTTTACACCTTCTCTTGGTGGGTCAATCATACCTATTAGACCTAAAAATTCTAGACCATTTTCAATTGCGTCTGTATCTATTTTACTTGGTAATGTTTGTACATCTTTATATCCTACTGCTATTACTCTTAATGCTTTTTCTGCCATTTGCATATTGTCTCTTTGTACTTTCTGTTTTTCTTGTGAATTAATATTACATCTTTCTATTAATACATCTGGTGCACCTTTTGTTATTATCCTATATTTATTTCCTATTCTATGTATACTTGTCATCATTTTTCTATTTGAATCAAATGGTATCTCATTTATTTTTGGCATTTGGTTATATAATTCATTTTTATTCTTATTTCTTTCTATTGCATGTTTTACAATTGCAACCTCTGTTGGCTCTCCTTTTACCTCTAGCTTTCCATTTTCATATATGATATCACAATTGGTACACATTGTGCCTAATTCTATTGTTAATTCCTGATCTCTTGCTCTTACTTCTACAACTGTCATCTTGTTTTGTGTTAATGTTCCTGTTTTGTCTGAACATATTACTTTGCTACTTCCTAATGTTTCTACTGCTGGTAATTTTCTTATTATAGTTTTGCTTTTAGCCATTCTTGTAACACCAATTGATAACATTATTGTTACTATTGCTGGTAATCCTTCTGGTATTGCAGCTACTGCTAACCCTACTGATGTCATAAACATTTCTAATGGCTCTATTCTCTTAAATATTCCAATGATAAATATTATTACACATATTACTAAACATACTATTCCTAATGTTTTTCCTACCTGTCCTAACTTTTTCTGTATTGGTGTTTCTGGTGCCTCATCTTGTATTATCATTCCTGCAATTTTTCCTACTTTTGTATCCATGCCTGTTTCTGTAACAACTGCTTTGCCATTTCCTCCTACTACTATACTTGCCATAAATGCCATATTTATTTGGTCTCCTAATGGTACATTTGGTGCACATATATGATTTGCATCTTTTAGTATCGATTCTGTTTCTCCTGTTAAACTTGATTCTTCTATTTTTAAATTTCTGCTCTCTATTATTCTACAATCTGCTGGTACATAATTTCCCGCTTCTAGTATTATTATATCTCCAGGTACTAATTCTTCTGCATTTATTTCATTTGTTATTCCTTTTCTTATTGTTCTGGCTTTTTGTGGTGTCATTTTCTGCAAGGCTTCTATTGATTTTTCTGCTTTTGCCTCTTGTATAACTCCCATTATTGCATTTAGTATTACAATTGCTATTATTATTATAGAATCTACATATCCATTCTCTCCTTGCATTTTTGAAACTAATGCAGATACTACTGATGCTAATATTAGTATTATTATCATAAAATCGTTAAATTGTTTTACAAATCTTATAATTATACTTTCTTTTGGCTTGTCTTCTAATTTGTTTTTTCCATAATGCTTTTGCCTTTCTTCTACATCATATTCTTGCAGTCCTTGTCCTTCATGTGTTCTTAATATTTCTAGTATCTCTTCTTTTCTCATCGTTTCCCACATGCTTTCTCTTCTTGCAGTTATTTTTTTGTTTTCTTCTCTTCTAATCGTTCCTCTCATTTTATTCTCTCCTTTGTTTTTAGTATAAAATATGAAGCATCTTATTAAAGAATTTGGCTTCACTTTTTTGTCTACTACACTATATGCTTGTACTTTTTTTTTATTCATATTTTTTATTATGTATTTTAAACCTTTTACTTTTTTTGTCATATTATGTAAGAGAGAAATTTGTAATTTTTTAAAAATTAAAGTAGTTACGTGTAAATAGTTTACTTTAGAGGGAGGTCTTTATGATTATTAATTCTTTTTTACTTGCTATTTCTAGTAGCATAGATTCACTTGGCATAGGTATTACTTATGGTGTTAAAAATACTAGAATCTCAAATCAAGCCAAAATTATTCTTTTTCTACTTTCTTTTTGTATCTCATTAACTTCTATTTGGTTTGGGGCTGTTTTGAAAAATCTTTTTTCTGAATCTATTACTTCTTTTATCGGTAGCTTTATACTTATTTTTATTGGTTTCTTCGTTTGTTTTCAGGCTGTTAAAAAGTCTCCTAAATCAACTAATAACTTTGATTATAATGAAGATAAACCTTATAAATCTTTTGTTAACTTTTTTGGTATTACTACTAATATTATTAAAAATCCTATTGATTCTGATTTAGATAAGTCAAATACTATTGACTCTAAAGAGGCTCTTTTTCTTGGTCTTGCTTTATCTTTAGATTGTTTTTCTATTGGTATCGGCGGTGGTATGTTGGGAATTAGTTTTTCTTGGTTTCCTGTTTTTATTAGCCTTTTCCAACTTATATTTTTTAGTCTAGGAAATCATTTAGGTAAGAGACTTTCTCAATGTGCTTCTCTTCCTTCTAATGTTTGGTCTTTTATTTCTGGTTTACTTATTGTTTCTATTGGTTGTTTTAAGTTATTTTTATAACTTTTGTAAGTATATAAAAACCCTCGTCACTTTTGATTTACACTTTGTGTGTAATCTAAAGTAACGAGGGCGTATGACCTTCATTTACTCAGCTACTATCTCCGACATCTGCTGATTCCAAAATTCTGCTATTTCTCTCTCCTCTTCATCAAGATGGTCCTCTTTCCAGAATTCCATCCACTTCATAGTATCATATACCACGCTGTATATGTATTCTATGAAGACCATTTCTTTCAGAAGATCCTCCGGCCACTCCTCATATTCCTTGCAGTTAGTCAAACAGCCTTTCTTCTCTTTATTGACATCTATTGAAAATGTCAAATGATGTTGATAGTTTCGTTTTCCATCCTCCATTTTATAAACAGTTGCACTTTGATAGTTCTTGCTGTAAAAGGTTACTAGGACTAGATGTTCTTTTGTAATGATATAGCAGCTCCTTGTGACAAATTCTTCCTGCCCCAGTTGATTAGTTTGTTGCTTTTCTTTTTGTGCCATACTTCTGTCTCCTTTACACTTGTATAAGGTTAGCGGGTTGCTTGTAGAATGATATAATTATATCATTCAGTTATTGTTATGTCAACATATTATCTATCTTGTTGCTCAATTATTTCTGTTGGTTGTCCTTCTTCTAAAGAATTTACTATCCTCCCTATTACATCAAGTTCTTCTTTTGTAATTCCTTTTCCTTTTAAAGTGTCTTCAGTTGTTTCAAGTTGTACAGTTTGCACTTTGTTATCGTCGTGTTCACTTTGTGGGTTATTCTGAGTTTCTTTATTAAAGTTAGGAACATATATTCCCATCTCTTCTTCACATATCTTCAAATTAAGTGCATCTCTTTTATATACTTCTATTAATTTTGATTGCAACTCAGGTATTAAATCATCTAATCCTAAATTTTGTAAATCAGGAATAACACATTCTTCTAGTAAATCTGGTACTGTAAAAGCTGCATATCCTGTGTTATGAATATGTTTTACAATACTATCAATTACATTACCCTTTAAATTGTATTTCCAAATTTTATCATTAATATCTGTAAATTCATCAAGTGGCTCTTTTAATGTTCTTTTCTCTTCTTCTGTCAAAGTCATATCAGTTGGTGATACAATAGTAAATAGATATTTTATTTTTGTAAAAAACCTCTTTATTGGATTAACTGTCGTTAACGCCCTAGATTGCTGTGTTTTTTTGCTTACAATTGTTTGAGATTTTTTATCATATTCTTCTAATTTTTTAGTAGCTTGTGATAGATGTTCTATTAAATCTATTATTATTGCTTCTCCAATAAATGATGAAGTAACTGTATCAATGTCCTCTGCCTTAGCAGAATACATTGAAATCCCTGCTTTGTTAAATGTTTGTGATAATTCATTTAATTTGTTATTTAATCTAATTCCTACATTAGGAATATCATCAATTACTTGTTCTGTAATCCCTGCATTTCTTACAGTTAAAATTATATTCTCTGTTTGAATAGAACATATTTTATTAATTCTATTAGAAATGGCTTTTTTATACTCTTCTTCGAATTGTTCAACTCTTTTTTCGCTTATTGACATGTGTATCTCTCCTGTTATTAGATTTTATTATTTACATTTCATATAACTTCTAATATTATAACATAAAAAACTATTATATGTAAATTTATTATATAAATATTTTTTATCTTTTTACAGGAATTATAATGTTAAATTCAGTCCCCTTACCAGCTTTAGTCTTTACAGTAATATCGCCACTAAAATGAGCTCTAATATTTGAATAAGACATATATAATCCTAATCCTGTACCATTCTTTCCTTTAGTTGTAACCATTTCTTTAAATAGCTTTTCTTGAACTTCTTCTGGTAATCCTGGACCATAGTCTCTTATTGTTATTACAATATTGTTTCCTTCAGTGCTTATAATCATATCTATATTTTTATCTGGTTCACCTTTATAAGCCTGAATAGCATTAGAAATTATATTATTTATTACTTGTACTAAACTATTTATATTACCCTTTATTTCTATATTATCATTACAATTTATTTGAGAATTTAGATATATAATTGCATTCTTTAGTTCATGTCTCATCAATATAGTAACATGTTTTACAAGTTCAGCTACTGTAAAATCTTCTTGTTCTTCATCTACAAAATTTACTGCTTGTCCTTTTACAGCTGTTATAATGTCTGACATATACTCTATATAATTTCTTATCTTTTTTATCCATTCATCCATATCTTTTACTATTTCATGATGATCTTCAGAATTTACTTGAGGATTATCTATTGATAAATCATATTCTCTGATTAACTCATTTAACCCTTCTGTTGCTCCTGATACTGACATTATAGGTGTTTTTAAGTTATGTGCTATTCCTCCTATCATTTGTCCTAATGACGCTAATCGTTCTCTTTCTACTAATATATCTTGATTTCTTCTAATAGTCTCCATATCTTCTTTATGTTGTGTTATATCTTTAAACAATATTAGGACCCCTAAAAATTGCTCTTTTTGCCTAATCGTATTTATTTCTACTGTAAAATATTTATTAGCTTTTTCTATTTTTATTTCAAATCTCTCTGTTTCATTAAAATTTTTTACTTTTATTAATGCTTTCTGTATTTTTTCTATATCTATTTTATATTTACTCATAAATTGAAAAATATTTTTATTTCTTACATTCTCATCTTTTATTTTTAATGTTGTTAATAAAGTTTTATTAAAATCTGTTATTACATTGTCTTCATTTATTACTATATAACTATCAGAAATTCTATCTACAATTTTTTGTAATGCTACAGGTGTCACTCTCAAGAATTTGAACTTAAATATAGCTAATGTGAAAATCAATATAGATATAGTAAATGAAATAGGTGTAATATATATTGTTGTATTTATAATCTTGAAACTAGTAATAAAATTAACTCCTATTGGTACAGTTGCACCTAATATCATTAATATTGCTTGTTTCGAGAAAAATCCTGAATTTTTTATTGAATATACTAATAGATATACTATTCCTACTGTAAATAATAATATTGAATATATATTATATACATTTCCATATACCCCTACTACTGCTTCTGTAGGATATATAGAGTATTGCTTATAGAACAAATGATGATAGTCATTTGTCCATAATACTATTAAGGATATTATTTGTATTAGAACTAATACTAGATATCTATTTTTAAATTTTATTTTAGTATTTGCAAATATCAATCCCATAAATAAAAATCCTAACGGCAAAAGTACATTTCCTATATATATAAAATATTCAAAATATATTGAATTAATTTTTAATATGTTTGAAAATATAATTTGCAAAATCGTTCCCATATAAATAACTAGCATGCTACTATACAAGAAAATAAATGCTGTTTTTAGTTGACTTCTAGATATTTTATGTTTTATTATACTAATAAATATAATGCAAATTATCGCTGATATAATTAGTGCTACAAGTGTTGCTACATTTGTTAACATTTGTTACCTCCCTTTATTCTATATATCCTATTTTTTTAAAATATCCTAAGTATTTCTCTATATATTCTTTATCAATTTCTACCCATTCATATCCAATTGACTTTAGATATAATGTTGAAAAATAAGCATTAGGTAGTGTTTTTGAAAGCAATGATAATGTTTTATTCTTATTTAAATCTGGGATTAAACCTGATATTTGACTTTTCAAGTTGTCATCTTTTAAAAATTCCTTTATTTTGTTTGCAAATATTTTATCATCTACTGTATCTATATTATATCCTAAACTTTTTAAAATTTGAATTATATCTGGAAAATTTATAACTTTTGTGTCAAAAATGTGTAATACATTGAATTTGGTATTATTTTGTATTATCTTTATGATTGCTTCTGCACACGCATCTACTGGTGTAAATTCGATTGCATGATCTAAAAATTTGCTTTGCACTACTCCTATTTTTAATATGGCTTTTATTCTATTTATAAAAGCGTTTTCAGATACATTTATTTGAAATTTGCCATCAGACACTCTATTTGAAATATTTCCCATCCTTAAAATACATCCTTGTAATCCATTTTTTACTTCATTCAATATTTCTTTTTCCGCTTCAAACTTTGTATATACATATGCATTGTTTAAATTCTGTCCAACATAAAAATCAGTTTCATTAAATATTATTCTTTCTTCATCATTGCTTATATTATCTTGAGGTGTCGCTATTCCTGCTACACTCATGGTAGATATATGATACAATTTTTTGTTAAACCTTTTGCAGAATTTTATTACATTTTTAGTTCCTATTACATTTATACTTTCAAACATTTTTAAATCTCCAAAATGCTTTACTAATGCTGCACTATTTACTACAGTTTCAACTTTACTTCCTAATTCTTTATATTCATTTGCTTTAAGCCCAAAATTATCAATTGTTATATCTCCATATACTACTTGTATTCTATTTCTAAAATATTCATCATACTTATTTTCAAAGTAAAAATTAAGTATCTTTTTAAGTCTTTCTTCTGAATCTATATTTTCTTTTCTTCTTACTAAGCAATATACCGTTCCTGTTGAATTTTGAAGATATTTATCTAATATGTGGGCCCCTAAAAATCCTGTTGCACCACATAATAATATATTTCCACAATCTCCAATATTATGTTGTTCTTCTATATTGTCTATTGTGTTTATTGATAGTAATTCTTTTAATTCTGAATAATCATATGTCTCATCTATTCTATATAATTGTTTCTCTTGACTCTTCTCTGACAAACTCTTTATGGTAGGGTATTCAAATATGTCACTATAATTAATATTTATGTTCATTTTTAAAGCTTCTGTTTGAAATTTTATAGCAGTTAGAGAATCTCCTCCCAATTCGAAGAAATTATCTAATATGCTCACTTTTTTCATCTTAAATAATTTTGACCATATATCACACAATTGTTGCTGTATTTCGTTTTCTGCTGGTACATATCTATGTAATGTTTCTAACTCTGGTTCTATTAAATTTTTTACATCAATTTTTCCATTAATTGTTAATGGAAATTTTTCTAATTGTATTAAAAATTGTGGAACCATGTAAAATGGTAACTTTTCCTGTAAATATAGCGTTATATTTCCTATACTTATTTTTTGATTTGCTGTGAAGTAAGTAATAATATATTTTTTATCATCTATTAGTTTTATTGTAGTAAATGTCTTTGATATGTCAGGATATTCCTTAACCACATTGTCTATTTCGTTTAATTCGATTCTAAATCCTCTTATTTTGACTTGGTTGTCTATTCTTGAAATGAACTCTATATTCCCATCTGGTAAAAGTTTAACTAAATCTCCTGTTTTATAAATTTTTCCTTCACCAAATGGATTATCTATAAATTTTTCTTTAGTTAAATCCTCCATATTTAGATATCCTGCTCCTACTCCATCTCCTCCAACCCATAGTTCTCCTGGAACACCTATAGGTAATAGCTGTCCTGTTTTTGATACTACATATGCTGTTGAATTAGCAATTGCTTTTCCAATAGGAACAGTATTGTTTTTAATCTCTTTAACATTATAATAAGTAGAAAATGTTGTGTTTTCTGTTGGACCATATACATGAACTATATTAAGATTTGGGAAATTTTTTTGTGCAAGTTTCATATGTTTACATGAAACCGCTTCTCCTCCTGTTAATAAATTTCTTAGACCTTCAAATATAGTCTTACTTGCTTCAGTATATTGATTAAATAATGCTGTTGTTAGAAAAATACTTGTTATTTTATTTTCTTTAAGATACCTTTCAAAGTAAATCTGATTAAGCATGTTTTCTTTTTTAATCAAATATAATGTACCGCCATTTAGCAATGCTCCCCATATTTCAAATGTACATGCATCAAATACAATTGAGCCTGTCTGCAAAATTCTTTCCTCATTACTAAAATCAATATAATTGGTATTCTTTACTAATCTAGCTACACTTTTATGTGTAATCATTACTCCTTTAGGTCTGCCTGTTGACCCTGATGTATACATAATGTATATTAAATCATCTGATTTCGTATTGCATGTTGGATTGTTTGTATCAAATTTATCATAATTTTCCATGTCTATGCAAATTTTTTGCGTATCATCATTTAATAATCTACTATATTTCTGTGTTGTTATTACTATTTTTGAGTTCGAATCATCTAAAATATATTCTATTCTTTCTTTTGGATACTCTATATCTATCGGAATAAATATAGCTCCACACTTTATAATTGCTAAAATTGAAATTATGCATTCACTAGATTTGTCTAATAATATTCCAACCACATCTTTATATTGAACATTATATTCTTCTTTCATATAATGAGCTAATTTATTAGCTTTTTTATTTAATTGATTATATGTCAATTTTGTATCTTCAAATACTAGTGCTTGCTTATTTGGATTTTTAGCTACTTGTTCCTCAAATAATTCAATTATGCTTTTTTCTTTTGGATATTTACTTGTTGTATTGTTAAATTCTTTTAATATTTGTTCTTTTTCTTTTGAAGATAAAATGTTAATTTCTGCTATTGGTAAATCAATATTTCTTGATATATCTTTTAATATTCTCATGTAGTAGCTTGCAAACATTTTAATATATTCTTTTGAGAATAATTGTGTGCAATACTCAAATCTAAAACTTATGTTTTCATTTTCTGGTATTGCCTCTAATAATAAGTCAAATTTAGATATATTAGTTTTTGGAATATAAAATTCTGTCTCTATACCTTTAAGTGCCATAGTTGGATAACTCTGATTCTGATATGTAAATGCTACATCAAATAGTGCATTTCTACTCGAATCTCTTTTTATTTCTAACTTCTTTATTAATTCATCTAATGGATAATCTTGATGTTCAAAACTTCTTAAAGATTGTTCTCTTACTTGCATTAGGAATTCTTTAAATGTTGACTTAATATCTATTTTATTTCTTAATGGTAATGTATTTACAAACATTCCTATTATGTTTGATAACTCGCTATTATATCTTCCTTCTATTGGAGTTCCTATTACTATATCCTCAGTTCTTGAATATATTGAAAGCAATATATAATATACCGAAATAAATAACATAAATGGAGTAACATTAAGTTCTTTACAAATTTTATAAATCTGATTAGTATATTTTGTATCCAACTTTGTTATTATACTATCTCCTTCAAAACTCTGTTTAGCTGGTCTTACATAATCAAGTGGTAATTCTAAAATTGGAATTTTATCTTCAAATTGCTGTAACCAATAATCTTCTGATTCTTTACAATTTCCATTTTTCAAATTTGAATTTTCCCAAACTGCAAAATCTTTATAATCTATTGCATTATTTTCGACATTTTGCCCATTGTATAATTTTGAAATTTGATTAGTCAGTATTTTTATCGTAGTTCCATCACTAATAATATGGTGCATATCTATTAATAGTAAGCTTTTTTCATTTTTCAGTTCAACTAATTTTACTCTGAAAAGAGGTGCTTTCGATAAATCAAATGGCTTTATAAATTTTTGTGCAATTTCTTCTATATTGGATTTAATATCCTTTTCTAATTCTATGTGAAATTCTATTTGATTTGATATTTTTTGAACTACATCTCCATCTTCCACTTCAAAATATGTTCTTAGTGATTCATTTTCATTTATAATCTTTCTGAAACATTCTTCTAGTCTATCTACATCAGGCATCTTGTCTAGCTTTAAACCACCTGATATATTATATAATGTAGATTTCTTACCATCTACTGATGCTGAATAGTACATTCTTCTCTGTGCAGATGATACTGGATAGTATATGTTATTGTCAACTTTATAAATTTTATTTTCATTTGTAAAAACTTTACTATTTTCTATTTTTTTTGCTAATTCAATAATTGTAGGTGCATTAAATATGTCTTTTATTCCTATTTGTATATTGAACTTATTATATATTTGCATTGACAAATTTATAGCTGATAATGAATCTCCACCCAATTCAAAAAAGTTTGATGCTGTACTAATATCATCTTGTTTCAATATTTTTTCATAGATGTTTTTCAATATCTTTTCTGTTTTATTTTTAGGATTAACTTTTATTACATTATTTTCGGTTTTAGGTGTTGGTAGCGCCTTTCTATCGATTTTCCCATTTGAAGTTAATTTAAATTGATCTAATTGCATAAAATAATTAGGTATTAAATATGTTGGTAACTTTTCTTTCATAAATATTTTTAAATCGTTTACTTTTATCATTTCTTTTGCTATGTAATATGCTATAATTTTATTATTATTGTCTATATTTGCTACTACTTTTTCTATATTTGGAAATTGATAAATACAATTTTCTATTTCTCCTAATTCAATTCTGTGTCCGCTTATTTTTACTTGATTATCTTCTCTACCTATAAAACTGATATTACCATTGTGATTCCACTTAACTATATCCCCTGTTTTATATGCTACTAAATCTAGATTATAGTTGTTTATTCTAACAAAACTTGATTTTGTTTTAGCATCATTGTTTAAGTAACCATTTCCAACTCCATCTCCCATAACATATAGTTCTCCTTGCACACCTATTGGAGAAATTTGAAAATTCTTATTCAATATTAATAACTTACTATTACATATTGGCTTTCCTATCGAAATAATAGTATCCTCTTCAATATCTTCTTTATTTAATATATTAGCTGTTGTGCATATCGTTGTTTCTGTTGGTCCATATGCATTAATGATTTTCATATTTGGATTTAATTTATAATATTTTTTTATTACACTGCTTTTAATTGGTTCTACTCCAATTAAAAGCTTAGACATTTTTATTTTATCTTTTGTAGATAGTATTTTATATACATCATTTAAAATATTAGGAGGAATGTATAATAATGTTATCTTATTTTTCACAATATTATTACAATACTTAAAAATATCTGTAATCGAATTTTCTTCATATAAATATAGTGATGCACCATTTAATAATGTTATAAAAAATTCAAAAATGCTAACATCAAATGCAATATTAGTTGAAGCTAAACATCTGTCTTCTTCATTTATTCCTTCAAAATAATAAGTAAATGCATGTACAAAATTATTTAGATTTTTATTTGATAGCTTTACACCTTTTGGCTTTCCTGTAGAACCCGATGTATAAATAATATATAATATATCTAGTGCATTAATATCTAACTTTATATTATTTTTATTATAATTATCATAGTTGAAGTTTTGTATATTTACTATCTTTATGTCTTCCTTTTCCAATTTTATATTCTGCGAAGTTAATATTATTTTAGATTTACTATCATTTATTATGTATTCTATTCTTTCTTTTGGAAATTCTGTAGATATAGGCAAATATACTCCTCCTGCTTTTATAATAGCCAACATACATATTATCAATTCTATATTTCTATCCAATATAGTTGCTATTGCTTCTCTTTTTTGTATACCTTGCTCCACTAAATAATTTGCTAACCCATTAGCTTTCTCGTTTAGTTCTTTATAAGTTAATTGGTTATCACCACACACTACAGCAATATTATCAGGAGTTTTTTCCACTTGATTCTCGAATAAATCAACAATTGTTTTATCTCTTGGGTAATCTGTATAAGTATTATTAAACTCATATAGAATCTTATTTTTTTCCTCTTCTGTAACAATATCAATATCCTTTTCCAAACAACTTTCATCGTTTAGAACTTGATTAATAATATGTAAAATCCTTTTATGAATATTATCTATATCATCTTTTGAATACTTTTCAATTTGATAATCATATGCAACATTTAAAGTACCATTATCATCATTATCATGTAAATGTATATATATACTATCTGAAATAGTGTTTGAAGGTAACCATTCTACTTCATAAGGTATTTCTAATGTTCTATCATTGGCTTTAGTAACTTGATATGATAACATTATATCGAATAAAACTGGAATTGAACTATCTTTTTTTCTTAAATCTTCTAGTAACATTTGATATGGATATTTTTGATATCTAAGCATGCTTAAAGAACTTTGTGCAATTTGTTTTGCACAAGTTATGAAATCGCAGTTTTCTTCTATCTTTATACGCAATGGTGCTGTATTAATAAACATTCCCGTTGTGTGCTTTTCTTTAAAGTTTGTTCTATTTAGAATAGGTGTGCCTATTACAAAATCTTTTAAATTACTTACTCTACTTAAATATATAGAATATACTGCCATAAAGAAATTAAAATTAGAAATTTTATACTTCTTACAAAATTCTGATATTTTACTTAAAGTTTTTTGATTTAATGCAAATTCTTCTCTTAATGATTTTCCTGATTCATCTGTATTAGCTTTATTTCTCACACTTGGTATTGTTGCTACTTCTGGAACATCTTTAAATACTTCATTCCAATATTCTTTATCTTTTATAAATTTACTGCCATTTTCATATTCCTTTTCATCTTTTATATAATCTTCATAAGAATATGCTTTTATTTCTATGTCTTCATTTTTTTGTAATTTTGTATAATTGTCTATTATTTCTGTTCCCATTAATGAAAATGTTCCTGCATCAGAAATAATATGGTGTGCTATTATAATAAATCCGCCATATCCATTATCTAATTTGAACAATTTATATTTGAACAAATTTCCCTCTTTTATATTAAACACTTCTTTTGATAATTCTGTAGCAATCTCTTTTAACTCTTTTTTATCTTTTAAATGTAATATTTCAAACTTTATATCTTGCATTTCTGTAAAATATTGTATTAGTTCTCCATCTTGCATTTTAAACCTTAATCCAAAACTTTTGTTATTTTTTAAAAATACATTTATTGCTTTTTCCAAAATTTTAAAATCTACATCTTGTCTTATCGTTAATGTTGCTGCTATATTATTTACATCTGTTCCCATAAAAAATTGTTCTGTTGCCCATATACTTTTTTGTGGATTTGTTAATCCATAAATTTCCCTATTTTCCATACTTTTTCCTTTCACTATGGTATTTGTAAATAATTATATCATTCTTCTATAACTTTGCAAACATTTTCTTTAACATTTTATCTATTTTTACAAAAATGCCATTTTCTTTTACAAAACTATTTGTTTTTTTTACAAAATTCGCTTGTTTTTTTATCAAAAATTTGTATAATACTTGTGAAAGGACATATATTATGAAAATTTTTTTAGCTTCAAAATCTCCTAGAAGAAGAGAATTATTAAAAATGTTAAATATTGATTTTGATATTATTGATAGTAATAGTGATGAAACTATTAACCCTAATTTATCTTTACAAGAACAGTCAAAGAATCTAGCTTTCATGAAAGCTAAATCAGTATTTGATAAAACTTTTGGAAATAGAATCGTTATTGGTGCAGATACCATTGTTTTTAAAGATAATAAATATTATGGCAAACCTACTTCAAGTTTAAATGCATTTGATATGATTTCTGAACTTATGGATAATATCCATCAAGTCTCGACAGGTATCGCTATTTTAATTGAGAAGGATGGAAAACATCATGAATTCATAGATCGTGATATTTCTAACGTTCATATTACAAAAATGTCTAATGATGAGATAAATAGTTGGCTTTCTTTAGGTAAGTATACAGATAAAGCTGCTGCTTATTCAATTCAAGATGAATTTTCTAAATTTATTGATAAAATTGATGGAAATTATAATTCTATTGTTGGTTTACCTATTCATTTAATTTATCAAATAATTTCTAAATATATTTAATTATTAAAATAAACAATAATTCTTTTTTATTTAGTTTTATTGTTTATTTTTATTGTTTTTGTACAAAATATTAATAATATTTTAATTTCTATTGGGGGTTAGTATGAAAACAAAGAAAAAAAGTTTAACTAAATTTTTAATTATTTCTTCTACATTATTTTTACTATATTTTGCTTTTTCATTTGTATATATTACATACATTGATAAAAATAAATCTAATTCTCCTAATTATAATCTACAACAGCTTCAATCCACAACTGATTTACAAACTGTTGAAAATGTTATAACTAGAAGTACAAGCATATCAAATATGATTGAAATTGTATCCCAATCTGTTGTTGGTATTTCTAAATTAAAAAATAATGATATTTCTATCTTTTCCGCAAATTTTTCCACAGAACTTGGAATTGGAACAGGTATTATAGTTTCTGAAAATGGATATATTTTGAGTAATAGTCATGTTACTGGTGAAAAGTATAGTTCCTGCTATGTTACTCTTGAAAATGGTAATGTCTATAATGCTAATGTAGTTTGGTCTGATACTGATTTAGACCTTTCCATATGTAAAATAAATGCTAATGGATTAACTCCTGTAACTTTTAGCGATTCTAGTTCTGTTCGTGTTGGCCAGTCTGTTTTTGCTATTGGTAATCCTATTGGTTTTGAGTTTAGAAGAACTGTAACTTCTGGCATTATTAGTGCTACAAATCGTACTATTCGTATACAAGAGGATAATATTGATTCATATATGACAGATTTAATTCAAACAGATGCAACTATAAATCCTGGAAATAGCGGTGGTCCTCTTCTTCTTGCAGATGGAACTGTAATTGGTATTAATACTGTTAAAGTTACTTCTGCTGAAGGGATTGGATTTGCTGTTCCTACTAATGTTGTGTTACCTGTTATAAATAGTTTTATTGCTTCTGATTCATTTTCTGAAGCTTATATTGGAATATCAGCTTATGATTCTAATGTCATTCCATATTTGTCTAGTTCTCCTCGCTCTTTCTCATCTGGCATATATGTTGTTCAAATTACATCGGCAGGGCCTGCAGCTTCATCTGATTTAAAGGTCGGGGATATTATTAATTCTGTAGATAATAATGAACTCTATACTATGAATGATTTAAAATCTTATATTTATTCTAAAAAACCTGGTGATACTGTTGTCTTTAATATTTCTAGAGGAAAAATTAATAAAGATATTTCTATAGTGTTAGGCAAAAAGTAACAAATATGTTTATAGTCTTAGAATTAATATATTTTTTAAAAGTAGCTTTTTTTCTAGGTACCGGTAATCACCGGTACCTAGAAAAAAAGCTACTTTATAAAATATATAAATGTTACAATTCAGTAACGATATTCAAAGCCCGCGTTAACGATACAATCAAAAAATAATTTGGTAGTACCTATAGGTGCATATCAATTTATTTCTTTGAATTGTGTCGCCATTAAACAGGACTATATAATTTAAAACTGAACTGTAACACATAAACTATGTATAATCAATATTTTTAAAATTCTCTTGTTATATATATTTTTTCAAATTAATAATCAATCTTTTAGTCTTTGGATTTTCTCTTTTGTTATTTATTATATACTTTCCACATCCTCTTACAATTATAATATCCCCTACATTCACCTGTTTTGATAACTTATATTCATACTTGCAATTAATTGATACTCTTTCATTTTTTATTAATTCTTCTGCTTTACCTCGAGAGCATTTTGCTATTTCTGAAACAATACTATCTAATCTCATGGAATTTGTATGGATATCAATTTCTTGCGTTTCTGGAGATTTAGAATTTATCTCTTCTAATTTTACTATTTGGATTTTTGCCTTTTTAAATTTTGTAAAATCACTTAGAGAATTTCTGATATATTCTGAGTTTTCTCTCAAAACTATTATATATGCTTCATTATCATATACTATAATGTCTCCTATTCTTTCACGAACTAAGCCAAGTTTCATAATAGTTGATAAATAGTCTCCATGTTTATATTTACCTTTTAATTCATTTGGTAATTCAATCTTTATTCCACTTATTATATTATCTAAATTCTTTTCTGCAATTTCTTTGTCTAATTTCTCTGGATATATTATCAAAACTTTACTTTCTGCTTCTTCAAAGCCTCCACTAAATATGTAATTTTCTATTTTTAATTCATTTAATCTTTTTTGTATTATTTTCTTTTGATATAAATTTAAAAATTCTGTGTTTACTATCTTGTTCTTTGTTTTGCAATTCCTTATTTTGTCATCTAATTTTGCTATTATTAATTTTTCGTTTTCTGTTGTACTCATATATCCTCCATATTTAACTTTGAAAGCTAAGATTTATCTAAAAATCTTAGCTTTATTTTATTAATCCTTTTTAGGTTTATTCCAAGAAATATAATCACAAGATGTAGGATTATTCTCGCAAATATAATATGTCTTTCTCTTCTTAGTCTTTCTTATTTGAATTTTTCCTCCACACTTTGGACATGGCTCTTCTATTGTTTCAATTATTGGCTTAGCATTTTTACATTCTGGGTAACCAGGACAAGCTAGAAATCTTCCATATCTTCCGTATTTATATACCATCATTCTCCCACATAATTCACATTGTACATCTGATACTTCTTCTACTAACTCTACATGTTCTAGTTCTTTTTCTACCTTTTCAAGTGTTTTTGAAAATGGTCCATAGAAATCTTTTATTATATCTTTCCACTTTTGTTTTCCATCTGCAATTTCATCAAACCTGTTTTCTATATTTGCTGTAAATTCTACATTTACTATATCTGTAAAGTTTTCTACTAGTAACTTGTTTACAACCTTTCCTAATTCTGTTGGAAGTAGCTGTTTCTGTTCTTTTTCTATATATCTTCTCTCTAATATTGTTGTTATTGTTGGCGAATATGTACTTGGTCTTCCTATTCCTTTTTCTTCTAATGCTTTTACTAGACTTGCTTCTGTATATCTTGGTGGTGGCTCAGTAAAACTTTGCTTTGGCTCTATTTTTTGTTTTTTTACTTCTTGTTTTTCTTTTAATTCTGGTAATGTTCCTTCTTCATCTTCTTTTTGTTCGTCTGTTCCTTCTACATATAATGTCATAAATCCTTTGAATTTTAAAGTATTTCCATTAGCTCTAAAGTCATAATCATTAGCTTTTATTGTTACTGATACTGTATCATAAATTGCTGCACTCATTTGGCTTGCCATAAATCTATTATATATTAATTTATATAATTTGTATTGGTCTTTTGTTAAAGAATCTTTTATTTGTTCTGGCTCTAAATCTGTATATGTTGGTCTTATAGCTTCATGCGCATCTTGTGCTTCTTTTTTTGTTTTATAATATCTGTTTTCATAATATTTTTCGCCATATGTGTTTATTATATGTTCTTTTGCTGTAGCTCTTGCCTCTTCTGATATTCTTGTTGAATCTGTTCTCATGTATGTTATTAATCCTATTGTTCCTTTTTCTTTTATATTTACACCTTCATATAGTCCTTGTGCAACTGACATTGTCTTTTTTAATGCAAATCCCAATTTCCTTGATGCTTCTTGTTGCATTGTACTTGTTGTAAATGGTGGTGCTGGTGTTCTTTTCTTTTCGCTCTTTTTAATTTCCTCTATTATATATTTTGCTTTATCAATTTCTTTTAACATGTCATCAACTTGTTGTTTATTATTAATTTCTTGTTTTTTTCCATTTTTACCATAAAATTTAGCCTGGAATACTTTGTTGTTTTCTTGTTCTAATAAATCTATGTATATATTCCAGTATTCTTCTGGTATAAATTTTTCTATTTCTTCTTCTCTTTCTACTATTAATTTTACTGCTACTGATTGTACTCTTCCTGCTGATAGTCCCTTTTTTACTTTTTTCCATAATAATGGACTTATTTTATAACCTACTATTCTGTCTAATATTCTTCTTGCTTGCTGTGCATCTACTAAATTTATATCTATATCTCGTGGTTCTTTTATTGCGTTTTGTACTGCTGTTTTTGTTATTTCATTAAATGTAACTCTTAGTTGTTTACCTTTTTCTATTTCTAGTATGTGTGATAAGTGCCATGCAATTGCTTCTCCTTCACGGTCAGGGTCAGTCGCTAGATAGATTTTTTTTGCATCTTTTGCTTCTTTTTTTAATGATTTTATTAAATCTCCTTTTCCACGAATATTGATATATTCAGGCTCAAAGTTGTTTTCTATGTCTACTCCTAATTTTGATTTTGGTAAGTCTCTTATGTGTCCCATTGATGCTACTACTTTTGTACTTCCTCCTAAAAATTTTTTAATTGTGTTTGCTTTTGCTGGTGATTCCACTATTATTAACTTGTCTGCCATTTTTACCTCCAATCTTTTAGCAATTTTCCTATGTTGTATTAGTTTATTTTATATTATTTTGTTTGTTTTTATTCTTCATATTTCTTTCATTTGTTTTACATATTTTTGTATATATCTTCTATTATATCTTTTGCTCCAATTGTCGTTACTTCATTTCTCTTTAGCAGATTTATTAATTCTTCTATTTCGTTTTCTTCTTTTGTTAGTTTGTCCATTTGTATTTTATCTTCGTGAATTCTATATTCCTTTTTAATTATTTCAATTCCATAATTTTTTTCGCCTTTTTCTTCGTTTGTTGTTTTGTAATATTCTACTTTTATTGGATTTTGTATTCCCTCTTCTTCTAACTCTTGTTCGTTTATATAAACTTCTCCAAAAAAAGTTTTCACTTTTCTCTCTCCTTTCTTTTGTAATCGCTATTCTAATATAATACACTTCTTCAATTTTTGCAAGCTTTTTGTTTTAATCATCTACTTTTTTTAGATAACTTCCCTTTTTTATTATAAATTTGACAATTTTTTTATATTCTAGGAAAGTTAAAAGATAAGTGTTTTGCACTTACCTTAGTCTATATGTTTTATTAACTCATTATATATTTCCTCATGAATATCTTCTATACTTCTTATTTCACCGTTTTTTACACATTTAACTTCATACCAATCATATTTATCAACTAAACTACAAGCAGCTTCATAAGCATCTTTTAAATGGCTGGCATCTCTTTCATGTATATCCTTTTTGTTCTCATGTGTTATCTTATTTTCTCTGTTTTCCATTAGCTTTATAGCATACTCTGTTGGCATATTTAAAAAGAATGCTTTAGTTGGCACTGGTAACCCATATAAGTTGAACTCAAAATCCCATAACCATCTTAGAAACTTTTCTCTTTCTTTTATGTCTTTTATTTTTCCAGCTTGATGTACCATATTAGCTGTTGTATATCTATCTGCTAATATTATTCCTCCGTTTTTATAGTATTCTTCATATTCTGTTTTATATGTTGCATATCTATCTGCTGCATAAAAGGTTGATGCTATATATGGACTTATATCTTTTGCATTTTCTCCAAACTTTCCACTTAAATACATCTTTACTAGTGATGATGACTCACTTTCATAATTTGGAAAACTTACTACTTTTATATATTTTCCTTCCTTTTTTAGTCTTTCTGTTATTTTTTCAAATTGTGTTTGCTTACCACTACCATCTGTTCCATCTATTACAAATAGTTTTCCCATTTTGTTTATTTCCTTTCTTTTAAAAAAGAACTAGATAACTGGTTGAGAAGAAATCTAGTTCAATAAACGGTTTTTATATAAATATATGATTTACATTGTAAATATAGCAAATAATCATACTAAATGTCAAGCTTTTTCGGCACTTTTTTCGTTTTTTGCTTAAAAATCCTTACTTTTTAAGTAAGGATTTTTTTATCTTTTGTTAGAATTTATTTATCTGATTCTATTATTAATTTTCTCCTCTTCCTTCAGGTAATGCATTTGATGGAACTTCTATTTTTATTCTTATTCTTGTTATGAAGTTTAATGCTTTAGCAATCTTGCTACCTTTAATTTTTTGCCATAATGTTGGTTTTGCTTCTACTGTTGTTTCATTTTGGTATGCTTGTAACTCTTCAGCTACTGCCACTTGTTGTTGTTCTACTTCTGTTTCTTGTTTTGCTTCTACAATTGTTCCTATTCCTTCTGTTCCTGCTACTGTTCCTATTTCTGTTTCTTGTACTTCTATTCCATTTTCTTCTTCAGTTGGAGATGGTATTACTTTTAGTGCATCTGCTACTTCTATTCCAATATAACTTAGTGCTTTTGATTTATCTTCTATTCTTTCCATATCTATTTCTATATGTAAATTTGCTTCTAAATTATTTATACGAGCCATTATTAACTTTTCTGCATCTTGATAATTTTGGACATCTTTCCTTCTTGCTCTTCCTATTACATTTAAAGCTTCTACTATATCTTCTGATATTTCTTGTGATATAGATTTTACTTCATCTTTCCAAGCCTTGTCCTTATCTTGTGCTAGCTTAAAAATATCTCTTAATCTTCCAGCAGCTTGTATATTTTCTTCTCTTTGTCTTATTAGGTCTGAAACTTTTTTAGTGTTCTCTTCAAATTGGCTTGTTGCTGTTTCAACTAATCCATATGCTGCTTTATATACACTTGTTGGAAAGTTCTTCTTTTTTGGATATTCTATTAAATATGCTTTTATAGATTCGATTAAGTCTTTAAAATATGTATCCTCGTATAATTGCACTATTTGTTTTTTGTTATTTGGATTTATCATCTTTTGGATTTTATCTATATTTGATAAAATCTTCTCCTCAGTTATAACCATTCTAACATTTACTATGCCAGTTTTAGACATTGTAAATACCTCCTTCTTATGTAGTTCCCTAATTCATTTATTATTATACACTATCTTACAAAAAACTACAATAGTAAATTTTGCCTTTTTTGTTTACATTTTTGTTACAATAATATTACAATTGTGTTACAATTCTTTGTGTTTTTACTAATTTTTCTCTTTTTACACTTGTAAATTTCCGTAATATTCACTTTGTTTCACCATTAAGAATCTTCTTTATCTCCTCGTGTCTCTTGACTTTAAGCGTTGTTGTCTTTATTAATTCTTCTTCAGTTACAATTAAATCTCTTATGTATTTGTATGCAGGCATAGTTTTGTTGATTTTTTTAATTTCTTCCCATATGAATTCTTTAATTTTATCTTCTTGTTCAATATTGTATAATTCTTTCATTTGTTCTTTATCATATACTACCTTTACGGCAATGCTTAAATCTCCATTATCTGGCTTTCCATATACAATAGATTCTTTTATTCCTTCTATTTTATTTATTAGTATTTCTATTTCTTCTGGATATATATTTTTTCCGTTTTGTAATACTATTACATTTTTCTTTCTTCCTGATATATAAATATATCCATCTTTATCTATTTTCGCTAAGTCTCCTGTATGAAACCATCCATCTTCTTCTATTGCTTCTTTTGTTGCTTCTTCATTATTATAATACCCTAACATTACTGTTGGCCCTTTTGCTAATAATTCTCCTATTCCCTCTTCATTAGGCTCTCCTATTTTTACTTCTACACTTGGGAATTTCTTTCCTATTGATCCTAATCTTCTTTGTTTTGTTAGCTCTGCTGCTATTACTGGTGAAGTTTCTGTTAGTCCATATCCTTGTACTATATTAAATCCTAATTCATTAAACCCTTTTTCTGTTGCTGGGTCTAATGCTGCTCCTCCTGCTACCATTAGTCTTATTTTTCCACCTAAATTTTCATGTATTTCTGCAAATATTTTCTTTCTTATATCTATGCCTAACTTTAATAATAATTGTGTTATTTTGATTCCCTTTTTTACTGTTTCACTTTTTCCTTTTTTGGCAATTCCTTGTATTAACTTTCTATACATTATATCGAATACTGCTGGTACTGATATTATTGCAGTTATTTGATATTCTTTTAAATTGTCAGCCATATGTTTTACACCATCACAATATGCTATCATACATCCTATTGATATTGGATATAAAAATCCTACTGTACATTCAAATACATGGTGTAGCGGTAAAAATGATAACATTCTATCTGTTTCATCTAATTCAAATGTTGACCTTATATCCATTACATTATTTATGATATTTTTATGTGATAACATTACAGCTTTTGAAATTGATGTTGTCCCAGATGTAAATAGCATTATTCCCATTTTTTCTGGAATTATTTTTGCATCTATAAATGTTGTATCACCACTTGCCATTAGTTCTTTTCCTTTTTCTAATATAGCCTTTTGTGAATATACTTTTTCTGTACACATTCCTTCGTCCATTGATATAAAGTATTTTACTTGTGTTGTCCCTTTTTCTCTTATATTTTGCATTATTTCATTGTATTTATCTGAATAGAAAATTGCTTTAACTTCTGAACGTATCATTAGACTTTCTATTTCATTTGCTGGTAATGATTTATCTAATGGTACTACTATTCCTGTTCCTGTTGCTATTGCTAAATATGCCAAACTCCATTCATATCTGTTTTCTGATATTACTGCAACTCTTTCATCCTTTAATCCTAAGTCTATTAGCCCTGTTCCTAATTCTTTGATTTGTTGTCTAAATTCTTTGTGTGTTATTACTTTATATTTTCCTTCTTCTGTTTTTAGTTTGTATGCTGGTCTATCTTTATACATTTCTTCTGTTTTGTCTAACATATCTTTTAAATCTGTAAATCTCATCTTTCTCATTTCTTTTAACATTCTCTTTTACATTCCTTTCATTTCCTCTAGTATTTAGTTGGACTTTAGCCCTTTTATTAATGTCTCTTCAAATTCATAATATAAATTCATTACATCTAAATCGTTATTTTGTTTTGCTTTAAATACTAGACTTGAACATATTAATCCATATATTTCTGATGCCGTTACTTGTGGATTTCCTTTTTTTATTTCTCCTTTTTCTATTCCATCTTTTACTATATCTTCTATCTTTTTTATATATCCAAATATGTGTTGCTTGCACTTTTGATTTCTTTCTTCTTTTCCCCAAAATTGACTTAATAATATTGTTATTAGGTTTTCATATTTTGCTACTATTTTTATTTGTATTAATATTATTGCTTTTATTTTGTCAATATTATTGTTTAGTTTTGCAGTTTTTATGTCTATACTGTTGTGCAATAGCTTCATTCCTTCTTCTACTAAGAAATTAAATATCTCTTCTTTGCTTGTGAAATGATAATATAATGTTCCTTTTGCTACTCCTACTGTCGCTGTTATTTCTTCTATACTTGTTGCATCATATCCTTTTTCTGCAAATAATTTCATAGAGGCTTCAAATATTTTTCTTTTTGTTTTGTTCATATATTTTCCTTCCTATTTGATTATTTTTTGTCTCTTTTTACCTTAGGGAATTACACTTAGTGCATTTTGTGTAAAAGGTTATTATTTCTTTTTTATTTTTTATTATATATAATTTTTTTTATTTCTGCAATAGATTTGACCGCTTTTTCTAGTTAATTTATTTTTTATACTTTTGTTCTAAAAATTACTCATTTTCTATTAGCTTAAAATCCACTCTTCTATATTGCTTACTTGCATCAATTACCTCTATTTTTACTTTATCTCCTATCTTAAATTCTCTTTTTGTCCTTTCTCCTATTAATATTTTATTCGTATCATCATATATATAATAGTCATTATCTAAATTTTCAAATCTTATTAGCCCTTCAATAGTGTTTTCTAATTCTACAAATATTCCAAAGCTTGTAACTGAAGATACTATTCCCTCATATTGTTCTCCTATTTTGTTTTCCATAAATTCAGCCTTTTTTATTTTCTCTGCTTCTCTTTCTACTTTTGTTGCAATCTTTTCTCTTTCTGATGAATGGAATGCCCTTTTTGTTGCTCTTTTATTGTATTTTTCCAAAAACCAGTCATCTACTGCATAGTCTTTTTCAATGTACTTTGATATTATTCTGTGTATAAATAAATCTGGATACCTTCTTATTGGAGATGTAAAGTGACAATAATATTTACTTGCTATTCCAAAGTGTCCTTTGTTTTCTGATTCATATGTTGCTACCTTTAATGTTCTTAATATTAAATTTGCTACTACTTTTTCTTCTTGTTTTCCTTTTACTTTTTCTAAAACTTTTGCGAATTCTTTAGGATGTATATTGTCTTTGTTTGCTAGTATTCTGTATCCAAAATTGTGTAAGAATTTGTTTAGTTCTTGTACTTTTTCTAAGTCTGGCTCTTCATGTACTCTATATATAAATGGTGCCTCTAGCCAATAAAATCTCTCTGCCACAGTTTCATTTGCTATTAGCATAAATTGTTCTATTATTTCGTGTGCAAATGTTGTTTCGTATTTTTCTACTTTTACTGGCTTTCCTTTTTTGTCTAATTCTATCTTTGTTTCTGGTATATCTAAATTCAAATATCCCTGTTCTTTTCTTTTGTTTTTCAATATATTTGCTAACTCTGCCATTATTTCAAATTCTTTTATATACTTTTCATATCTTTTTGATACTTCTTTATCAGTTTTATCTAATATTTTTTGTACATCTGTATAGTTCATTCTTTCTGTTACTTTTATGATTGATTTATATATGTCTGATGATGCTACTACTCCTTTTTCGTTTATTTCCATTGTACATGAAATAGCAAACCTATCTTGTCCTGCATTTAAACTGCATATTCCATTTGATAGCTCTCTTGGTAACATAGGTATTACTCTCCCTAGCATATATATACTTGTTCCTCTTGAGTTCGCTTCTTTGTCTAATTCCGTTTTCTCTCGTACATAATTACTTACATCTGCTATGTGTACATCTAGTTTATAGTGTCCGTTTTCTAATTTTTCTACTTTTACTGCATCATCTAAATCTTTTGCATCTTCTCCATCTATTGTGAATATTATCTCTTCTCTTAAATCTTTTCTTCCTTTTTTGTCTTTTTCTTCTATTTCTTGTTTTATCTCTCTTGCTTCTTGTACTACCTCTTCTGGAAATCTATATGGTAATTCGTATTCTTTTATTAATGATAACATGTCTATTCCTGCTTCATTTACTCCCCCTATTACCTCTACAATTCTTCCTTCAGGCTTTTTCCCCGCTTTTGCTTGTTTTGTTATTTCTACTACTACCTTGTGATTGTTTCTTGCTTTTCCAAAATTTGCTTTTGGTATGAATATGTCTGTTTTTATCTTTTTGTCGTCTGGTATTACAAATCCAAAACTTTTGCTGTTTATGAATGTTCCTACTATTCTATTGTTTTCTATCATTGTTTCCTCTCTTTCTCTGCCTTTTTAATTAATATGCTTGTTTTATTCTGTGCATATTATACCCAAATCTATTACATTTGTAAATGGTTATTTATTTCCAGATAAAATAAATAACTAGGAATATTTCTATAAAATTCCTAGTTTTTACTACTATCTAATTTCTACTTAAATTAGATAAATTTATTATATTGGATATATTACTGCTAATGCTATTGATATTATTGCAAAAGCAATTCCTAAAATTATTGTCCATCTTTTTTGTTTTCCCTCTTTTGTTCTTCCTTTGTTTTGCTCAAAGAAGTTGTTTGATGATGAACCTGTTATTGTTGATGATAGTCCTTCATCTTCTTTAGATTGTATCATTGATAATACTATAAGAGCTAAACATACTATTATATCTACTATTATTAATATCATTTTTACTACTTGCATTATTGTTCCTCCCTATATCTTGTCTTTCAACATAGTTAATATTCTAACACATTTATATTAAAAAATCAATGCTACAATGCTAAAAATTATGACTTTTAATAAAATAGCTGTAAATGTACTATAATGAACTAATTTTATTCCTGCTTTATTCAGTTTTTCAAATCCATCAGTTATAGTTTTTATTTCTTCTTTATCTGAAATTGCCACTTCTTCCATGTATTCTTTTGCTAATTCCTTTGCCTTATACATTGCTTCATCTTCTAAATATATTCTTATCATGTAATATATTAATGACATTATTAAAAATATATTTATTATTAGCATATAGTTTTGCGTTACTTTTAATATTACCATTATTATTATTGCTAAATAAAATATCATATATATATTTGAATATATAAAATTGAACATTAATGTTCTTCTTGATTGAATTGAATGTAAGCATTCATGTGCCATTGTTTGTATTCTAGTATAACTTCCTTTTGTATTTCCTATTATTATTTTATCTGTTATTGCTATATACATTGTATTATTTGATTCTTCATTTCTCTCGATTTTTACTTTTTTGTTATTTAATTTGCTTAAAATCTTTTTGCATATTTCTTCATTAGTAGGATATTTTTCTGCTATTTTATTTAAGTCTTTATTCATTCCTATCTTTTTTATTTCTTTAATATTTATACTTAATATTATTTTTATAGTTATAATTGCAACTGTACATATTGTAATTATTATTATATTTTCCATATTCTTCTCCATTATATTAGTTATATTTATTTATTTTTCATTAGTCATTTTAAGGCAAAAGTTCATGACTTTTGCCTATATAACCTTATATAATGTTTATAAATCCGAATTTGTTAATATATTTTATTTTATTACATCTTGCACTGCTTCTCCAATTATTTTGTTTACATCAGTTAATAAGATATTAAATTTCATTTCTGCTTCAAAGTATTTTCTTGCTTCTTCTCCTTCTATTAATTCTGCATATAATTCTTGCATCTTTTTTGTTTTCTCTTCATCTTGTCTTCCACTTTGCATTATTTGTATTTGTACTTCATATCTCATTTCTTCAAATTGTTTTATTTGTTCTTTTAATTCTGGTTTTAAATTTATTACTTCTTTAGCTGTTTTATATGTTATATATTCCTCTGATGTTTTTATTTCTTCTGCTAATCTATTTGCTGTATCATATACCTTCATTTTCATCATCCTTCCTATTACAGCTATACCCTTTATTATATATTATGCATATGCTTGGCGTTTCTTAAACGTTAATAAATTGGTTATTTCTTTTCCTTTTGTTTTTTGTGCTTTTTCTTGTTCTAATTGTTTACGTTGTCTATCTGCTATTGTTTCACAGATTGCTTTTTGATATGTAAAATGCGTATCCTGTGCAATTTTGTTCCAATTGTATTCATTCTTTACTTTCTGTTTTGCCTTTCTTACTATATTTGCACTTAATTGATAATCAAATAGTAATTCTAATATTGAGTCTGCTATTGAGTTTGGATTTCCAGCATAGCTTTTCATTCCATTCTCTCTGTGTTGTACTATTTCGTTTAAACCTCCAATATCTGATACTACTACTGGATTTTCTGCTAACATTGCTTCTAGTGCTACTATTCCAAATGGTTCATATGTACTTGGAAATACTGATATATCTGCCACCTTGTACATTTTTTGTACATCTTTTCCGTTTAAATATCCTGCAAAATATACTTTATTTTCTATTCCTAGTGCTTTTACTTGTTCCCTTAATTCATCTATCATTCCACCTTTTCCTGCTATTACTAGCTTTGCATCATGATATCTGCTTAAAATCTTTGGCATTGCTGATATTAAATATTGTATTCCTTTTTCATAAACTAATCTTCCCATAAATAGTATTATTTTTTCGTTGTCCATTGCATATCTTCTTCTGAATTCGTAGTCTCTTTCTACTCCTACAAACATTCCTGTGTTAATTCCGTTTGGTACTACATTTATTTTTTCAAATGGTAACCCAAATAATCTTTGTAATTCATTTTTCATATAATTGCTATTTACTATTACTTCCGTTGATTCATATGTTAGCATCCATTCTGTATCATTTATATATCTTTGTACTTCATCATGTATTCCACTATTTCTTCCTGCTTCTGTTGCATGTATTGTTGATACTATCGGTATTCCAAATGATTCTTTTATTGTTTTTGCTGCATATGCTACTAGCCAATCGTGTGCATGTATTATGTCGAATTTTCCTTGTTCTTCTATTATTTTACTTGCTTTTGATATCATTGAAAAATTCATTTGCATTATCCAATCTATGAAATTGTTTGGATTAATCATAAAATTATCTACTCTATATACTTTTACACCTTTATCATCTTCGAAGTATGGTGCTTCCCCATCTTTATATGTAACTACTGTTACTTCATGTCCATCTTTTATTAGCCTATGTGATAAATCATATACTACTCTTGATATTCCTCCAACTACTCTTGGTGGGTACTCCCATGTTAACATCAATATTTTCACTGATATTCTCCTTTCTTAGAGCGTTTTCTTTAGTTCTTATTTTTCTTCTACATTGTATACAACTTTTCGTAAATTGTAAATGGTTTATTTGAATTTTTTTGTAATATTTTGAAAATATATTTATTATATAAATGATTGAAGTTTCTATGCACAAAAAAATATAGACAGTTTTGATTTCCCATCTATACTTTTAAAATATTTATTCTCTTTCTTTGTCTTCTATAGTATGTTCTTCTTGTTTTCTCTGTTCTTCTTGCTTTTGTGGTTTTTCTCCACCAGAATCCTTTACTCTTATGTTTTCTTTTTCAGGAAATTTCTTATTTTTATTATCTCCTACTAACATTGCAATGAATTTTTTTTCTATTTCTGGAATTCTTACTTTTAACGATTGTAATAATTCTTGTTTTATTTTTTTTAATTTTTCTTCTTCTTCATTATCTTTTTCTCTTTTTCTTTTTAATTCCTCTTCTGTTAGATTTCTTCTCTTTTCCGCTTTCTTCTTTTCTTTATAGTCTAATATTTCTTGTTCTTGTGTCTTTTGTTCCTGTTCTTCAACCATAAATCCTTTTATGGTTCCTTTAACATCTATTTTTTCTTCTTCTTTTATTTTATCGCTTCTTCTTCCCATATCATTTCTTAAGTTTTACTTAAGATTCACCTCTCTTTTTAATATATTTCTATATTAACATAGATATTTTTATAAATCAATATTTTTTCTGGACTAGTTTATTTTTTATTTTAGATAAATTTTTCTAAAATTTCTGCACACTTTTTTGATGCTAATTCTAAATATTGCTCAAATGTTATTTCATTTTTCCCATTTGGTGTATCTGATATACTTCTTATAATTATAAATGGTATTTTGTCTAAATAACATACTTGTGCTATTGATGCCGCTTCCATTTCTATAGCATCTGCTCTGAATTTTTCTTTTATTTTATCTTTCATTTTTGCTTCTGTACAAAATATATCTCCTGTTGCTATTGTTCCTATCTTTATTTTTATTTCCTCGCTATCTATCGCCCCTACTACTTCTTCAAATTTATTTATTAATTTCTCATCACTAAAAATATATTCTCCAACATTGCTGATATATCCCTTTTTATGTCCAAATGCTGTTATATCAAAATCATGCTGTACTATTTTTTTTCCAATTACTATATCACCTATATTTAACTCATCTGTTGCACTTCCAGCCGACCCTGTATTTATTACGTATTCTATATCATATTTATCTATCATTATTTGTGTTGTTCTACTACTGTTTACTTTTCCTACTCCACTTTCTACTAATACACACTCTTTTTCATTAATTATTCCTTCTGTAAATATTAATTCATATATTTTATTTTCTTTTATATCTTTCATCATATTTTTGATTGCGTTTTTTTCTTCTTCCATCGCTGCTATTATTCCTATTTTTTTCATTCTATATTTTCTCCTCTCGATTGTAACTTTTTTTGTCAAGAACTATTATGTTTAGATTATATCACTTTATATATGATTTGTATAGAATTTTACAAACAACAACACCAATAATTAATAAAGGTGAGAAAGCAACTATCTTTTTACTTTAAAACATCAAAAATCCCCCATCTATTAAGGGATTTCTGGTAAACAGACTTAAACAAGTTTGCTCTTTATCTTAATTATCTATTGTTATATTTCCACAATCGCAATTTATCTTTAATGTTATTTCTGCTTTTCTATTATTTTTATTTATGCTCGTTTTTCCTAACTCTACATCTGTGTCTATATATATATCATTAGTACTGCTAATATATACATCTCCCAAATCAGCATTTATAATAGAATCTTCTTGAATAGATATTTTATCTATTTTAATATTTCCACAATCTGCTTTTATATCACATTTATTTAAAATTTCTTTTATTTCTATATTTCCGCAATTACACTTTATAATTGCATTTCTTACTTTTCCAAGTTCAACATCTCCAGCATCACAGTCTATATTCACTATTGCATTTTCTAAATCTATCATTTCACATTTACCGTAATTATTTTTTATTTCTATTTCATTAGAATAATTAGATGGTATGTAAACTATGATATCATTTCTTCTTACACCAAAGTTAAAAAATTGAAGGCTTTTTTTATTACTATAATCTATATTCAATTTTCCGCTACTTAAATCAACTTGTGCATCATTTTCATTCTCACCATAAATAACAACTTGAATATAATCATCTTCTGTCTCTTTAAAAATTACATCTCCAGCATCTTGTTTTATTTTTATATTTTGTATATCTTTTAATTCAAATTGTTCATCAAATATCACTTTGGTACTTTTTGAGCCAAAACTAATAAGTGTGCTTATAAAGTTTTTTTCGCCTCTTAAACAAGTTACTAAAAACAATACTAAAAAGAATATTATGATAGACAGTAAAATTATTAAAGTAATTATTAATCCTTTATTCTTCATCTCCATCTTCCTCCTTTAGCATAAATATAAGTTTAACAATTTGATTAATCATTCCAATGATTATAAATATTACCCAAGTAATATGCCAGGCCATAGTTATAAAACTTACAATAAAATATATTGCAACACCAATCCCTCCAATAATATCATTTATTTGTTTTACTATTTTGTCTTGTTTCTTTTCTTCTTTTGTTTTTTCAAATTTTGGAACAGACATATAGTGTTTTATGATTCTAGTTACTCCCCATCCAATAAGTACTAAAAAAGTACATCCTACTATAACAGGATTCCACATCATTACAGTAGTTCCAATTCCTGCAAAAGCTATCGCAAAAAAGAATATTAGAATTGAACTACTAACTATTTCAGCAGATTTTTGTTTAATTTGGTTTTTAGTCATATTTTCATAATTAACTTTGCCATCTTTTCCTCGTGTAAAAATATGTCTTTTTGCTTCTTTCAATTCATCACTTTCATTATTCGCTGTTTCTGGATTTTGTTTTTCTCCTATTAATAATTCATTAGGTGTTATTTCATACAATTCGCATAATGGAACTATTTTATCAAAATCTGGTGCGCTTTGATTTGTCTCCCATTTTGAAATTGTTTGTCTTGTTACATTTAATTTTTCTGCCACCTCATCTTGTGTTAAATTTTTAAATTTTCTTAATTCAAATAATTTTTCTCCTAAATTCATTTTTTCCTCCCTTTCTATGCTTAAAATATTACCTCTTTTTTTAGTTGCTTTCTATCAATTTAAGTTGGAACTTTAGCAACTCAAATTAACATCTCAGTATTTTCAAGTATTTGAGAGAACGTATTTTAATGTAAATCTATAATTTTTGTCGCAATATTTTTAATAAAAGTTTCATCATGTTCTACAAAAATGATAGTAGGCTGATATTTAATTATAGCTTCTTCAATTTGTATTCTTGTTAATATATCTATATAATTAAGTGGCTCATCCCATATATAAATATCAGCAGATTCTGAAATACTTTTGGCAATTAAAATTTTCTTTTTCTGCCCTTCACTCATTTCTTTTATATCTTTTTCAAATTCTATATTGGAAATACCCATTTTCGACAACATGGCTTTAAAAACGCTTTCATTAATTTTATTTTCTGTCGAGAATTTTTTAAGATTTCCATTCAAATAATCTGTATTTTGTGATACATAGGATATTTTTAAGTCATTATTAACTTTTACAATTCCATCATATTCTGTTTCATCTCCTATGATTAACTTTAGTACACTTGATTTTCCTATTCCATTTTTTCCAGTAATTGCAATTCTATCTTTATTAATTACTTCAAAAGATGTTTTACTAAATATTTTTTGATGATTATATTTTATTTGTAAATCTTTAACTACTATTAATGGACTTTTTCGATTTTCTAATGGTATCATTTTTAAATTTTCATTTCTATCTATATTATTTAATAGACTTGACTTTTCATCAATTTCTTTTTCTATTCTTTTTTCAATAACCTTAGATTTCTTCATCATTTTTGCTGATTGATGACCTACATATCCTCTATCTATACTTGACTCAGAATCAATAGTTTTATATTTAGATTTTTCTATTTTATTTGACCAATTTTCTGTATTCTTTGATGCTATCTCTAATCTGCTTATGTCTTTTATTAATTTCTGATTTTGAGTTATTTCAAAATTATCTTGTCTCATTTTATTTTCTTGCCATGATGAAAAATTCCCTTTTTGTATATCAATATTTGTATTATTTATAGAAATAATATGGTTTACTACTTTATCTAAAAAGTTTCTTTCATGAGGAACCAATATAAATCCTTTTTTTCTTTTTAAATATTCTACTAAATTTTCTCTTGTTTCATAATCTAAATGGTTTGTTGGCTCATCAATAAGTAAAAAGTTATTTCCTTTTAAAAACAAACTTATTAGAAGTATCTTTACTTGTTCTCCTCCACTTAATAAGTTAAATTTTCTATAAAGAATTTCTGTATTTGCATTTAATAAATTTAATTCCTTTATAATTTCCCAATCTTCCACATTTGGAGCAATCTCATTAACAATTTCTATTGCTATTTTCTCTTTATCTTTTATTTCAAATGGAAAATAGTCAAAATCTACATTTTTTGTTATTGTTCCTTTATATTCATAATTTCCTAATAAAAGTTTTAAAAATGTGGTTTTTCCTTTTCCGTTCCTACCAATTAATCCTAACTTCCAATCTGTATCTATATTAAATGACACTTTTTCAAATATATTATTTGTACTTCCTTCATAACCAAAAGTTAAATTATTTACACTTATTAAAGACATTCTTCCTCCTTAATATTACTAATTATATAGTATAATATCATAAGAGCAAGTAATTATCAATTACCCACTCTTATTACTCTTCTCTATTTATAGCACTAATGCCTTTTTAGGGCAGAAATTCGAACACTTTCCACATTGTATGCATTTATCATAGTCTATTTCAGGTGCTTCAAACTCTTTTTGTGTCAATGCTCCTACAGGACATACCTTTACTGCAGGACATTTATGATTTTGTGGGCAATTTTCTATTATTATTTTTAATTTCTTTTCCATATTTTTTCCTCCTAATAATTTATATTTTGTATTGCTATATATTATAATCTATATAATAATTTTATTGTTTATATATGCTATAATATCACAAAAACAAGTAACTTGCAATCCTACTTGTTTCTATGATAGTGTCAATTTTTTTCGGGAAAATTTATTAAAAAATTTCATACCCTCAAAACTGCTCTATAATTAAGCTGTATTAAACAGCCTTTTTATATCCTAATAATTGTTTAAAAAATTGTCTTTCTTCTATAGTTCCAAATTCCATTACTGGTATTGCTCCAACTTTAAAATTAATACTTTCTTTTATTTTCTCTTTTGCAATATGTCTAATTTTTTCTACTTCTTTAAATTCTATTACTTTTCTTTGATTATGTACTATTTCTTTAATCTGTTTTTTATCTGCTTTTACTAATCTTAGTCTACTTACATTATCTACATTTACTGTTTTCCGGCCTAATGGTCTACTACTCAATCTAGCTGAATACAAATGACTTATATGTCCTTCTGCACTACAACCATGTAACTCTTTTTGATGTTTATACAAATTGCTTATCCCTTCTTTGTTATTTAAAATATATTGTAGTAATTTTTCTTTTCTTGTTCTTGCAGTTTCTTCCATTTCTTCTGCTAATATCTCATACACAATGTTCTTCGTTTGCTCAAAATCTAATGCATAAAAACTTCTATATATTCTTCTTTTATACTCTGATTTTTCTTTTTCATTTTCTTTTCTCTCTTTTCCTACAATTCCATTAACTACCTTCATTAAGTGAAATTTATCTAACACATTTATGCTCTTAGGCAACCATTCTAATCCCGTCTTTATCCAATTAGCTCCGTCTCCTAAAACATAAATATTCTTTACTTTATCTAATTCATAAGTGTTATCTATATATGTTAAAACTTCTTCCCATAAGTCATCTATTTTTCCTTTATATACTCCGCCAAAGTGTTTCTTATTTCCTAACTTTGTTCGCTTACCATTCTTCATAATGTTATCATACACAACTACTAATCGTGGTTCTTCAATTCCACCCTTTTGCAAATGTACATGATCTTCATCTGCTATGCAATAAATATTATCAACTACTTTTTTACTAGAAACTTTTTCTTCCTCCAAATTGATTTTTAGTTCACTTATTTTATTCATTACTGTTTGCTTTGATATTTCTGTTTTATATGCTGCACTTTTTCCTGCTTTCTCATAATTTGTTTGTATTGCTTCTTCTAGTAACTTAGTTTCGACATTCTCTAAAAGCCTTTCATTTGGAGCAATTTTAAAATATTCATCTAAAAGATACACTCTTTGATTATTTTCTTTATCTAAGTAGTATCTTCTTTTAAATTTTATTTCTCCAAATATCGTAGCAATCTTTCTATCATCTTTTTCTAATGATTCAAATTGCTGTTTTCTTTCTTTTATTTTAAAGATAATGTCTTCTGCATATTCTAATGAAAACTTTGTTAAATCATATCCTAATTGCATCAATTTATCTAGCAAATTATCAGTAAAATTGCTTAATCCACCTGTTTCCATTGAACTTTTTAAAAATTCTGTCATTAAACTAATGACTTTTTCTTCAAAATCGTGTAAAATATTTTCCATGAGATACTCCCTTCATTGGTTAAATTGTTGTTTTACCAAAATTATTTTAACACAATTTTGAGAGTATCTCTTATTTTTTTATCTTTTTATTTTCCCCGAATATATTTTACACTAACTGTTTCTATATCATATTTAATTACTTAATTTTATAACAACTATATTGTTTATTACTTTTATACTATCTTTTTCTGGATATGACTTCATATTTTTAAATTCATCTGTTTCTAAAATTTTAGAACTTTCTCCCTCACTTACTAAATTTACATTTACTCCTATATATTCATATAACATTTTCTTCCAGCAATCTAAATTTCCACACCAAATTGTTGATGTGTTTGATATAAATTTCCATGTTCTATCATATATCTTTTTCGCTTCTATTGTTGTATTGTTTTTATTAAAATATGAGTTATTCTCTAATCCACCTACAATCAAAATTGACATCTGTGGATTATACTCATCTAATTGTTCAATATGTGTTACTAATCTTAATACTGTAGATTCTGTTTGATTTTGCATTGATTTTATTGCAATATAAGATGCATTATCTTGCCATACATAATTCCAAATAATTATAACACTACATATCATTACAATATATTTAAATAAATTAGTAATTATATTCTTAGGTAATATTTCTAGTATTTTAAAAAATAGTGGAAATATATATATCATTGAACATGCCATAAGTATATGAATGTCTACACTCGGTACAATTATCTCTATTATACTAAAGCATATTGGTGCCACAAACACAAAAATCAACAATATTATAATATTAGTTATTTTTTTATATAACTCATTTTTTAATATAATATATATGGTTGAAATTATCATTGTTATAAATATCACTGTATATAATATATCTGTATTCCATATTGTATTTGGTATCATCTTATCATTAAAAAAATAAGCAAAAAAACTTTCATATGCTTCTGGTAATAATTTAGGGAAATCCAATAATGTTTGTACTCCTATTGAATTTGCTCCACTATAATTGCTTACATGTAAATTTTTAATTGATAATGTTATATGTGATAAGGTATAATATAATATTATACCTATTAATCCCATTAATATATATCTAAAAATATTAATAAATATTTGCTTTTTTTCTTCTTTATTCAATAAATCAATTATTAAGCTTGATATGCATAAAACCATTGCTATTGATAAATAAGTTTGATACATTCCCATGGAAAGTCCTACTAGTAGCCCACTTATTAATATTATCCAATTATTATCTTTATATTTTCTTATTAAAAAAACTGATAATGTCGCTAAAAGCATACCTAATATATATGCATCTGAACAATAAAAAAAGGTTAATGTTGCTGATATATTTGGTGCTACTGCAAATATTATCGCAACAATATATTTTAGATATTTCTTTTTTATTTCTAATATATCTATTACTAATACAACTGTTACTCCTAAAAATATACTACTTAATAATGTAGATAATGCTGGTGATACAATATTTCCTTTTATTACTTGTATAAAATTCAAACCAAATCTTAATAGCATTGTTTCCCATATATCTGCTTGATGATACATACTGTTTATTAATGTATCTGGTCCTGTTATCATCAATGCATATAGCTGAAAATGTACTATTATTGAAGTTATTATTGTTACTAAAAAAATTGTTTTCGTTTCTTTGCTATATAAAATTTTTACATTTTGCCAATCTCTTTGAAATATTTTTTTTAGCTTGTCCATTATACAATTTCCTTTCATTGATATTTATTGAATCTTATTTGCATAAAATAAGGATTATATAAACGAATCCTTTTTCATCTTTTATATTAAAATTATGTATTGATTTTATTGTTTTTATTCTTCTTCAATTAATAAAACATTTTATATCTTCAAAAAAAATAATAGCGAGATTTGACTCCACTATTATTCATTTTTCTTGTATTTATTATTATTGTAATTCTACAACTGCTCCAGCTTCGCTGAATTGAGCTTTTAATGTTTCAGCTTCTTCTTTAGAAACATTTTCTTTAACCATTTTTGGTGCTCCATCAACTAAGTCTTTTGCTTCTTTTAGTCCTAATCCTGTAGCATCTCTAACTACTTTGATTACCTTTATTTTTTGATCTCCTGCTGATGTTAAAACAACATTGAATGATGTTTTTTCTTCAGCTGCTGCAGCTCCTGCTCCAGCTCCTGCTGCTGGTGCAGCTGCTGCTACTGCAGATACTCCAAATTCTTCTTCTATAGCTTTTACTAAATCAGCTAATTCTACAACTGTCATTTTTTTGATTTCTTCAATCATTTCTTCTTTATTCATTTTTATTTCCTCCATTTTTTTATTATATATTGTGATTTAAGTTCACTACTCTATCTTTTATAATCATATATTTAAACCAATTTATATTTCTTAAGACTAAGCTTCTTTTTGAGCACGCACTTGATCAAGCGCAACAGCCAATTTTGAAATATTTCCAAGTAAAGCTCCTGCAAGCATTGATAGTAATGTTTCTTTTGATGGTAGTTTTGCTAATGTAATTATTTCTTGTGCTGTCATTACCTTTCCTTCTACTACTCCACCTTTTATTTTATAGTATTCGTTTTCTTTGCTAAATTTGTAAATTGCTTTTGTTGGCTCTAAGTAATCTTCACTACTCATTATTACAGCTGTTGGACCTTCTAATGCTTCGTCTAATCCATCTAGACCAGCTTCTGCTAATGCTCTTCTTGTTATATTGTTCTTTATAACTCTATAACTTGAGTTTGTATTTCTTATTGTTGTTCTTAAGTTTGTTACCTCTTCAACATTGATTCCTCTATAGTCTACTAATAGTATTAATTTAGCTTCTTTCATTTCTGATGCTAACTTTGATACTTCTTCTTTCTTTTGATTAAGTATTTTTTCACTTGCCATTAAATTTTTCACCTCCTAATAGTTGATTATATTTTTTAAAATTAAAAACTCCCTATGTCCATTGAGGCATAAAGAGTGCTTTTTAAATTGCTTATTCTCATTATACCTCGGTAGGACTTATTTGCCTACTGTCTTTGGCAATATTTATTTTTGTTGTATATTAATATATACAATATTTTTTATTTTTGATTAATATATAATCCAGGTCCCATTGTTTTAGACATAGATACACTTCTTATATATTGTCCTTTTGCTGCTGCTGGTTTTGCTTTTATAATAGCATTTATTATTGTTTCATAGTTTTCTAATAATTTTTCTGCTCCAAATGAAACTTTTCCAAATCCTAAATGGATTATATTGTTTTTGTCTAATCTATATTCTACTTTTCCTGATTTTATTTCTTGTATAGCTTTTGTTACATCCATTGTAACTGTTCCTGATTTAGGGTTTGGCATTAATCCTTTTGGTCCTAATACTTTTCCTAATCTTCCTACAACCCCCATCATATCTGGTGTTGCTACTATAACATCATATTCAAACCAGTTGTCATTTTGAATTTTTGGTATTAATTCTTCTGCTCCAACAAAATCTGCTCCTGCTTTTTCTGCTTCTTCTGCTTTTGGTCCTTTTGCAAATACTAATACTCTTAGTGTTTTTCCTGTTCCATGTGGTAATACTACTGTTCCTCTTACTTGTTGATCTGCATGTTTTGAATCTACACCTAATTTTACATGTAATTCTAATGTTTCATCAAATTTTGCTTTTGGCATTTTCTCTATAATTTCTAATGCCTCTTTTGATTCATATTCTTTGTTTTGGTCAACTAATTTCATGCTTTCTGCATAATTTTTTGTCATTTTTTTCATTTTATTTCCTCCCTTGGTTTTATCGAAAGTTTTACTTTCTCCCATCTTTTTTATTTATATATTTTATTAGTCTACTACAACTACTCCCATTGCTCTTGCTGTTCCAGCTACCATGCTCATTGCTGATTCTAATGATGCTGCATTTAAGTCAGGCATTTTTTGTTCAGCTATTGCTTTTACTTGTTCTTTTGTTATTTTTGCAACTTTTTCTTTGTTTGGTTTTCCTGATCCTTTTTCTATTTTTATTGCTTTTTTTATTAATACTGCTACTGGTGGTACTTTTGTTACAAATTCGAAAGATTTATCTTGATATACTGTTATTACAACTGGTATTATCATTCCTGGTTGGCTTGCAGTTCTATCATTGAATTCTTTTACGAATTGCATTATATTTACACCACTTGATCCTAATGCTGGTCCTACTGGTGGAGCTGGTGTTGCTTTTCCAGCTTCGATTTGTAATTTTATTTGTTTGACAACTTCTTTATCTGCCATTTTATTTTCCTTCCTTTCAATGTAATACTTAAGCTTCTAATCTGCTTTTTGTACTTGAGAAAATTCTAGCTCAACTGGAGTTTCTCTTCCAAACATTGATACTAAAACTTTTACTTTATGTTTTTCTTTATTTATTTCTTGTACTGTTCCTATAAAGTCTTTAAATGCTCCATTTAATATTTGTACAGAATCATTTACTTCATAGTCTACTTTTACTGGTATTTCTTCAAATCCCATATTTCTTATTTCTTCATCTGTCAATGGTATTGGGTCTGTTCCTGATCCTACAAATCCTGTTACACCCCTTGTATTTCTTACTATATACCATGTTTCTTCTGTTACTATCATTTTTATTAATACATATCCTGGAAAAACTTTCTTTAAGTTTGCTGTTCTTTTTCCATCTTTTATTTCTATTTGTTCTTCCATTGGTACTATTATATCAAAGAAGTATTCCTCTAAATCACGATTTTTTACTGTTTTCTCTAAATCTGTTTTTACTTTATTTTCATATCCTGAATATGTATGAACTACATACCATCTAGCTGTCATATCATAATCTTTTTGAGACATACTTTTAGCCTCCTTTTACTATTCATTAGATTCTGCATCTTGATTATTGTCAGTATTTTGATTATCATTTGTATTTGTGTTGTTATTTTGTGTTGTATTATCTTTATTATCTTTTTTAAAATGTTCAACTACATAACTTTGTAATTTTGTGATACCATATTGATTCATAATATCAAATGCTGAATCTAATACAAATACTACAGCTACTATTATTAATACAATAGTTACTACTGCTACTGTATTATTTGCTAATTGTTTCTTTGTTGGCCAAATTACTCTTTTTAGTTCTGCCTTCATATCTTTGAAAAAATGTTTTTTTACTTTGTTTTCTTTATTTTCTTTTTTTGTATTTACTTCTTTTTTAGCCATTTTTTTTCCTCCTTAAATAGCACGAACTATTTTGTTTCTTTATGTGTTGTACGTTTTTTGCAGAATTTGCAATATTTAGTTATTTCTAATCTATCTGTATTATTTCTTTTATTTTTTGAAGTCATATAATTTCTTCTTTTACATTCTGTGCATTCTAATATTATATTTTCTCTTGGTCCTTTAGCTGCCATTTATAAACACCTCCGACTTTTTAACCTTATTTTGAAACGATGTGAGCATATGTTCTAAGTACATATGCTTATCTATTTTACCACTTATTACCTTGTATGTCAACAATTATCAGTTATTTTTTCTTTGATTTCTTTCTTTTTTTTACTGAATATCCAAATTTTCCTACCTTCTTTCCTAGTAGGCAATAATTACCATTTGAATATGCAATTAAGTCGCATTTCATTATATCAAATGCTCCTTTTTCATCTATATATTTTTCATCAGCATCTATACACAATACTTCTGCTATTATCATATTATGACTTCCTAGTTCCTTTATTTCTTTTACTTTACATTCTACTGATACTGGTGATTCTTTTATTAATGGGCATTTTACATATTGTGCTTTTTCTTTTGATAAATTCATTTCTTTGAATTTATCAACCTTCGCTCCTGTTTTTACTCCGCACCAATCTGTTGCATATGCTAATTCTCTTGTTGTTAAATTAATTACAAATTCTCCTTGTTCTTTTATTATATTATATGAGTGTCTTGTTGGTCTTACAGATATGTATACCATGGCTGGGTTTGTATTTATTATTCCTGTCCATGCTACTGTTATTATGTTTGATTTTTCCATAGTTCCACAACTTACCATTACTGCTGGTATTGGGTATAAAAATGTTCCTGGTTTCCATGTTACTTTTGACATTTTATTTCTCCTTATAAAAAAAGATTACAAATTAATACTTGTGATTATATTGTTTTTCAAATACTAATTTCTAATCTTTATAATAAAAAAAATCTAGCAACACCTATTTTACCAGCAAGGTAACTCGCAAGTATCGTCGGCACATTTAGGCTTGACTTCTGTGTTCGAAATGGGAACAGGTATTACCCTAAATGTAATAGTCACTAGAAAATTATTGTGTTAGTACACTGAAAAATACATAGATGAAAATTGTTTTTAGGATTTCTAAGATTTAAATTTTAAA
>CAMUDX010000007.1 GCA_947087745.1 uncultured Clostridium sp. | reverse complement strand
TGATAAGGAAATAAAAATTATTGATTATAAGTTAAAGAATATTGATGATGAGGCTTATAAAAAACAGTTGGTTGTGTATTTTAATTATGTTAAATCAGTGAGTGATAAAGATGTTAAACTTTATTTGTATTCTATTTTGGATAATGTAGTTAAGGAAATAGAATATGTTGAGATGTAAAATAAATATAAATTTTGGGTATTTAATTGAGTTAAATATAATATTGTGATAATATATTTATATAAGGAGGCGATTATATGCCAGTTTGGTTAATTGTAATTTTAGCAATTATAGTTGTAATTATTTTATGGGTAATAGCTACTTATAATTCACTAATATCGCTAAAAAATAGAGTTAAGGATGCATGGAGTCAAATTGATGTTCAACTAAAAAGAAGATTTGATTTAATTCCTAATTTAGTAGAGACTATTAAAGGATATACTAAGCATGAAAGTGAAACTTTAGAAAATGTTGTTAAAGCAAGAAATAATTATTTATCTGCAACATTACCTGAGGATCAAATGAAGGCTGATGGGGAACTTACACAAGCGATTAATAAATTATTTGCACTTACTGAGTCTTATCCAGATTTAAAAGCTAATACTAATTTTACAGATTTACAAGAACAACTTAAAGAGACAGAAAATAAAATTGCTATGTCAAGACAGTTTTATAATGACATTGTAATGCAATATAATAACAAAGTTGAGATGGTGCCATCTAATATTGTAGCAAGCATTTTCAAATTTCAAAAACAAGCATTTTTTGAAGCTGTAGAATCTGAAAGAGAAAATGTAAAAGTTAAATTTTAAGACTTACCATTGTAAGTCTTTTTTTGAAGGTGAGATATGAAAAAGTTTATTGTAGGAGTATTATTATTTTTAGTAAGTCCTTTTATGGTGGAGGCAGCTGATTATGATATTACTGATTTTGCTGTTAGAGCGTATATTCAAGATAATGGAGATTTATTAGTTAATGAAATTATAATTCTGGATGGTAGCTTTAATGGGTATGAAAGAGATTTGGATTTTAAGCCTGTTTTAAGTGATAGATATGAGTCTTCTAATTTTTATCAAGGCAGTGGTATAGATGATTTAACTATTAAAGGAAAATATGTTTCAAAATATAGTGATGATTTATTTTTAGATGAAGATTATAATACTTTTGTGGAAGTATCAAATGCCAGTAATGGTGATAAAGCTAAATATGTAAAAAGTAGTTTAAGTTCGGGTTATAGAATGAGAATGTATTATAAAGCTAGTAAACAAAAAGTTGCTTTTTATATTAAATATACAATTAGTAATTTAGTAGTTAAACATAATGATGTAGCAGAATTATATTATCCTTTTATTGGTGATGCTTTTGAAGATAAAATCAAAAATGTAGATATTAAAGTTTATTTGCCTGATAATGATGAATCATCTTTTCATAGAGTATGGGCTCATGGGTCTTTAGCAGGTGAAGTAGAAAAAATTAATAATGAAGGTTTGCATGCTTATGCATCAAATATAAACCAAGGCGAAGTATTAGATGTTAGAATGACTTTTGATGCTAAATTAGTACCTTATTGTAGTAAAAAAAGTAATCAAGTTTATTTTGATAAAATTATAGATATAGAGACTAAAAGGGCAAATGATGCTAATCAATTAAGAGAAGAATTGCTTATTAAATATAATATTTATAAGTATGGAACAATTATATTTTATGTGTTGGTTGTAGGATTATGGATTTATACTTATTATAAATATGGTAAAAGCCCTAAATCTTTATATTACGCAAAATATAATAGGGAATTTATTGATGATTATAATGTGGAGGTAATAGATTATTTAATGAATAAAAAAATTACTCCTAATGCAATGAGCGCTTCTATTATGAATTTGATTTATAAGAAAAATATCAGTGTTCAAGAATTGCCAGATTTGAAAAAAAATAAAGATTATGAATTTACTTTAGAAAATATGGATAATATTAATGAAAGTGAAAAGATATTAATTGAGTTTTTGTTTGATAAAGTTGGTAAAGGTAAATTAAATAATGAAAAGAAAATATTTACTACAAAAGATTTAAAAAAATATGCTGATGGAACAAAAACATGTAATACTTTTATATCAAGTTATACAAAATGGAAAAATAATATCATGAGTGTAGCAATGAGAGAGAATTTTTATGAGAAAAGTTTTGTACCTATATTTTTTGGTGTTTTTGTTTTAATATTAGGAGTATTATTATTTATATTTGGGGTAAATAATGGTTCTGATTTTGTGCCAGGATATTTTATACCAATTGTTTGTATTATTTTTATGTTTTACACTATCTTAGTTGATAAAAAAACTATTAAAGGAGCAGAACATTATGATAAATGGAAAGCTTTTAAAAATTTCTTAAATGATTTTGGAGCATTTGATTTAAAAGAATTACCTGAAATAGTATTGTGGGAAAAATATTTAGTATATGCGATAATTTTTGGTTTAGCAAAAACTGTTCAAAAAAGTATGAATGTTAAAATTAAAGAACTTGATATGACAAGTGTAGATTATTATCCTTCTTATTTTTACATAGATTTGGGTGGGTCTATTAGTCATTCTATAAATAATGCAATTAGCACTGCATATAGTAGACAGGCGGCTAATTATTCTAATAGTCACTCTAGTTCATCATCAGGTGGGGGATTTGGTGGTGGCTTCTCTGGTGGCTCTGGATTTTCTGGAGGCGGTGGAGGTCGCGGATTTTAAAATTTTAATTAAAAAAAAATCATTAGTTTTCACTAATGGTTTTTAATTCGCTATAAATAGCTCTATTAAATTCATGTTCTTTACTTGTTATATTGCTATCAGCTAATATTAATTCTTCAGTATTTATAAGAAAATATTTATGATATAAATAATCTTTGCCATCACTACTTACAGGATCATCCCAAGTTAAGTCTAAATGAAGCCATTCATTATTTATTTTAACAGCATTCCAAACATGGCCAGCTGGTTCTTTTATGTTTTCATTGGTAGTGGCTATTTTAAAATTATCATAGCCCATATTAGTTAAGAATATAGCCATTAAATCAGTATAGCCATTACATGTTGCTAAATGATTAAATAAAGTTCCATAAGCACTATAACTCTTAGTTTCTTTATTGTTATTAATATCATATTTAGTATTATTTATGATATAATCGTGTATAACTTTTATTTTGTCATAATCATCAGTTAAATCACTTGTTATCATTGAAGAAATAATTTTATTTACTTCTTCATTTATTTTAGTTATTTCTTCTTGTTCATATAAATATTTTATTTTTAATGTTACTTCACCAGAATCAGAAATGGTTGTATTTATACTTGTAAAAGAATTGAAAGGATGAACATAATTATTTAAATGAGTTAAAAGATTGGCATCACTACTAATGTCATTTATATCTTTAAGACAGTTTTTATATTCTTTAGGGCAATAAAAAGTAAATATATCAGTACCACTATTAATTATAGTATAAATAATATTTAAGTGTTCTTGTTTACTATAAGGTGTAAAATTATTAGTATTAGATACAAAAGTATAATTATTATTTTTGTAATATGCATTGTAAGCTTCTATATTATTAATATTAGGATGATTTATAAAAGCAATAATTTTGTCTGTGATGGGATCAACATTTAATAAAATTGTTAAAATAGTCATTATACAAAGCATAGGAATAAATAGTTTTTTCATATTCTCACCTTTATAAGTATAGCAAAAAAAAAAGAAGTTCACAATAAATGTTACTTCATATTTTTAACTTTATTTGATAATCTTGATTTTTGTCTATCAGATGTGTTACTTTTTATTAAACCTTTGCTAACAGCTTGGTCTAAATATTTTTGAACATCTTTATATAAAGTATTAGCTTTTTCTGAATCACCATTAGCAATAGCTTTGTCAGTTTCTCTTATTAAATTTTTAACTCTAGCTTTTAATTCGTGATTGTTCTCAGTTTTTTTTGCTATAACCTTTATAGCTTTTTTAGAGCTTTTAATATTTGCCACTTAAAACACTCCTTCCTTGATTTCAGTATCAATTCTATCAAAATATTAGTAGTTTTTCAAGCTTTTTAGGGAATAATTTGACATTTTCTATTTATATGATAGAATATTTTGATAAATTATATTAAAAGCAGAAAAATTTTATGTTTGATTTTTAATATTTTAGGGGTTAAAAATGGGGAATAGATATATTAGTATAGAGTTAAATTTTTTAGATAAAGAAGCATTTTATAGTTTATTTAAAACAATTTCTGGAATTACTGAAGAACAAAAAAGAGAAATTGTAGATAGTTTATTTCAGGCTTTAGATATTTCAAGACGAAATAGATTAGTAAGATATCGAAATGGAGAATTTACTGCTAAGTCAGAAAGTGGTAATAAAGCTCGAAGTGATCAACAAATATTGCAAAAACAATATTTAAGAGAGATAAAAAAAATTTATGATGGTTATAGTTTTTATGATGCATTTTTAGATTTTCCAGAAGTTAGTATTTATAGGAAAAAGCTTATTATTGATAGTATTTTGGCTAAATTGTCAGATGAGCAAAGGGATAATGTAATTAGAGCTTTAAAAAAGGAAATTTTAATAAAAGATGTACCAAGTTTAAGAGCTATTTTAAGAAGGGTTAAAAGTCAATATGAATCTTTAATAAAAAGAAATTTATATGGAAGAAATATTTATAATATTTTACCAGATATAAATGGTATAGGTAATGAAAAGAAAATGGAGATAGCAGATAAATTGTTTTCTAGATTCTCTTTAGAAAGACAAGAAAATATGTTAAGGCTTTTAGCTTTAGAGATTAATTCTAGTAGTGAAAGTGGTCATATGGCCTATCAAGATTTGGATATTTATAAAAGGCAATATAATAGATATATAGAAGATAGAATAGTTGGTTTAAATAATTTTTGTGAAATGGTAAATAGTAATTTTGGTTTAAATCTTGATGCTGAAATGTCTTTTGATAAAATGGATTTATTGTGGTCGAGTTTAGAAATTGTAGAAGATAGTTTTAGAAGAAATGGTAAAGATAAACGACCAGTATATATTAAGTATATGTATAGAGTTTTAGAGAAAATTATTTTATCTGACCCAGATTTAGATTTACAAAATCTTATTATTAGATACATAACTGTAACAATAAATTGTGTTGTAAATAGAAGATAAATTCCATTAAGAGAAGAATTTATTGATGATATTGTAAATGAGATTCATGAAAATCTTAAAAGGTGATTGTAGGTATATCATTTTAGTTTTTGCTAATACTATAAATGGTGGCAGTTATGAAAAAAGTGTTTATGGATTCGGCAAAAATTATTAAAGATAATATGATGAAAATTGATGAAAAGAATTACCGGGGATATAATGTTACTCATTTTAAAGTAGATTATTCTAATGAAAAGGTTTTAAAAAGAATAAGGGGAGATTATTTTTCAATTAATTTTGATTATGTTTCTTTACATAAGCAGGAAAAAATGTTAAAAAAAGAAGTAATGAAAATATTGAAAGTGTTTTTTATGGGAGAAAGTGCCCAAAAACCGTTAATAGTTGGTTTAGGTAATTCTAGTATTACTTGTGATAGTTTAGGAGTTAATACTACTAATAAGGTGATGGCTACTAATCATTTTAATGATTTTTTAAATATTCCAAAAGTAGCCTTGTTTAACCCAGAAGTTACAGAGAAGACAGGAATAAGTTCTTTTAGTTTAATTGAAATGGTTGTTAAAAAGTTAAATCCTACTATAATTATTATGATAGATTCTTTGGCAACTAATAATGAAATGTATTTAAATAATTGTATTGAAATTAATAATACAGGAATTATTCCTGGTAGTGCTATTAAAGAAAATAAAAAAATAGATGCTAAAACTTTTGGAATTCCTGTAATTGCAATAGGAGTTCCTTTAGTAATTGAAAGAAATAAGAATCTTTTTACGACACCTAATGTTAAAGAAATAATAGATTTAACAAGTAAAATAATAAGTGATGCTTTAAATGATTTGTTTTTTTAAGTAAATAAATTGCATTTTTTTCTGATTAATGATAATATATTTATAGGATTAATTTTCTATATTTCTTTTTAGGATATATATGTAATTGAAATCCAAAAGGAGGTAGGAAAATGCAAGACAAAAAATTAGTTTGTAAAGATTGTGGCGAAGAATTTGAATTTTCAGAAGCAGAACAAAGATTTTATCAAGAACGTAATTTATCAGAACCTAAGAGATGTAAAGCTTGTCGTGATAAAAAACGTGCTAATAATGAAAAAAATGATAATAAAAAATATGCAGCTTAATTAAAGCTGTTTTTTTGTGCTTTTAAAAGAGATAAACTAGTTTTAAAATATGAACGACATTCTTTGACATAATTTTAAGGTTTGTTTTTATATAATATTAATGGTGAATGATATGCGGAGATTTATAACTAGAAAAGTTAAGAAAAAAATAAGATATAAGTTTTTTTATAATGTTTGTTTAGTTGGAATACCTTTAATTATTATATCTAATATTTTAATTAAATTGACAAACAATTACAAATTATATTAAAGCATCAATAAATAATTGAATTTATTATATATATTAAAAAATAGTACCATAGGTACTATTTTTTAATATGAATAATCTAAGACCTTTTTTAATATGTATTTTATAAATTTCAAATGTAATATTAAATATGTTATTAAAGCTCCTAATGTATTTAGAATAACATCATCTATATCTGCTGCACCTGTACAGGTTAAAAATTGTAAAATTTCAATTATTATACCAAAAATCAAAATAAATATAGTAAAATTCATCCAATTTTTTATTTTATTTTTGTAGAGTATTATTACAAAAAAGGCTAAAGGTGTTAATAATATCAAATTTACTAATAAATTCATAATTATTATACTAAAGGCAATATCTCCTGTAAAATAGTTACTTATCGTTTTAAATGGAATTATATTAATTCTCGCCATATGCTCTTTTGAAAATATCTCAAAGTCATATTCCATTCTATATTGATTACTAAAAAATACAATAGATACTAGAAACAGTAAATATATAAATAATAATAATTTTACCCCAAATACTCTTATTTTGTATTTTTTTATCTCTTCCTTTTCTTTCTTTATCTCTATTATCATAGATATAAAGCATAATATCGCTGGTATAAGAAATGCTCCTATAGTTAATATTATTGATGGAATTCTATTTGGCATTAGACTTGATACATAATAAAACCCTATGAATAATATTGTTATAAAAATATTAATCTTCTTTAACATATAATTTCCTCCTATTAGTATATAATTTATATATATTCGAAATAAAAATTATTTAATGGAGAGGTTGGTAAAACTCCCTCTCCTTATGTTGATAAGAAAAAATTATTAACCTTTTAAAGCTTATTTCTATTTGTATTGCTTATTGTTAATTGTAAAATCTAGTTTCTGTAGCATATTGGGTTGTTCCATCATCTGCTTTGCTAAATACAAAATAGTAATTTCCAGGTCCAACATTGCTCCATGTGACTGTATAAGTACCAGCCTCCCTTGAAACAGTTGCAGTCCCAATATGATTATCCCAAAATCCATCACGATATAAAGCTATTTTAAAAGTAGATGGATACCCATTGTCAGTTCCAGCTGAATTATGTGTAGTGATTGTACAGTTTATATTGTTTCCATCAAAATATCTTGTCGGAGTTCTTAGCTGAACCTTAAAACTCCCAGAGGTTGTATACGAAGAATAGGGTACAATCATATTGTCAACTTCATTGTCATGTTTTACAACGAAATTGTTATTCCTTCATCGTTTACAAATGCCTGATTACTTGATGTCTGTGCAAATATCTGCATATTGCTACACAAAACAACTACTACAACTACAAATACTGATATCCACCGACTAATCTTATTCACTTTTTTTGTCATACATAAAGCCTCCTTATTTTGCGACATTTTTATTATTTTTTCTTATCAACATTATTTGAAATTCAAAGTAAATAAATCTCTTTGAACTCAAATATCCATTGCATTTTTGTATGTTTTATATAGTTTAATACAAATTCATTTGTAAATACAAAAAAGATAACAAAAGATAACAGATATTAAAATGTATAAATATAAAAACATATAATTTATTCTATCATTAAAGTTTCCTAAATCTCTTAACCAATTAAAAAATCTGAGATGAAAATACTTTCAGGTATTCTCACCCCAACTATTGACATTGAGCCACATTGAGCCAAAAAATATTCCCTTACTCTCTTACGATTTCAAGGAATATCAATTATCATGGTGCTCCCTCAAGGACTTGAACCTTGGACCTACCGGTTATGAGCCGGTTGCTCTAACCAACTGAGCTAAGGGAGCATTTCCTAATTACAAAAATAAGTATAAAACATTTTATATAAATTGTCAATACATTTTTATGAAATTTTTTTAATTTTTATACTTTTTTTAATAATAGCTATATACTAAATTATAGTTAGTATATAGCCTGATTTTTCAATTATAAAATTATGTATTATTCTTCAACTGGTGCTTCAACTGGACAAGTTCCAGCGCAACTACCACAACCAATACATGCTGATTGGTCTATTACAAATTTATCTTCACCTTGTGATATACATCCAACTGGACAAGCAGCTGCACATGCTCCACAACTGATACATTTATCTGTTATTTTATATGCCATTTTTGTCACCACCCTTCGCTTCATTTATTTTTGTATTTTATTTTTTTCAATTTCAATATTTCATAATATTCAAATTTATAAATTATATTACTCTGACTTTGCTTCGTTTATATCTTGTTCTTCAAGTTTTTCTAACTCTTCTAATTCTCTTTGATGTTCTAATTCTTCAGTATTTATAACTTCTTTTGAACTATTTTTTATTATTTTAACATCTTTAGCATTGTATTTTTTATAATAATATCCTTCTCCATCTTTAAATTTAACTTTAATTTTTTCTTTTAGTGTTTCAACACCTACTACTTCACCTGTTCCATCTTCTGATTCTATTATTGCTCCTATATTAGGTAATTTTTTTAATTTTTCTACATATACTTCTTCTTCATATTTTAAGCAACACATCAATCTACCACAATTACCAGAAATTTTTGATGGATTTAATGATATATTCTGCTCCTTTGCCATCTTTATTGAAACTGTTTCAAAATCATTCAAAAATGAGCAACAACATAGTTCTCTTCCACAAATACCATTTCCACCTATTCTTTTTACTTCATCTCTTACACCTATTTGTCTTAATTCAATTCTTGTTTTGTATATTGATGCTAAGTCTTTCACCAATTCTCTAAAGTCTATCCTTCCATCTGCTGTAAAATAAAATAATATTTTGCTATTATCAAATTTATATTCTACATCTGTTAATGTCATATCTAAATTATGTTCTTTAATCTTTTTTGAGCAAACATCATATGCTTCTTTTTCTTTCTGCTTGCATTCATAATAATGTTTTTTATCTTTTTCGTTTGCTAATCTTAATACATTTTTTAATGGTTCTGTAATTTTATCATCTTCTATTTTTCTGTTTGGTACTATTACTTCTCCATATTCTTCTCCTTGTACTGTTTCTACTATTACAAAGTCACCTTTTTTTACCTCTAACCACTTTGGATTAAAAAAATATATCTTTCCTAATTTTCTAAATCTTACTCCTATTATGTTTTTCAATTTACTTCCCTCCATATGTTAAATACCATATAGTCTATACTCATATCAAAATTACAGTTGGCTTTTAACCTTTTTTTTGTTTTTTCTAATATTGATATACACTTTGCATATTTGTAATCTTTTTTTGCCTTTCTTAAACATATAATATTCATGTTATCTAGTATCTCATAAATATTATCTTTTGATTTATATAATATTTCTGAAATATTTAGTATATCTACTATATCAGTTTTATCTATTTGTTCTATTATCTTGTTTATACTATTATATAATTCTTTATTTTCTCTTAGTTGTATAGCTTTTTTAATACTTCCTCCACATAATTCTAATATTTCATCTTCTATATGTATTTTCTCTTGTTCATTTATATATTTCTTTATTTGATTTATTGGTATACTATCAAAATATATCTTTGTACAACGTGATTTTATTGTTGGTAAAAAGCTATTTTCACTTGAGCCTATTAATATTATTGTTACATATTCTGGTGGCTCTTCTAATGTCTTTAATAGACAATTTTGTGCCTCTATTGTCATTGTGTCTGCATTGTTTATTATATATACCTTATTATGTGAAATTATTGGTTTTTCTGATATTTTTACTTGCATTTCTCTTATTTGATTTATTTTGATTGATTTTTCATCTTGCTCTATATTAATTATTTTATAGTCAGGATTATTGTTTGTATTAAATTCTATACAAGATTTGCATTTATCACAATATGTATGTTTTTTAGCCTTTTCATCTTCTAAACATAATATTGCTTTTGCAAGTTCTTTTGCAAATAGTTGCTTTCCTATTCCATCAATTCCTATAAACATATAGCTATGTGAAGTTCTTTTTGTTTCTATTGATTTCTTTAGTATATCTTTTACTTTGTCATTTCCTATTATATTTTCAAACAATGTTCTCTCCTTTTTATTTGCTATTACAATGCATTTACTTTTCTTTATTTTGTTTTATTTAACTTCTCCAAATAAATTAAATGGCCAAAACCTAAATGCTACTACACTTTCTATTTTTTCATATGGTATACATCCAAAAACTCTACTGTCTGTACTATCTGGTCTATTATCTCCTAGTAAGAAATATGTTCCATCTGGTACTGTGAAATCATTCATTAGTCCATTTCCCATATCTGTTACTAATCCTTCTGGTAAATAGCTTTCTTCTAATTTTTCTCCATCTATGTATACTGACCCTTCTTCTATCTGTACATGCTCTCCTGGTAATCCTATTACTCTTTTTATAAAGCTTGTTTTATTTAGTTCTAGTACATAATAAGTGAATTTATTAAATACCCCTTCTACTTTTCTTTCATATTTTGCTACTGGATTTGATAAGTCTAAATCATATCTTTTTATTTCTGTTGTTGATGGTGCTTCAAATGTTACTATATCTCCTCTTTGTAGTTTTCTTCCAGTAGTTATGCTAAATCTGTTTAGCCATAGTCTTTGTCCTTCTACTAATGTTGGATTCATTGATACATTTCTTACTACGGTTGGTGTTCCTATATAATATCTCACTAGTAATGCTATTGTTACTGCTATTATAAAGCATAATATCCATTCTATTATTTCTTTTGTAAGGGATTTCTTGTCCATTTTCATTCCTTCTTTCCTAGTATATTTTACTATATTCACTTAAAGAAAGCAAGTTTTTTTATTCTACTTTTAACTTTTTTATGCAAAATCAAACATTAAAATAAGAACAGGCTTGCTTTATAGAAATTGCTGAAAAATTAATATTTTTTAACAGCTTTCATTGACCTGTTCTTTTCTAATATATGTATTTATAATTTATCCCAAAAACTTTTTTTCTTAATTGGAGGTTGCTCATTCATAGACTTAGCCAATTTTTCTAACAATTCTCTTTGCTCTGATGTTAATCGTTTTGGTGTTTGTATAATAACTGTAAAGATAAAATCTCCAATAACACTTGAATTTAGTGATTTAAATCCTTTATTTCTAATAGTAAATTTGGTTCCTGTTTGTGTAGCTTCAGGAATTCTATATTTTTCCTTTGTTCCATCTACCATAGGTATTTCAAGTTCTGCACCTAGTGTTGCTTGTGTTATAGTTATTGGAACTTCGCAAAATATATTTACTCCTTTTCTTGTATATATATTATGCTTTTTAATTCTAACAGTTATGTATAAGTCTCCTTTTGGTCCACCTTTTTCTCCTGGCTCTCCTTCTCCTCTTAATACTACTGTTTGGTTATCATCTATACCTGCTGGTATTTTTACTTTAATTTTAGGTTGCTTTCTAACCGTTCCTTTACCTCTACAAGTATCACAAGGCTCTTTTATAACTTCCCCTGTTCCATGGCAATTACTACAAGTTCTTGTTGTTTGCATTTGTCCAAGTATTGTAGTTTGTACTTGCCTAACTTGACCTGTTCCATTACATACAGAACATTTTGTTACACTTGTTCCTGGCTTCGCTCCAGTTCCATTACAGGTATTACAAGTTTCATTTCTATTTATTGTTATTTCTTTTTCTACACCTAAAAATGCTTCTTCAAATGTTATTTCTATATTTAGATTTAGGTCAGCACCTTTTCTAGGTCCATTGTTTCTTCTTGATGATGCTCTTCCTCCACCAAAAAATGATGAAAATATATCTCCTAAATCTCCAAAGTCAGAAAATCCATCAAATCCTCCAGCATACGAATAATATCCACCTTGACCAAATGGACCTTGACCACCTCCAAATCCTTGTGGTCCATTAAATCCAAATTGATCATACATCTTTCTTTTTTGTGGGTCTGATAAGTTCTCATATGCTTCATTTACTTCTTTGAATTTTACTTCTGCTTCTTTTTTGTTGTCAGGATTAGCATCAGGATGATATTTTTTTGCTAATTTTCTATATGCTTTTTTTAGTTCTTCTTCTGTTGCTGTTTTTTCTACACCTAATACTTCATAATAGTCTCTTTTATCTGCCATTATTCCTAGTAAATGTTAGCTTTAAAAGCTAACACTCTCCTTTCTTAAAATATATTTTAACTGAGGAAATAGCTTTTCCTCAGTTGCACATTTTTTGTAAATTTATTATTCTTTTTTATCATCGTCTTCTACTTTATAGTCTGCATCATATACATTTCCATCTTCTCCGCCTTGTGCAGTTGCATTTGGGTCTACACCTTCTGCTCCAGCATTTGGATTAGCATTTTTATATAGTTGCTCACTCATTTCATAGAATACTTTTGTTAATTTCTCTGTTGCTTCTTTTATAGCTTCTGTATTATTTCCTTCAAGTGCTTTCTTAGTAGATTGTATTTCTTCTTCTATTTTTGATTTTTCTTCTCCACTAATTTTATCTCCTAATTCTCCTAATGTCTTTTCACTATTATATACTAAGCTTTCTGCATTGTTTCTAACTTCAATTTCTTCTTTCTTCTTTTTGTCTTCTTCTGCATGAGCTTCTGCATCTTTTACTGCCTTTTCTATGTCTTCATCTGTTAAGTTTGTTGAGGCAGTTATTGATACATTTTGTTCATTTCCTGTTGCCATGTCTTTTGCTGATACATGTACTATTCCATTTGCATCTATATCAAATGTTACTTCTATTTGTGGTACCCCTCTTGGTGCTGCTGGTATTCCAGTTAATTGGAATCTTCCTAATGTTTTGTTATATGCTGCCATTTCTCTTTCACCTTGTAAAACATGTACTTCTACTGATGTTTGACCATCTGCAGCTGTTGAGAATACTTGTGATTTTTTTGTAGGTATTGTTGTATTTCTTTCTATTAATTTTGTAAATACTCCTCCATATGTCTCTATTCCTAATGATAATGGTGTTACGTCTAATAATACTAAGTCTTTTACATCTCCTGATAATACTCCACCTTGTATTGCTGCTCCTACTGCAACACACTCATCTGGATTTATTCCTTTGTCAGGTTCTTTTCCTGTTATTCTTTTTACTAATTCTTGTACTGCTGGTACTCTTGTAGATCCACCTACTAATAATACTTTGTGTATATCATTTACTGATAATCCTGCATCTTTTAATGCATTATTTACAGGTGTTGCTGTTGATTCTACTAAATCTCTTATTAATTCTTCAAATTTTGCTCTTGTTAATGTTACATCTAAGTGTTTTGGTCCTGTACTATCAGCTGTTATGAATGGTAGATTAATATTTGTTTGTTGTACTCCTGATAATTCTATTTTTGCTTTTTCTGCTGCTTCTTTTAATCTTTGCATTGCCATTTTGTCTGAACTTAAATCGATTCCATTTGACTTTTTGAATTCCTCTACTAGAAAGTCTATAATCTTTTGGTCAAAGTCGTCTCCTCCTAAATGTGTATTTCCATTTGTTGATAATACTTCAAATACACCATCTCCAATGTCTAATATTGATACGTCAAATGTTCCTCCCCCTAAGTCATATATCATTATTTTTTGGTCTTGTTCTTTATCCATTCCATATGCTAATGCTGCAGCTGTTGGCTCATTTATTATTCTTAATACCTCTAATCCTGCTATTTTTCCTGCGTCTTTTGTTGCTTGTCTTTGACTGTCATTGAAATATGCTGGTACTGTTATAACTGCTTGTGTTACTTTTTGTCCTAAATAACTTTCTGCATCTGCTTTTAATTTTTGTAATATCATTGCTGATATTTCTTGTGGTGTGAATGTGTCTTCTTCTATTTTTACTTTTTCACTTGTTCCCATTTTTCTTTTTATTGATATTACTGTGTTATCAGGGTTTGTTACTGCTTGACGTTTTGCTATTTGCCCTACTAATCTTTCTCCATTTTTTGAAAATGCTACTATTGATGGTGTTGTTCTATTTCCTTCGCTGTTTGCTATTACTACTGGTTCTCCTCCTTCCATTACTGATACACATGAATTTGTTGTTCCTAAGTCGATTCCTATAATTTTACTCATTTTTGTTTACTTCCTTTCCTATAATTTTATATTTAATTTAAAATTAATAACTTTTTAATGTATGGAAAAATGTTTCTCATTTTTCCATAAGTTATCCATACGAAATCGCAGATTTCTACGGCTAACCTAACTTAGTTTGCCACTACTACCATCGAATGGCGTATTACTTTACTTCCTAACTTATATCCTTTTCTATATTCTTGTACTATTTCTTGTGATTTTTTAGTGTCATCTTGTACACTACTTACTGCCTCATGTAAGCTTGGATCAAATATCTCTCCAACCGTCTTTATTTCTTCTACACCTTTTAAGCTTAATACATCTTTAAATTGCTTTAGTACCATTTCAACACCTTGTTTATAATTCATATCTTGTGTTTCTGCTTTTACTGCATTTTCTAAGTTGTCTACCACTGGCAATATGTTTTCGATTATATCTGATAATATCATATTGTATAGCATTTCTCTTTCTTTTTGTGACCTCTTTTTATAATTTTCAAATTCTGCCATTACTCTTTTGTATCTATCTGTTAATTCATCTACTTCTTCTTGCTTCTTTGATAATTCTTCTTTATTATCTTCTTTCTCAATTTGTTGGTTATTTTCTTTTTCCTCTGACATTTTATACCTTCTTTCTTTATTGTGTATATATTTTTTATTTGTACTTTTTTTCTAGTTAGCAAAAATTCCCACTAGCTAGAAAATTTATCTAAAGTTTGATTACTATTAATTATATATATCAAATTGTGAACTGTAAATCTTAATTTTTTTCGTTTAGTTTTTTGCTTATATATTTCATTACTGAAATTACTTTTGAATAGTTCATCCTTTTAGGTCCTATTATTCCTATTGTCCCTAAATCTTTATTTCCTACCTTATGCTTAAATGTTACAATACTAAAATCTTTTAGTTCTTCTTTTTCGTTTTCGTCTCCTATATATACATTAATATCTTGAGCAAACCCAGTATTTAACATATCTGTCATTAAATCTTTTGTGTCTAGAACATTCATAAAATTCTTGGCTATTTCTAAACTATTAAATTCTGGTAATTCGAAAGCTTTGTTCTGCCCTTCTAAATGTATTGTTTCTTGCTGTATTACCTTTTTTATTTGGTCTATTATTGGCTTTATTACTTTTACACTATATGACATTTCTTCATATAAATAATCTTCTAAGTTTCCATTTATTTCACTTAAAGGTTTTCCTTTTAATTTGTTGTTGAACATATAATTTAAGGTTTCTACTTGCTTCTCATTAATGTCTTCATCAAATTTTATTATTGTTTCCTTTATTAATCCATTGTCTGTTAATATTACTGCCATTAGCATTTTTGTTCCTAATAATATAAACTTGATTTCTTCAATATTTTGTTCTTTAACTTGTGGACCAATTGATACTGTTGTATAATGTGTTATTTCAGATATTGTATTTGCTGTTATTTGTGTTAAGTCTTCAATTTCATTTACTTTTGTTTCTAACTTATCACTTATGTATTTTATTTCTTCAATACTTATATTATCATCTTTTAGTAATTCGTCTACATAAAATCTATAACCTTTTTCCGATGGCACTCTTCCACTTGATGTATGGGGTTTATCTAAATAACCCATTTTTTCTAATTCAGCCATTTCATTTCTAATTGTTGCACTACTATATTCTAGTCCATACCCTTCTACTAATGAATTTGAACTTACTGGTTCTGCTGTATTTATATATTCTTCTATAATTGCTTGTAAAACTTGTTTTTTTCTCTCTTCTAGCAATTTAGAACTCCTTTCTTGGCTTTCCAGAGTTTTTAGCACTCTTTACTTTTGACTGCTAACGCATATATATTATACCCTTTTTTAGCACTTGTCAATACCTTCTGCTAAATTTTTTTCTATTAATCTCCAAAGTGTTTACAACCAACCGTTCTTTGTACTATTCTTGGCATTTAATTCTTATATTTTAATTAGACAATGTGTCAAAAAGAACGTCCCCATTGACACACTTTTATTTTATTTTGTATAATATTTATGGTGATAAAAATGGTAGCAAAAAATATAAAATTAAATAAAGAACAATCAAAAGAATTAATTGAAATATTAAGAAAAACATATCCAGATGCAACATGTAGTTTAGACTTTGTAACACCTTTTCAAATGGTAGTAGCTGTTATGCTTTCTGCACAATGTACTGATGAAAGGGTTAATAAAGTTACTCCTGAATTATTTAAAAGATGTAAAACTATTGAAGATTTTTCAAATATTGATATTAAAGAACTTGAATCTTTAGTTCATTCATGTGGCTTTTACAAAAATAAAGCTGCTAATATAAAAGCATGTGCTAAAGAGGTTTTAGATAGATTTAATGGTATTGTTCCTCAAACTATGGATGAGCTTATGTCTCTTCCTGGAATTGGTAGAAAAAGTGCTAATGTTGTTATGCTTGAAGCATTTGGTATGGCTCAAGGTATCGCTGTAGATACCCATGCCAAAAGAATTTCTAATTTGATTGGTTTATCTTCAGAACAACTTCCTGAAAAAATTGAGCAAGATTTGTTAAAAATATTTGCTAAAAATGATTTGAAAGATGTTAATCATTTACTTGTTTGGCATGGTAGAAATACTTGTATTGCTAGAAGTCCTAAATGCTCTAATTGTTCTATTAATAAATTTTGTAATTATTATTTAAATCATCAATAATAAATTTTATAAATTAAGTATATTATGTTTGTTTTTTGAGATAATATTTTTAGGTGATTTTCTTGACTAATATTAATTGTTCTTCTAATTGCATTTTTCAGCAAGATGGAAAGTGTTGTTATGAGGTTATAGTAAATTCAACTCTATCTTGTAGTTCTGATTGTGCATATTTTAAAAATAAAGAGGAAAATAATACATAGGTTGTTATTTTCTTCTTTTTCATATGCCATTTTGTATCTCTTTTTTAGAAATATTTGCATATAATTAGTTAAGTGGAGGTTTTATATGGTAAATAAAAAACAAATTTTAAAGTTCCAATTATTTTCTATAGTATTTTCAATGGTTTTAGGAACTTTATTGCATTTTACATATGAATGGTCAAATTACAATCCTTTTGTTGCTACATTTAGTAGTGTTAATGAAAGTACATGGGAACATTTAAAATTACTTTTCTTCCCTATGTTATTTACTACAATTATTGGATACTTTTTTATAAAAAGATATTCTTCTAACTATCTTTGCTCTAAAGTATTAGGTATAATTACCGCTCTTTCTTTTGTAACTATATTTTTTTATACTTATACTGGAATACTAGGAACAAATATTGCTATTTTAGATATTGGTAGTTTTTTTGTTGCAGTTTTATTAGGAGAGTGTGTGGCTTATAAAAATCTAGTTTCAAATCATAACTGTAACAATTTTATTGCTTTTGTAGTTTTAATAACTCTATTTTTGGATTTTGTATTTTTTACTTATTTTCCACCTCATATAGGTTACTTTCAAGACCCTGTAACTAATCAATATGGTATCGTCAGGAGGTCTTGATATGAATAAAGTAGAAAAAAGAGAATTAAAAAATGAGCTTAAGTATAATGGTATAGTAATTTTAACTTATAGAATTGAATATCCTGAAATTACTTCATCTTATTATAAATTAGGTAGCAATATTTTTAACGAATATAACAAATCAAAAGCTATGAATTTAGAAAATTATATAGTTAATCAATTATTTAAAGATGCTATTCAATTATATGAATACAATACAGCACATGGCTATCCTGTTATGATTTATGAAGTAATACAAGAATATACAATTACTTATAACAATGATTTTATTATCAGTCTTTATGAAGATAATTATGAATTTACTGGCGGTGCACATGGTAATACTATTAGAACTTCACAAAATTGGGATTTACGTTCTGGAAAAAGCATTCCATTATCTAACTTATTCCCTAATAACCCTTATTATATAATTGATATTTTGAAAAATGTTAATAATCAAATACAAAGCCAGTTACAAACAAATCCTACTCAATTTTTTGATAATTACTGTGAATTAGTTTTAAATACTTTTAGTTTAGAAAATTATTATATAACTTCTTCTAATAGTATTGCTATTTTCTTTCAGCAATATGATATTGCTCCATATTCCAGCGGAATTCCTGTATTTTATATGCCTATTTTTAAAATTTAAAAATAGGCATTTCTATATATGTTTGTATAAATATTATCTCATTAGCAAACATTGTCTTATTTATTATTTAATTTACTCTCTTTTGAATCTAATAATTCGCTGTGAATTTTTTGCATAATAGTGTTTTCTTCGTATTCTTCCCAAGACTTACTAAATTTGTGATTTGAAAAAACTTCTTTTAATCCTGTAATTTGTTTTAGTCTGATTACTTCATCTAATTCCATTCCTAAGTGCTTTGATATATCTGCCTCATTCCAACCATTTTGTGATAATGTTAAGACAATATTTGACATATCTATAATTTGATGTGTCCCCCTTGCTCTATTATGTCTAATTGTACTTGCCATACGATTTTCTAAATCTTTGTCTATTGTTACAACTGGAATTTGTTTTAAATGAAAATATTCTTTTGCACATCTATAACGATGGAATCCATCAACTACTATATAAATATCTCTTTTTTTATCATAGTATGTTACAATTGGTTGTGTATATCCATCTTCTTCAATAGAATGTTTTAATAGTTGCATCTCTGGAGGTGCTACCTTATTCGGGTTATAATCATTGGCAATTACTTTATCTATATCTACCATTTTTACATTTAATACTGGAAATTCTATTTTATTCATTTCTACATTTTTCCTTTCGATATTATACTATTTAATTGCTAGTTCTTTTTCCATATATATTGTTACAAAATTTTTATAAGTATTGTCTTTATAAACTTTAAATCCACATTTTTTGTATATTTCTTCATATGAATTTGTTACAATACTATATGTAATATTATTTTCGTTTTTTATCTCTTTTAATAGTTCTTCTAAATATTTTTCTTTTATTGCATATATATTTTTTATTTTCCTCTGACTAATTGATATAAATGCCATTACTTTATCTTCTTCTATATAAATATACCATTCTTTATCGTTGTCATCATATATTCTATCATTTGTTTGTTTTTCTATTATTCTTGACCCAAAAAACTTTCCCATATATTGATAAAATCTTTTATCTTTATTTGTCATTTTTATAACCATATTTTCTCCTCCTAAACACATTTTTCTTCAATTATTCTTTGTAAAATCTTATCATCTGTTAGAGTTGTTTTATTTAATAGGTTGTCCCATTTATGTATCATTTCCATTAATTCTAAATCATCATTTTTAGTTTGTGCAAAAGATAATCTTCTTAAATAAAAGTCATTTTTTTCTATCGCTCTCGCTATTCTTCTCCATGATATCACCTTCTTTTGACTTTCTAATTTGCAGTCTGCTATATCTGGAATGTCTTTTATTTCTATTCCATATTTGCAACTATACCATATCATAAATTTTTTTATCTTTCTGTAATAATGCATCATTAAATCCTCATTATAAATTCCTATGCTCTCTAATAAAAACACTGTATATTCTTGCCAAGACATAAAGTCTGGCTTACATGATTTTATATTTCCTAATGCTGTTGTTTTGCAGTATATATTTCCGAAATTAACTCCATTTACTCTGTTTAATACTCTACTCCAAGTATCATATTCTAATGCTTTAAACTGGTCTAGTCCATTTCTTTGGTCATCTCCATATGGTTGGCAAAGCCTTTGTTCATATATACTTACCCCATTTTTATACATTAGTTCATATATATTGTTAAATTTTAAATTCAATTGGCTTACTGCTCCCCAAATGTCTTCTGCTGTCCAATCATAAATTGGATAAAAATTATATGCATCTATATGCCTTTCACTGATTTTTACTTTTGTTGTCCAATTATAATCTTCATATGTTATTTTTTTGTTTTGGAATGCTATTGTCCTGAATCTGTTTAAACTTTCATCTGTTCTAATTCCTACACCACATGCTACTTTTCCTTTATATTTTTTTTGATACCAATTGGCAAATTGTACTATAAATTCTTCAAATTCCTCTCCTTTTTTAAACCATTGGAAAGGACAATTATTTACATTAATACTATTTTTTGGCATATCTCTTACCCATAAATAACTGCTTTCTTCTTCCCAACATATCCACTTTGGTTGTAATACTGATACAGCATTTCTTAACGCTATTGGCAATGTTATATGATAAAAGTCTCTTATTTGTGATAATCTTTTCAATTCTTCAACATGCTCTATTGTATTTCTATATTGTGCTTCTAAATCAATAAATAGTACATCGAATTTTCTGTTCATTTTTTTTGCTACTATATTTGCTAATTGTACCATTACTGAACTATCTTTTCCGCCACTGACACTAAAATATATATTATTAAAGTTTTTGAATATTATTTCTAATCTTTCTAGTGATGCATCTAATACATTTTTTTCTAGATATTTCTTTGCCATTTCTTTTCCTCTTTCCTTCTTCCAAATCATACCATTTTTGGTATATTTTGTAAAGTTATGTTGTATTTTTTATCCGATTGTGTTTTGTTTAACAAAAAAATAAGCAAAAGTTCGATTTTTGAACTCTTGCCTATTTTGGTTATTTAATTCTTGCAATTCATATCATTCATATAGAATTGTTTTTCTGCTAATTTATCTTGTACTCCTCTTAGTGCTTCTCCAAATCTTTGGAAATGTACTATTTCTCTTTCTCTTAAGAATTTTAGAGGATCTATTACATCTGGGTTGTCTTTACTTAAATCTATTAGTTTTTCATAAGTTGCTCTTGCCTTTTGTTCTGCTGCTAAATCCTCTTGTAAGTCAGCTATTGGGTCTCCTTTTACTGCTAATACTGATGCTGTGAATGGAAATCCTGCTGCTGCTTGTGGATATACCCCTAATCCATGATCTGTATAATATGGGTCTAACCCTGCTTCTTTTATTTCTTCTATTGTCGCTCCTTTTGTTAATTGGTGTACAATTGTTCCTACCATTTCTAAGTGTGCTAATTCTTCGGTTCCACGATGATGTCACTTTAAAAAATTTAGTGCTATTGTCTGTAAAATAGAAAAAGTTCACTTGGTGAACTGAATTAGTACACTAAGTGAACTTAAGTTTATTTGTTATTATTTTCATCTAAATATCTCTGATACATTTCATCCATACTAGAAATATATTGCATATCTTGTTTTACTTTAAATTTTTCATATTCGTTTTCAGCCTTTTCTATTGCTTCTTTATGAGATATATAACCTGCATTATCTAATACTTTCTTTCTTCTAAATTTTAATAAATCGTCTGTTGCATCAATCCAATTTTGCATTGTCATGATATGTCTTTCTTTAGCTTCATCTTCAGCAAATACTATAAAGAAATTGGTTAAATCATTTAATTTTTTCAATTCTTCTTCATTTAAATAATTTTTAGCTATTGTTACATCATATTTATATATTAAACCATCTGGACTATTTTTCCAATTTGTAAGTCCCATGTGTTCTTTCTCTGCATTTGCTCTTTCATAAATTAATTCTGCTGCTGTATGTCCAGAAATAGCATAATGCAACTTGTTTTGAACGATTTTGAAAAATGTATATGCTTCTTCTGAATTCGGATTATAGTCAACTGCTGTTGCTATAAATAAATCTGTTATTTTTTGATAAGCCATTCTTTCACTTGTACGAATAGTTTTTATTCTTTCTAATAACTCATCAAAATATTGTGCATTTACTTTGCCACCCTTTAAAAATCTATCATCATCTAATGTAAATCCTTTTATCATATATTCTTTTATTAATTTATTTGCCCATGTTCTAAATTTTATAGCTGGTTTTGAATTTGCTCTAAATCCAATGGAAATTATCATATCTAAATTATAATAACTTGTAAAATACTGTTGTTTCCCATTGTTACCCATATGTGCAATTTTTGCACATGTGCTATTTTCTTCTAATTCTTTATCTTTATAAATATTATTTATATGTCTTGTAATTCCAGTTCTGTCTATTTTAAATAATCTAGCTAAAGATTCTATATCGAGCCAAACATTTTCATCTTGTAACATAACTTCAACTTTAATATTATCTTCATCATCAGTATAAAATACAATATTATTTTCATTTCCGATTAATTTATTATCCATATAATATCAACCTCATTTCTTATTTGCAATATATTATCAAACATTCGTTCTTTTGTCAATTGGATTGTTATAATTTTATAAAAAAGAATAATACACAATTTCAAATTATCTATAAAATTTTAATACCCCAGGTGAACTAATATTAAATTTTTTAGTTCATTTGGTGTATTTTTCTAAAATATTTTATAAAAATTTAGTACACTTGGTGAATTTTTGCCTAAAATGAGTGAACTTTTTTAATTTTTTAGTTCACTATTTTCAATTTCAACGAAGAATAGCGGGTTTGAGTTAGTTCACCCAATTAATTTTCACATCAAATTTGCTTAAAATTTTTGTTCTTTTATTAACTCTTGAAGGCTTGCCCTTCAATGTGTGTAGGCGATATGTTAATACCGCTTTCCTGCCCTCATTCTTAATGAGGTTTTAGCTTTAAATTTTGCTTATGTCTACTTAATAAATATGCTTATTGTTAAATTTCCTTTTTTATCTTTTTTCTTTTTATATCATGTTTATAAACTTCATAAATACCAATTAATAATAAAATTAAATCGCCTAAAACCATAAACCAACTTTTATAATAAATATAATATGAACCATAAAATATTCCAGTTGTTATTCCAGAAATTCTAACTAATTTCATATCTGACTGCCATAAACAATATGTTCTAATCATTGAACCTATTGTTGGTAATAGAGAAATCCAACCTGCCCATGATAAATAACAATTTATTATAATTATACTTTCAAAAAATAATAAAACAATTAAATATACTAACTTACTAAACTTTTCTTTGTTGATGAATATAAATGTCCTTATTAAATTTATTATACTTAATATTGCGCCTGTAAAAGCTGATATAATAAAATCATATACCGCTTCAAAAAAGCAATTTAATGATTGTACATATAGTGATTTTTTTCTATCTTTAATACATATACTTACAAATAATGCTACAAATGCTAATATACTAAATATCATTTCTTTTACTCCTAAAACTCATATTCTCTTATTTCACAATTTCTTAAATTTTCTGGTGGTAATTCTCCATCTTTATCTATTCCATAAAAATATGCTTCAATAGCTCTGGCTGTTCCACTGTGTGTTACTAAAAGAATTGTATTGCTTTTATAGTTATTCTTTATCTCTTCTAATAGCTTGTTAATTCTATTACATAGTTCTACTACTGGTTCAATTTTCATTTTACTTTCATTTTTATAGTAATTGTAAATATCGCCTTCTTCTGTTTCACAATCTTCTCCTTCAAATTCTCCTAAATCCCTTTCTATAAGTTCCTTTCTATAAATTATATGTAAATTCTTATCTTGATTAATAATTTCTGCTGTTTTCTTTGTTCTTTTTAATGGTGAACACATAATTAAATCTATATTTAACATATTAAACTTTTCTTTTGTTTCATATGCTTGTTTAATTCCTACTTCATTTAATTCAGTATCTTGTTTACCTTGTATTTTTCTATCTACATTCCAACTGGTTTGACCATGCCTAAGTACATATATTTTCATCTTTTCCGCCCTTTTTTATTACAATTCCATTTTTATTGATTACAAAATTTCTGTGAAATATCATATTTACAGTAATAAATTGATATAGTGATGATGTTACTTGTCCTATTCCTGTACAATATGGTGTTTTTAATAAGGACATTGTCATTCTCAATATTCCAGCAAACAATTTATTAGCTGTTACTTTTATTTCATACTTTTCTAACTGTAAATAACTTGTTTTTATACTATATATTGGATAAATTATAAAGTTAATTAATTCAAAACTTAAATAAATAGTTGTGATTTTAAAATCTAAATTATAATATCTTAAAGAGACTATAAGCATTATAAAAACAGTTGTAAGTAGAATACCTAATAATTTATATGCATTCATTTTATGATTTTTATAGTTAAATTTCTCTTTACTTATGTCTATTTTAGCAACTGTTTTTATAGCTTCAAATGAATCCCATTGTGTATCTGTTATTAATGCTACAAAATTTAATGCTAATATATATTTTTCTCCAAATTGTAATGCATTACTTAATCCAAATAAAAATATTAAGAAAAATAATATATTATTACATATCTCAACTGACTCATATCTTAAACAGTTTATAATATTTATTACAAACTTAAATCTTTTATATTGTTTTATTGTAACATAAGCAGTATATATCAATATCGTTATCAATGTAACAACTACAATTTGCATTTTACTTTTTAATATTATTGCAGATAATATCAATACTACAAAATTTAACAAATTCAATTGCATACAATACTTATTTGCTAATTTTTCTTTATCTTCAAAATATAATTTTTCTAATACAAAAGAAAATATTAATTGTATGTATAGTTGAAAAATAGAATATAAAGCAAATTCTTTATAAACCTCATAATCCATATTCATAAACTCTATATATTTTCTTACATTAATTGCAAATATTCCAAATACAATAAATCCTACTATCATTCCTATTGTCATTCCTGACAAAACAGCATTATCATTTTTATCTTTTTCTTTACTTATATTAGCCCCTGTTGCAAATATACTTTTCATTAATGCCCATATAAATTGCAAAGGATATGTTAGTGTAAACACATTTACTAAATTTTTATCTACTAGTAATCCTAACATAAACCATGAAAGTATTGGTATTAGTGAAAATATTGCAGAATTAAAACTTATTCGTAATAATCTTTTCATCGTTTTCTCCTATTCTTCTATTTTATACCATAAATCAACAATTTTTCATAGTGTTTTGTCAATATTTATAAAACATATTTATCCTTACATTTGCTTAATTGTTACAAAATCTCGAATAAAAATAATGTCAAGAGCGAACAAAGTGAGTTTATTTACTCTTGATATTATTTTTATTCGAGATTAAAATTATCTTTACAAATAGAAAAAAGGGAAATAAAAGGGAATTGATTTTATAAATTTCTCATCATATAATGTTAGCATTGAAAGATATAAATTTGCTCAAGACAAGTTGTCTTGGGTATTTTTTTATCTTTTTTTCATAAATTTTAAAGAGGCGATTTATATGTTAATAGAAGAATATACTATTGAAAATACTAAAGTAAAATTTTATGATGATTACATTGTAGAAAATGTAAATACTCAAAAAGAATACATAGATAATGTTATTATTAATTTAATAAGAAAAATAAATACTTCTTTGTTGTAATTTGTTGCAATTACAGATATAATAAGCTTAAGTTAAAGACAAATTACAAGGAAAGGAGGAAATGTGCAAGATGGCACATATGCAATATATTTAAGAAAATCAAGAGAAGATATAGAATCTGAAAAATATGGAGAAGGCGAAACTTTAGCAAGACATGAAAAAATTCTAACTACTTTAGCTAAAAAACGAAACCTACATATTTCAAAAATTTATAGAGAAGTTGTAAGTGGTGAAACGATTAGTGAAAGAAAAGAAATGCAAAAACTTCTTAAAGATGTTGAAAATGAAAAATGGACTGGTGTTTTAGTTGTTGAAGTAGAAAGACTTGCTCGTGGAGATACTGCTGATCAAGGTAGAGTTTCAAAGGCTTTTAAATATTCTCATACAAAAATTATTACACCTGTTAAAACTTATGACCCAGATAATGAATTTGATGAAGAATATTTTGAATTTGGCTTATTTATGTCTAGAAGAGAATATAAGACAATCAATAGGCGTCTACAAAGAGGTCGTGAAATTTCTGTTTCTGAAGGTAAATTCGTTGGCAATATTGCTCCATTTGGATATGATAGAGTTAAACTAAAAGATTCAAAAGGCTATTCTTTATCTGTAAATCAAGATGAAGCACCTATTGTTAAAGAAATTTTTAGATTATATACCTTTGAAAGTAACACTATAAATTCAGTTGTAAAACAGTTAAATGATATGAATTTAAAACCTAGAATTTCTAATGAATGGACTATTTCTTCTGTTAAAGATATTCTTTCTAATCCTACCTATATTGGTAAAATTGTTTGGAATAGAAGAAAACAAAAAAAGAAAACGAAAAATGGACATCTTATCATTAGTAGACCCCGTAATCAAGATTATTTAATTTATGATGGATTACATGAGCCTATTATTGATAATAAAACTTGGGATTTAGTACAAGAAAAAAGAAAACAAAATACTCCAAAAGTGAAACATAGTCATCAAGTTCAAAATCCATTAGTTGGATTAGTCTTTTGTGAAAAATGTGGCAAACCAATGCAAAGACGACCTTATACAAAAGCAAACAAACCTGCAACTCTTATATGTTCTAATTCAAAATGTGATAATGTAAGTTCTAAGCTTTATATTGTAGAAAACAAAATAATTGAAGCTTTAAAAATATGGCTTGAAAATTATAAAGTAGATTACGAAATTAAAGATAATTCAAATACTGAAAATACTAAAATAATTGAAAAGTCTATATCTACTACCAAAAAAGAATTAGAAAAAGAAAATACTAAACTTGATAAAATTTATGATTTTTTGGAAAATGAAATTTATAGTAAAGATGAGTTCATTAGTCGTTCAAAAGCTATAAAAGACAATATTGAAATTTTAGAAAACAAACTAAAAGAATACAATGAACTGTTAAATAAAAATAATCAAATGAAAAATGAAAAAGAAACTATGATACCTAAATTAGAAAATATAATTGATTTATATGATAAGCTAGAAACTGCTGAAGATAAAAATAGTTTACTAAAAAGTATAATTGCAAAAGTTAAATATTTAAAAACAGAAAAAGCAATAAAAAGTGATTCTGACCCTACTAATTTTGAATTACATATATACCCCAAAATACCTAAAATATAACATTTTACAGTCAATAGCTAAGATTGTAATTATGTCTTTAGCTATTGACAACATCATGGTACACATTCTTCTGTTCCTATATCATTTAAAATAGCTTTAGACTTTTGATTAGGCATACCAAATCTTTGAGATAAATATCTAAGAGAAGCTGCTAGTTCTCCATCAGGTCCACCATATTGTGAAATAATATTTTTAGCTAGTTTTAAATCTCTACACTTAATATTTATAGGATATTCAAGCATTTTATTATAAGTCCACATTAAATATTCCCCCTTTCCCAAGGCCACCCTTGGTTCGTTTCGGAGGAATTATAACTCTATTTTATTATAAAATTTATAACTAATATTAATTTTATCATCATCTATTATAATTTTATCTATTAATTTGAAAACTAAAGTCTTATTTTCTTCATTTATAGTATCAAACTCTAATAAATTTTTCATTACTTCTTCTAATTGTTTAGGATTAAATTCTTGCGCATTTTCTTTTGTCTTTGAAAGCAAAGATATTTCACTATTTAATTGCTTTTGCTGTTTTTCATATTTAGCAATTAACACTTTAAATGTTTGTATTGAAATATTTTCTTCCATTTTATCCTCATACAAACTGCTAATCGCTTTATTTAGTTCTTCTTTTTTCTTTGATAATTTTGCTAATTCCTGTTTTGTATTATCTTTAACTTGTAATGTTGGATATTTTAAATCCTTAAAATTCAAATACTCATTTACATTTTCCTTTAAGGAGTCTGCAACCATATCTAAGAGTTCCGCTTCTTTTAAATGAATATTAGAACAAAACTTATTACCATATTTCTTATAGCTAGAGCAAATACATCTTGATACTTTACCATAATTTTTATTATATGTAACTCTGCTACCACACTTACAAAACACAAGACCAGTTAATAAATGTTTGTTTCTAGTACTATAATTCCACTCATTAGTCTTCTTATCTAACATTTCTTGAACAGTATTAAATGTATTTCTATCTATAATAGCCTCATGATTATTTTGTATTACTATTTGTTCATCTTTAGCTACTTTTACAATTTTCTTTATTTTGTAATTCACTTTTGTATACTGCATTTGCACTAAATCTCCTACATAAATTTGATTCCTTAGTATTTTATTTATAACAGTGCTATTCCATTTATAAGTAGTATTTGAATTTGGGTTATAATAATTAGTAGTTGTTTGTTTATATTTTAAAGGGGTTTCTATATTTAATTCATTTAGTTTTTTTGCAATTTCAGTTTTAGAATAACCAGATTTATATAAATCAAAAATCATTTTCACATTATTTACTACATTTTCATCTACTAATATCTTATTTTTATTTGATGCATCTTTTTTATATCCATATGGTAAAAATGCTTTTATACATTCTCCATTAATTGCTTTTGTAAGAATAGTAGAACGTACTTTATTTGAAGTATCTTTTGCATACATATCATTAATTACTGCTTTAAATGGTGTCATATCATTATTAGAGTTTTTTTTATCAAATGTATCTACATTATCATTTACGGCAATATATCTTATGTTTTTTGATGGAAAAATCTTTTCAACATACATTCCTGTTTCTATATAATCTCTACCAAGCCTTGATAAATCTTTTGTAATTACAAGGTTGATTTTTTCTTCTTCAATATCTGCAAGCATTCTTTTAAAATCTGGTCTATCAAAATTGGTTCCGAGTATAACCATCATCTTTATAAATATCAACCAATATCCAACCTTTTTTAGTAACTATAGACTGTAGATATTTTATTTGATTTTCAATACTTTCAGACTGTCCCTTATACTTTTCGTCTTTTTCATCTTCTCTAGATAATCTAGCATATATTGCAACTTTCCATATGTCATCTTTTAATATGTTAAAATAGTTATCATATAACTCTTGCATTACTACCTCCTTATCTTCGAGCTATTTTAATAACTACTTATCTACTTTAAATATTCTATATCTTCTTTTTTTGTATTACAATATAATTTTGAATAATTTTCATTTATCCATTCTTGTATTAGTTCTGTTAAGGATTTTCTTTCTTCTGTATAGCTTTCTAAAACCTTTTCTTCCAAGCAAAGTCACCTCTATTTAATATATATTAAAGCAAAACAAAAAAATCCACTTAATAAGCAGATTTTTTGTTTTTATATTTAGTTCAAAAAGTGTTTACACTTTTTATGCATAGTAATTCTAATAGATTTTATCGCCAAAATCTATATATTTCATTATAGTTTCGTCTTATACTAATGTCAATGACTTTTTATAAAATTTGATGGGAACGCAATTTTATAATATTCTATATTTGTGTTCCTAACATTAATCTTCATTATTAGATTTATTTATCCGTTTACCAACAAACGAACTTATTCAAAAATGGAACAAATTCATTTATTTTTATAATTTTTTCTTGTCTTCCAAGATATTATTTTTGCTTAATTTGTTGTCTTCTAAATATTTATAATTTAAAGCATTTTTATTGCTAATAACACTTTTTCCTAATTTTTTCTCTAAATCATCTCTTGCAACTTTTGCAACATTTCCTCCCATATTAGCAACTTTTCTATTTGCTTCTAGTCCATAAGGTTTATGTTCCTTTGCAAGTTCACGAGTTGCTATTTCTCCTAAATCTGTTAGAGCTACTTCAACATCTGTCATGTTATCTCTTAATGACTCTTTTCTAATATTTTTATAATTTTTGTATTCACTTGCTTTCATTCCAGACCAACTCTGATATATTTCATTAGTTAATATTGCATATTCATAATTTTGTTTAATTCCATTTAATTTCCATATGTCTGTTAATTTTCTTCTATCCAAAATACCTTTTAATCGTGCTTCAATCCATTTATCATCATAACCTTTACTTCTATAATAATCTATTGCTCTATTTACAGCAATTTCTGGATCAAATATTTCATCTATTCTATCATTTCCCATTTGTGCAAGCCATACTTTAAAAGGTTCGGCTTTTGAACTTGGTACAGATTCTATTAATCTTAAAATTCCTTTTGTATCCAATGTATCTGTTTCATAAGTCTTTCCATCTTTTTTAGATTTCATTTTCAGTTGTACGATATTTTCGTACAACTGACTTCCTTCTTCATCTAATTTTCTTTTTAAATCTGACCAATACCTTTTAGGAATATTGCTATCTGTTAAAGCACTAATAACATCAACAACACTAAAATAATATTCTTCTTTCTCAGAATCCCACAAACTCCTTATTTCTTTTCCTTCAAAAAGATTCGAAATTGTTTCTAATTTATTATTTTCCATTTAATCTTCCTCCTTGCATAACATTTTGCAAAACTCTTGTTTGTATTTTATTATATAATTGTTTCAATGTCAATAGATTTTCAAACTTTTGTTCTGATAAAAGTTGTTTGTATTGAAATATCAAAGAGGATGTGATAAAATAAGATAGATTTAATAACTGTATAATCTCCTATAAGAAACACATCAGAGGAGTTTTAATAGATAGTAACTATTAACAGCAAAATGAAAGCCAATTGGCAAGGAGGAAACAAAATGAATAATTTTTTATCGTTCTGTGTAGTAGTAGTGAAAAGTGTGGTTTTGAATGAAAACCGAAGAAGTTTTACGTTTGGATTTACTCCATATACTTTAGATGGTAAATTACATATTACTAATGGGATAGAGCAGATTGAATGTGAATCTGGTTATGAAGATTTCTTTAAAATGCTTGAATTAGAAGCTAATTCTCGTACAGATGAAACAAATAAAAATTTAATTGGCTGTTCAATTAAATGTAACTTGATTTTTTTTGAAGGTGAGTATTTTGCTATAACTTCTTTATCTACAAGTAATTACTTAGAGAATTGTTTTGTGCTTTCTGAAGAAAAAAACTATTCTTTAGTAGAAGTTAAAGAATTAGCAAAAAAGCAGATGAGGCAAAAATTATTATCTCAAATTGAAATGTATAACAAAGAAATTCAAAAAGTAGTTGCAGAATTATCTGAACTCGAACGTGTTTCTTTATCACTCGAAAAATCAGATATTGATAAAATTAGAAACAATCTCACAAACTAAATAGTTAAGGAGGATGAAAAAAATATGAAAATAGAATTACAGGAGAAATTTGACCAAAACTTCAACAAAGAGAATATTAAAAACATTGACAAACTTATTGAACAACCAATGTCAGAGCCATATAGAATGTTGGTTGATGAATCTGGAAATGGCACAGATGTTAAAATTAGTGAAAAAAGCAGAAAAACTTGTGCAAAATCTCTTATAAGGTAATTTTTTGTTTTTATATTTAAAAAGATATGATAATCTACAAAATTATCATATCTTTTTAATTTTCATTTTCTATTTTTTAGTAAAAAATTTTTGTACTATCTTTTTTAATTTATCTCTTATCTTTTTCCTAGTTTAAGCCACAATTTTTCAATGGTGTCTTAAACTATAGAAAACAGTTTGTCCAATTCCTTATTTTATAATATTTTCAAAAATTATTGATATGTAAAAAATATTTTCAAAAAAATAATAAAAATTTCATACCTTTTCTTCTATTTTTCTATTATTTTATATACAAAATTGTAGATAAGTAGCTACTCCCAAACCAAACGAAGGCCATGGTTCTTCAAGCCATCTCCATTTATTACAAGGGTAATTAATAGTAAGAGGACCATAAACCTTTTGATATTTGTCAGTCAAATCTTTTAATTCTCTAGAATATTTTTTGTGAAGGCATAAAGCTTTACTATCATCTGGATGAGTATCAAGATATAAAGCAAGTTCAATAATAGCAAATTGATAGCACTTAATATGCTTCATCATTTCTTCTCTATCCATTCTAGATTCATCACAGTCATTATTATTCATAACATATACAGTAGACATATTATCAGAATTAAAAGGACACATATTATCATTATTGTTATTACCACAAGAACATCCCATATTTCTATTTTCCATATTATCTGCTATCATCATCTATTACACCCCTCTCCAATTTTATTAGTTTTTTCAATATAAGCAATTTCTTCCATAGATTGACCTGGTTCATAAGGGCTAACTAATTCAGGGAAAATTGTCCCCATTTTTAAACCAACACAAGGTTTAAATGTTTGATCCATATATTGAAAAGGAACATAGCTTTGAGCTAACATTGGATTACTTGGAAAAACATCATATTCTTCTTCGTAACCACAATCGCAATCATTATTATATTTTTCCATACAATTGCATGTATTTTGACATTTTTCTTCCATTAACTCTTTAGTAACATGAGCATGGTTATTCATGCAATGGCATTTTCTATATCTACGACTTAACATTATTTTTCCTCCTTTATACATAATATGACAAAATTCTTCCTTTGGTTACAACACATACTTTTATCAATTGACAATATTTTCATTTGATTGTTTCTTCGTGTTATGTTAACATGTATATGATATTAATTATTTTAATGAGGTGATTTTATTATGGTTAAACAATTTATAGACAATTTTAAACGCATAGACTCAAAAATCAGTAAAATCATGAAATATGGATTAGCATTTTGTTTTATATTATCTATTTTTTCATGTTTATTATTGATTACATATTTACATTTTTCAACAAATCTTTTATTTTTTGACATAGGAATTAATCTTTTCAAATTTAGTTTAACTCTTGCAGTAGAATTCATTATTTGTGGCTATGCAGTAGATATAATTTTACGATAGACTAATTAAAAAGAACTAAGTTTATTCTGCTAATATTTTGCAAAAAATACTTGGTTCTTTTTAAATTATTTAATTATTTAATTGTTCTAAAAACATTTTATTTAGCAATTGAGGATTAGCTTTACCTTTGGTTTCCTTCATAGCTTGACCAACCAAAAATCCTAATGCTCTATCTTTACCAGCTTTATAATCAGCAATAGATTGTGGATTAGCTTCTAATATTTTATTGACTACTTCTTTTATTGCTGACTCATCTGAAATTTGAATCCATCCTTTTTCTTCTATAATTTTTTCTGGGTCTCTTGGATTTTCAAATAATTCTTCTAAAACCTTCTTACCAATACTTGAACTGATAGTCCCATTGTCTATTAACATTACTAATTTAGCAAGTTGTTTACTATCAAAAGGTATTTCATTTGGCTCAGTTTCTGTTTCGTTCAAAATTCTAGATATATCTGAAATAATCCAATTGTTTACAGCTTTACTGTTTCCTGAAATTTTTGATGCTTCTTCAAATAAATTTGATAAATATTTTGAAGATGTTATAAGTTTAGCATCTTTTTCAGATAACTTATATTCTTCTAAGTATCTCTTCTTTCTGCTTTCTGGTAATTCTGGAAGACTATTTTTGATATTTTCAATATACTCTTCTGTAAGCTTTATTGCAACTAAATCAGGGTCTGGAAAATATCTGTAATCTTGTGCATCTTCTTTTTCTCTCATTGAAAATGTTTTTCCTGATACATCATCCCATCTAAGTGTTTCTTGATATATTTGTCCACCATCTTCTATTACATCAATTTGTCTCTGTGCTTCATATTCTATAGCTCTTATTATGCTTCTAAAAGAGTTCATATTTTTCATTTCTGTTCTCGTTCCAAATTTAGTTTCTCCTTTTTTGCGAACGGAAACATTTACATCTGCACGAAGTGATCCTTCTTGCATTTTACAGTCTGAAACTTCTATATATTCTAATATAGATTTTAGTTTTCTTAAATATTGTTCTACTTCTTCTGCACTTCTTAAGTCTGGCTCTGATACTATCTCTATTAAAGGTACTCCCGCTCTATTTAAATCTACTAATGTTCCTCCACCTAAGTCATCATGATTTAATTTTCCTGAGTCTTCTTCTATATGAATTCTTGTTAATCCTATCTTCTTTTTTCCTTCTGGCATATCTATATCTATATATCCTTCATAGCATAGTGGCTTGTCAAATTGTGATATTTGATATGCTTTTGGTAAGTCAGGATAAAAATAGTTTTTTCTATCATTTTTGCTGTCTCTTGATATTTTACAGTTCGTAGCAAGTCCTGCTTTTACAGCATATTCTACTACCTTTTCATTTAGTACTGGTAATGTTCCTGGCATTGCCATACATATTGGACAAGTTTGTGTGTTTGGTGCTCCTCCAAATTCTGTTTTACAACTACAGAATATCTTTGTTTTTGTTGATAATTCTGCATGGACTTCTAGTCCTATTATTACTTCATAGTCATTCCTTGTCATTTATTCTCCTCCTCTATCACTTGTTCCATTTGATTCATGATTATTATCTTTTTCATTTACTTTTCTGATTTTTCTCTGAAAGTAGATGTTTCAATTTACTATTTTCATCTACCTTTAAATTATATTTGGTTTATGATTTTCTCTAAATTTCAATTTTTGTTCCATGGCATATGCAACATTTAAAATAGTCTCTTCTTGGAATTTATTTGCTATAATCTGCATACCTATTGGCATATTATCTTTATCAACACCTACAGGAATAGATATTCCTGGAAGTCCTGCTATATTTATAGATACTGTGCATATATCTGATAAATACATTTCTAATGGATTATTTGATTTCTGTCCTATCTTAAATGCTGTTGTTGGACTTGTTGGAGTTATTATTACATCATATTTCTCAAATGCTTTATCAAATTCATTCATTACTAATGTACGAACTTGTTGTGCTTTTTTATAATATGCATCATAATAACCTGAAGATAATACATAAGTTCCTAATATTATTCTTCTTTTTACTTCTGCTCCAAAGCCCTCACTTCTTGAATTTTTGTATAATTCTTTTAAATCTTTAAAGTTTTTTGTTCTATATCCATATCTAATTCCATCAAATCTTCCTAAATTTGAACTTGCCTCTGCACAAGCAACTATGTAATATGTAGCTAATGCATATTGTGCAACATCTAATGAAAATTCTTCTACCTCTGCTCCCATTTTTTTGTATTCTTCAATTGTAGCTAGTATTTTTTCTTTTACTTCTGCATTTATTCCCTCTGCAAAGAATTCCTTTGGAACTCCTATTTTTAATCCTTTTACATCTTTTCTCAATGAAGTTGTATAATCTTTTTTTCCTACATCTACTGAAGTTGTATCTTTCTCATCTTTTCCTGCTATTATATTTAGAAGTTCGCTACAGTCTTGTACATCTTTGGTTAATACTCCTACTTGGTCTAGTGATGATGCAAATGCAACAACTCCATACCTAGATACTAATCCATATGTAGGTTTTAATCCAACTACTCCACATAGTGATGCTGGTTGGCGAATTGACCCTCCTGTGTCTGTTCCTAGAGCCCATGGTACCATGTTTGCTGCTACTGCTGCTGCTGAGCCTCCTGATGAGCCACCTGGTATTTTACTTAAATCCCATGGATTTTTTGTCTTTTTGAAATATGAATATTCTGTTGAACTTCCCATTGCAAATTCATCCATATTTAACTTTCCAAGGCTTATCATTTCTTTCTCATTTATTTTCTCCATAACAGTTGCATTATATGGTGCTATAAAGTTTTCTAACATTTTTGAAGCACATGTTGTTCTTATTCCTTTTGTACATATATTGTCTTTTATTCCTATTGGAATTCCTGCTAAGTCTCCAATGTCTTCTCCTTTTGATATGTTTTCATCCATTTCTTTTGCTTTTTGTAATGCTTCTTCTTTTTGAATTGTTATAAATGCTTCGACATCTTTTTCTTTTTTTTCTATTCTTTCTATATATGCTTGTACTACCTGCGTTATTGTTAATTCTTTATTTTTTATTTTTTCTTTTAACTCGTGAACAGTAAGTTCTACAATTTCCATTAGTTTTCCTCCTATTAAACCTATTCATCTTTAATCTGTAATGCTCAAATGTCTACTAGACATTTAAGCATTACAGATTAAATAACCTTTGGTATTTTGAACATATTTTGCTCTTGTGCTGGTGCATTTTGTAATAATAATTCTGTATCTTTAAAATTTTTAATCTCATCTTTTCTAAAAATATTTTTTGCTTCATTTGCACCTATTGTTATACCTAATTTTTCTACTGGAGCATTATTTACTGTATTGGCAAAATTTAATATATCCTGTAAATTTAATAAATATGTGTCAATTTCTTCTTCTTTTATATTTAACATTGCTAAATTTGCTATGTGCAATATTTCTTCTCTACTTACTTGCATAACTTATCTCCTTATTTTTATAATTATTATTGAGTTATTATTGGGTCTATATCATTTTTTATTATGTCTTTTATTATTGAACAACTTTTATTGAGTTTTTCTTGTTCTTCTTTTTCTAAATCTAAGTTTAATAGTTGTTTTACTCCATTTTTATTTATTATTGTTGGCACTCCTATATATAAACCATTTTGTCTATATTCATTTTCTAAATATGTTGACACTGTTAGTATTGCATTTTCATCATTTAATATTGCTTTTACAATTCTTGTTAATGCCATACCTATTCCATAATAAGTTGCTCTCTTTTTCTCTATTATTTCATATGCTGATTTCCATACTTTGTCATGTATTTCTTTTAAGTCTTCTATTGGATAATCATTGTCTTTCATAACATCTAATATTTTTTTGCATCCTACATAACAGTGTTCCCAAGGTACAAGTGATGAATCTCCGTGTTCTCCTAATATATATGCATGTACATTTTTACTAGATACTTGTAAATATTCTCCTAATAAATGTCTTAGTCTTGCTGTATCTAATACAGTTCCTGAGCCTATTACCCTATTTGTTGGTAATCCTGATATCTTTGATACAACATATGACATTATATCTACTGGATTACTTGCTACTACTATTACTCCATCAAATCCACTTTTCATTATGTTTTCTGTGATTTCTTTTACTATTTTTGCATTTGCAACTGTCAATTCTAGTCTTGATTGACCAGGCTTTTGATTAAGTCCTGCTGTTATTATTACTATACTTGCATCTTTACATTCATCATAATCTCCTGATTTTATCTCCATTCTTTGTGGTGCATATGGTAATCCATGTGATAAATCCATTGCTTCTCCTTTTGTTTTTTCTTTATCAATATCAATTAGAACTAATTCTTCTATTCCTCCTTGATTTACAAATGCATATGCTGCACTCATTCCTACAAATCCAGCACCTACTATTACTAGTTTTCTTTTTTCTATCATTTTGTGCCTCCTCATTTTATTAACTTTCCCTATTATACTATACTTTTTTTAATAATAAAATACATTTTTTTATTTTTTATATAATATTTGTTAACTTTCTTATATAGGCTCAACATGTACAATCGCTTTATCTACTTTGTCTAATTTTGTTATATCTTCTTCTAGCTTATCTGCTAGATTATGACTATCTCTCGTTTTCATTTCTCCTGAAACAGCTATTGTTAATATTATTATATATTTATATCCTATTGGTGTTGATATTATATTTCTTATTTGTTCTATTTTTTCATAATTATTTGCTATGCTTATTATTAAATCTTTTGTTCCTTCATCTACTGATACATCCATTAGTATGTTATAACTTTCCATAAATATTTTTGTTCCTGTATAGCAAATCCATATAGATATTCCTATTCCTACTACACTGTCAAACCAATATATGTTTATTTTTGTTAGCAATATCGATATTAATGTAAATGTAGTTACAATACAATCATTTCTATGGTCTTCCATGTTTGCTTCTAATAAAATATTTTCTTCGTTTTTTAATAATTTCTTTACATATATGTATAGTATTAATTTTGTTATTATTGTTACTACACATACTATTACTAAAAACCATGAAAATTTTAGTTCACTTCCTACTATTAATGTCATTACTGAATCATATAGCAGTTTTGCTGATACTAAAATCATTGATATGCTTATAAACATTGAAAATATGTATTCTGCTTTTCCATGTCCTAAATTATGGTCTTCATCTTTTGGTACACTTGCTATTTTGTTTCCTATAAATGTCATTAATGATGCAAAGATATCTCCTGCACTATTTATACTATCTGCTATCATTGCTTGACTTTTACTTACTACTCCTACTATTGCTTTTATTATTAATAGGAATATGTTTCCTATTATTCCATATATCCCTGCATTTTTAGTTTTCTTGTTTCTTTCATCCATTATTATGGTCCTTTCGGTAAATTATATATTTGAGAGGAATACTTTTTGTACCCCTCTCTTTCATTATCCCTTTTTATTTATTATCTTATTGTTTCGAATTTTAATGTTCGAACTTCATGAACAGTAATGACCTCTACTCCTTTATTTCTTAATAACTTGAGTTTATTTTTGATTTCTAATTTTCCCTCTAATCGTATTTTTGTTCCAATTGGAAGTTTTCTTACTCTACAAGTATCTTTTCTATAAAAACTACAAGGTATATATTCTATTTTATTGCCTCGCTCTATCTTGAGTAAAGTATAACATATATGCTTATATGCCTTTCTTACAACAGGTTTACTGTAAATAGTTCCTTCTATATAAACTGAATTTTGATTATTCAATTTATCTTTACCAAAAATAGTCTCTTTCACATTAAAACAAATTTCCTCTACAAGTATATTCACATCTTGTATTGTGTTCTGTTTTTCAGTTTTTGTCGTGAATCCTGTTAAACTTCCAATGATAACTACATGTTTTCCTTTTATTACTTCATCAATCTTGCTAATTGTATATTCTGATGCAATAATTGGAATACTTTCTACATTTCCATTTTTGTCAGTTATTTTAACAAAATTGTCGTAAAAGCTCGTTTCTTCTGTTTCGTAACTATAATTGAAATTGTCTTCGATTATGCCTCTTAAAACTACCTGGTTTGAACTATCACTTTTCATCCTGTAATATTCCTCCTGTTCTTATTTTTAATAATTAAAAAGTTTTATGAAATTTTATATATCACAAATACTGTGATATTTGTCAATCGTAGAAATATATCCTTTCTCATACATGGTTTAAATTAGTAACTGCATTATATCATACATACTTCAAAAATGTAAATATTTTAATAGTATATATTTCATTTTCGTTACAATATTGTTACATTTTTTGCCCTTTTATTACAATAAATTTGCATTTTGTGGAAAGATGTGGTATAATTAAATTGTATTTAGGTATAATAATAAAATAATTATTAAATATTAAACAAAAGAGGTGTTTAAAATGGTAGTTTTATATATATTATATTTTTTAGTATTAGTAATAGTTGCATTAGTTGGATATGCAGTTTTACAAATAAAACTTGTTGGTATGAATGTTAAAGATTTCTGGTCTTTTATAGAAGCTAACCAGACTTTAGATAGATTATATGTATTATCAAAGAGATATCAAAACATGAGTGCTCAACAACAAATAATCTTCTTATATGAAGCGGAGAAAATGTTTGATGCTTTTGAAAAAGTACCTAGTGCTTTATGGGAAGAAGAATATGATAAATATTCAATAGTTTTAGAAAATTATAGAAATATAAAAATGAATAGATGGATAAAAGCAAATGCATAACACATAATTTATACTTAAACTGGAAGTGTATTTTACAGTACACTTCCGGTTTTTTCCATATAGTTCTTTTATTTCTATCTGCTCATCTTCTATTATCCTTCTTACTATATAAAATTTAGATAAATTTGCTTCTTCTAAGCTCTTCTCAACTAATGATTTCTCATATATTTGGCTTTCCTTTATATGTTTTGCATAGAATTCATTAAGAGTTTCTTCATCTGAATTTTCTATGTTATTTATAGTTTTTATTTCATAGTCTTTTATAATGATTCCATTAAAACGCTTTTTCTTGATTTTTAGTTCTTCACCTAAATTTATTATTATTGCATTATCATTAATGCTATATTGATTTATTGTTTCTTCTGACAAATCAAAGTTTATTATTATTTTGGATTTTGTTAATGCTTGCTTTTTGTTTTGGCTTATGCACATAGATAATCCTGAAGTTTCTAATGCTCTTTGTTCTATCTTTCTAAATTTTTCTGGATGTTCTGTTACAATCTTAGTCTTTTTAAATTTTTTTGATAGTTCTTCTATATTTCCTAAAAATTCATCTGTTACTTCATTTGTTAATAATGCTACTTCTATATTGTTTTCTATATTGCTCTTCTTACAAATATATTCTATTATATCAGATATTAGATACTTGTATAACCATTTCCCTTCTAATACTATTATTTTATTAGCTTTTAACTGTTTTACAAATTCTTTGTTTTCATACAGTCTTTTGCTTAGTATTACTACTTGTATATTGCTTTTTACCATCTGTTGTACTACTTTTTCTGTTTTTGTTTTGTTGTCTATTTTCTTTAGTATTTTGCAATACATATCTTTTATTTGTATTTTTTTGAATATTCTCGCTCTTCCTTGTTTTATATAATATGTTTTTATTTTTATCACCTTTTAATGTTTATGTGCTATTTTTATGTTTTATACTTATTTTATTATATTGGGAATAATAAACTTATACAAACGTAATAGTTTTGCTTGTATACTTGCAAAACTATTATAGTTGTATAAGTTTTAAAACTAATTAAAGTTATAAACTCTCAATGTATATATTGTTATCCTTAACACCTATTTTAGCTGTACTACCCTGTTTAACCTTTCCATCTAAAATTTCTTCTGCTAAAACATCTTCTAACATTTTTTGAATAGTTCTTCTTAAGGGTCTTGCACCGAAAGATTTATCAATGCCTTTGCTTGCAATAAGTGCTTGAACTTCAGGCTCAATTTGTATATTTATTTTTTGACTTTCTAATCTTTCTTTTATTTCATTTAGCATTATTTCTATAATTTTATTAATTTCTTCATCTGTTAGCTTATGGAACACAATTATTTCATCAATACGGTTTATAAACTCAGGTCTTAACTCTTTTTTCAATTCTGCCATAACCTCTTTCTTAGTTTCTTCATAATCTCTTTCATTTTCTTCTTTTTGTTCTTGAGTTCTTGAAAATCCTAATAATTTCTTTTCTGTTATTAACCTTGCTCCTAAATTTGATGTCATTATTATTACTGTATTCTTGAAATTTACTGTTCTTCCTTGTGAATCTGTTAATCTTCCATCTTCTAATATTTGAAGTAATATATTCATTACATCAGGATGTGCTTTTTCAATTTCATCAAATAATATTACTGCATATGGCTTCCTTCTTATTTTTTCTGTTAATTGACCACCTTCATCAAATCCTACATATCCTGGAGGTGAGCCTATTAATTTTGATACTGAGTGTGCTTCCATATATTCTGACATATCTATTCTTATCATTGCATCTTGATTTCCAAAAAGTACCTCTGCTAATGCTTTTGAAAGTTCTGTTTTTCCTACTCCTGTAGGACCTAAAAATAAGAATGATCCAATTGGTCTCTTAGGGTCTTTTAACCCTACCCTTCCTCTTCTTATTGCTTTACTTACTGCTTCTACCGCTTCTTCTTGTCCTATTACTCTTTCATGTAAACTTTGTTCTAAATTCTTTAGTTTTTTATTTTCATCTTCTGTTAGTTTCTTAACAGGTATTCCTGTCCAACTAGCAATTACTTCTGCAATTTCTTCTTCTGTAATATCTGTTACTGATTTCGTATTTTTATTTTTCCATTTTGCTTCTTCTTTTTCTACTTTTTCTTTTAGTTTCTTTTCTTCATCTCTTAATGTTGCTGCTTTTTCAAATTTTTGATTTCTTACTGCCTCTTCTTTGTCTTTTGAAACACTTTCTAATTTTTCTTGTAATTTTTTTAATTCCTCTGGCTCTGTATATGTTCTTAAGTGTGCCTTTGATGCTGCTTCATCTATTAAGTCTATTGCTTTGTCAGGTAAAAATCTGTCATTTATATATCTTACGGATAAATTTACAGCTGTTTCTATTGCCTCATCAGTTATTTTTACATTGTGATGTGCTTCATATTTGTCCCTAAGTCCTTTTAATATTTCTATTGCATCTTTCTCACTTGGCTCTGTTACTGTTACAGGACTAAACCTTCTTTCTAATGCTGCATCTTTTTCTATATATTTTCTATATTCATTTAATGTAGTTGCTCCTACTAGCTGTATTTCTCCTCTTGCTAGCATTGGCTTTAATATATTTGCTGCATCTATTGCTCCTTCTGCTGACCCAGCTCCTACTATTGTATGAATTTCATCTATGAATAAGATTACATCTCCTGCTTTTTTTACTTCGCTTAATGCCTTTTTTATTCTTTCTTCAAAGTCTCCTCTATATTTTGCTCCTGCTACCATTCCTGATATATCTAATGTTACTACTCTCTTATCTTTTAATATTTCTGGTACATCTCCTGATACTATCTTTTGTGCTAATCCTTCTACTATTGCTGTTTTTCCTACTCCTGGCTCTCCTACTAAACATGGATTATTTTTTGTTCTTCTTGATAATATTTGTATAACTCTTTCTATTTCTTCATTTCTTCCTATTACAGGGTCTACTTTTCCTTCTTCTACTTTTTTTGTTAAGTCTTCCCCAAATTGGTTTAATGTTTGTGTTGAATTATAACTTCCTCTTCCTTTATTGCTCTTTTTTGAATTTCCACTATTTCCAAATACCCCATTTCCTGTATTACTATCATTCCCTGCTCCCATATCATCTTCTTCATTTATTATCTTTACTACTTCATTATATAGTTTTTGTATGTTTATATTCAAATCTAATAAAATTCGTATTGCAACACTATCTGACTCTCTTAACATTCCTATTAATAAATGTTCTGTTCCTATATAGTCAAATCCTAATTTTCTTGCCTCTAAAAATGAGTTTTCTATTAGCCTTTTTGTTCGTGGAGTAAATCCTAAACTTTCTTCTATTGAATCTTCTTTTCCTACCAATTCTTCTATTTTCTCAACTACCTTTTCTGCAGTTATTCCTTGTCCTTCTAATACTCTTGCCGCTACTCCTGCACCTTCTTCTATTAGTCCATATAATACATGCTCTGTGGCTATATATTTATGTCCTAATTCTAATGATATATCATTAGCTATCTTTAGAGCTTTTTGTGCTCTACTTGTAAATTTATATGTCATTTTTTCCTCCTTCTCGCTTTTATCGCATTATCTTTTTTATCATCTCAGCTCTTTTTATGTCTCTTTCTTTTGCATTCATCTCTGTTCCATAATACTTTTGTAAATTTGCTGGTTTAATGTATAAATATAATTCTAATACCTTTTTATCAGTCATTTCTGTTATTATTCCCATATCTGTTCCTAACTTTACTTCTGTTAATAACTTTACTGCTTCACTTTGTGAAATTTTTCTACAATTTTTTAATATTCCATAACTTCTATATACTTTATCTTCTAATTCTATCTCATCTTCTGCTAGATACTTTCTCGCAATTCTTTCTTGTTCTATTATTTTTTCTGTTATGATTTTTAGTTTTCTTATTATTTCTTGTTCACTTATACCTATAGTCTGTTTATTAGATATTTGATACATGTCTCCTTCTGATTTTGTGTTTTCGCCATGTACTCCTCTAATTTCCATTCCAAAACTTGTTATTGTATTTAATATCTTTCTTATGTTTCCTGTTCTTGTTAAACCTGGTAAGTGTACCATTACTGATACTCTCATTCCTGTTCCTACATTTGTAGGGCAAGCCGTTAAATATCCATATTCTTTACTTTTTGATATGTTAAATAATTCTTGTATTTTTTCATCTACTTCTATTGCTAGATTTAATGTGTTTTCTAATTCTAATCCACTATTGAATACTTGTATTCTAAAATGTTCTTCCTCATTTATCATTATACATATGTTTTCTTCTTCATTTATTAAAATTGCTCCTTTGTCTTCTTTTACTGCTAATTCTGGACTTATTATATTTTTTTCTACTAGACTTAATTTTGTTATTTCATCCATATTTTTTAATTTTAAAAATTTTAGATTATATCCTATTTCATTTGCTTTTTCTTCTATGTTCTTTTCTATTTCATATGCTTCTTCTTTCTTTGGATTAAATCTATAGTCTGCAATGTTTCTTGCGAATCGTATTCTTGTACTTATTACAACATCTGAATCTTTTCCACTTTGTATATACCAATTTGACATATTTGCTCTTTCCTTTCTAATTTAATTTGTTTATTTCTGTTTATTTGAGATGTTTATTATTTTCTAATTTAACGTTTTTGTTTCTGTTGTCTAGTTTTCTAATTTTTTGATTTCATCTCTTATTTTTGCTGCTTCTTCATATCTTTCTTCTTTTATTGCTATTTTTAATTCCTTTTTTAAATTTTCTACTTTATCTTCTTTTTTTATTTTGTTATTATCTACAATGTCTTTTTTTATTTTATTACTTTCTTTTATTTTGCCTAGCCTTCCTACATGCCTATTTGCACCATGTATATTTTGTAATAGTGGGTCTATTTTGTTTTTAAATATTCCATAACATTCTGTGCATCCAAATTTCCCATTGTTTATAAATTCTTCAAATGTTGTTTCACAGTTTGGACATTGTAATTGTTTTACCTCTTGCATTATTGGAAATATATTTGTATCTTCATATTCTCCAAAGAAATCACTTAAATAACTTGCGAAATCTATTGGCATATCAAAGTTAAAATGGTCTATTCCTAATTTTTTACCACATTCCTCACATACTGAGATTTCTGTTTTTACCCCATTTATTATTTGTGTATATCTTACATTTGCATAATTCTTTCCACAATTTTCACATAACATAATTATCATCCTTTCTTTTTTATTATATTATATTTAACAACATGTTTTTTAATATTCTTGCTCTTAATATGTCTTTTACTTCTTTTGCAATTATTAATATGTTATCACTTGTTGCTACTTTTAATAGCCTTGCTTCTTTTTCTGTTATCAAATTATATGATAGTAAGTCACTTATTAATATATCTACTTCTTGATTTGTAAGTGTATCTCCTATATTTTTTATTATGTGCGTTATATAGTTTGTCTTACTTACATCTATTTTTTGTATTCGTATATGCCCACCGGCCTCCTCTTCTGCTTTCTACATAATATCCTTGTGATGGCTTAAATCTTGTTGATATTACATAGTTTATTTGTGATGGGACACAATTGAATTGTTCTGCTAAATCATTTCTTTGTATTTCTATGTATTCATTTTCTTCAAATAAATCTTTTATAAATTCTTCTATTAAATCTGATATTCTCATCTTTTCCTACTTTCTAATCTATCTTTATATTTTTTTAATTTTGCTTTTTCTCTAGTGAGCGAGAATTCCCGCCGACTGGGAAATTAGTTGTTTTTATAAAAACATACTCATACCTTTATAGAATTGACTTTGACTTTCTTTGACCTATATTAACATTATAAAATCTTTTTTTATTTAAACAAGTTTTATTTTAACATTGATTTTCTTAAATTTATTACTTTTTCTTGTTATTTTTTAAGTTTTCTTCATTTTTTGTAATTTTTTCTAGTTTTTCTACATTTTCCTTTTGCTGAGGTAACGATACCCAAGCAAAATATGAAGATATAAATTCTCCATATTTAGTAGAATCTTCCCCTACTTCACACTCTTCTAATTGCTTATTTTTGTTATAACTTAATATCTCTTCTTCTTTATTATTCATTTTCTTTACATTCTTTTCATAATTTTGTTTTGAAGCCTTATCCATAAAAAAACACACCTACTTTTTACAATTTTTATACTTGTAAATAAGTATGTGCTTTTTTTTATATTTTATACTTTACATTTAGATAAAAATTTATTATTCTTTAATGCCAAATAATAATTTAACAATTCCCCTCAATGCTTTAGGAACTTTTTTTACAACTATTGTCATATCCTATGTACCTCCCTTTCTACTTCGCATGCTCACATATAAAAATGTATATTTATTATTATTTTAAGTATCAGCATGCCAGCCATAATAAACCAACTATTATAAGAATAGCACCTATTATAAATAACCATCCTGCAAATGGAAGTAATAGTACAAGTAATATTCCTATACCTAAACCGATTAAACAAACACCTATTGTCTTTTTCAAGAAACATAACATAATGCATTACCTCCATATCCTTTAATATATTATATTATGCAACCTTTTTATGTGTTCAATTTATTTACAGAAATTTTCAAATTAATTGACATTTAATTCTATATAAAATTTTCTAAATCTATTAATACTATACAAAATTCTCCCAAACTACATTTGCTAAATCTAATCCTTTATCAGTCAATTTTATATTATCTAAATCTATTTTTAATAGCCCTTCTTCAATTAATTCATTTAATTCTTTTTTATACAAAAATATTGGATTGTTTCCAAATTTATTCTTAAATTCAGATATAGAAACACCATCAATTTTTCTTAATCCCAATAGCATATATTCCTTTTGTGTTTCTTCTACATCTTGAGTTTCCTGTAAGATTACACTTTTATCCATATTATTATCTTCTATATTTTGGATATATTCTGTCAAATTATATGTATTTGAAAATCTCTTTAAATACATATATGAATGTGCAGCAACTCCAAAACCTATATATTCTTTCTGCTTCCAACAATTCATATTGTGTTTAGATTCATAGCCTGGCTTAGCAAAGTTTGAAATCTCATAATGCTTATAGCCATTCAATTCTAATGTATTTTTTACATACCAGTACATATTTCTTTCTAATTCTTCATTTGGTAATTGTTCCTCATCACTTTCAATTTTCTCAGATAATGCTGTTCCTTCTTCAACAATTAAAGAATATATAGAAATATGTTCAGGATTTAGTAATCTTACTCTCTCTAAATTTTCCTTTATATCTTGAATACTTTGGTTTGGCAATCCAATCATTAAATCTACATTTACATTTTTAAAACCAATTTTTCTTACCATTTCATATGTCTTTAAAAACTCTTCATATGTATGTATTCTTCCAATTGTTTTAAGTAAATTATTATGCGTTTCTTGTAATCCTATACTTATTCTATTTATTCCAACATCTTTATATTCTTTTAGCTTTTGATTTGTAACCGTTCCTGGATTGACTTCTATAGTTATTTCTTGATTATCATTAATCTTTAATTTTTCTAAAATTTTAGATATATATTGTGCCTCTATAAAGGATGGCGTTCCTCCTCCTATGTATATAGTAGTTATATTTCTTTCTAATATTTCTCCTTTTTTATTTTCAATTTCTTTGATTAATGCTTCTATATATTGTTCTATATCTTCCTTTTTATCACAATAAGAAACAAAATCACAGTAGTGACATTTCTTTTTACAAAATGGTATATGTATATATATTCCTAATTCTTTTTCTGTCAATTCTTTTCCTCCAATTATTTTGATAATTCTATTATTTTCCTTAGTCTATAATTTACTCCTGATTTTCCAACTGGAATTTTTAACATTTGTCCTAACTCTGTTAAATTTGCATTTGGATTTTCTAATCTTAAATTTGCAATTTCTTTTAAATTATCATCTAAATTCTTAAATTTATTTTCTCGTTTTAGTTTATTTATTGCTTCGATTTGTTCAATAGATGCATTCATTATTTTATTTAAATTAGCTCCTTCACAATTTACTAGTCTATTTATTTTATTATTCATTTCATGCTTTAATCGTATATCTTCGAATTTTAACACTGATTTATTTGCACCTATACATGCTAGGAATTTTGATATTTCTTCTCCATCTTTTATATATATTCTATTTTCAGATAGTCTTTTAGCCTTTATATCAAATTGTTCTAATAATTCTTCTATACATGTACAGTTTATTTCATTTGATAATTGCACTTCTAAATGATTTGAATTCTCTGGATTATTTATTGATCCTGACCCTAAAAATGCTCCTCTTATTGTTGCTTTTGCATTTTCTCTGCTTCCAATTTCGTTTCTTTCAATTTTTATTCCTATATCTGTTACTTCTATTATATTTCTTAATAATTCTAATGCTAATTCAATTACATAATTTTTTCCTTGCATTTGTATTTTATATTCTTGTATTTTGCAATTACTTAATAATCTAGCAAATCTGTTTATATTATATTCGCTTTCTGTCGAAAATCTTATTTTTCTTTTTGTTCCCTTTTCTATTATTTTTACATTATTGCTAATTAAATAGCCTTGTAATTCGCTTTTTACTAATTCTTTATTTGCTAGTGTTTGTATGCAATTTAATTCTTCTTTTACATCTGATGAAAATGACATTTCATATTCCTAATAGATGTTAGTTCTATTTAAAACTAACATCTTTCCTTTCTTTTATTATATATATTAAATTTTTAATCTCCTAATTTTGCTACTACTACTCTGTCATTACCATATAAGTCTTTTTTGCAATATATGTTTGTAAATTTTTTTTCATTTTCTATTATTTCTATAACATCTATTTTTTGGTCATATCCTATTTCTACACACAAATCCGAATTATATTTCATGAATTCATATGATTGTCCTATTATTTTTCTATAAAATTTAAGCCCATCTTTTCCTCCATCTAAAGCAATTATTGGCTCATTTTGTACATCCTTGTTTAATGTCTTGATGACTTCTGACTTTATATATGGAGGATTTGATACTATAATATCAAATTTTATATCGGGGTCTATTTCTGAAAATAAGTCTGATTGCATAAAATGAATTTTTTCTAATACATTATTATCTTTAGCATTTTTTCGAGCAACTTCTAAAGCCTTATCGCTAATATCAGTTGCGTATATTTTTGCGTTTTCCAAATATTTTGCAAGTGCTATTGCTATTGCTCCACTTCCTGTACATAAGTCTAATATTACAGGGTTTCTCTTATTTTTTGCTATTTTTAAAACTTCTTCTACTAAGATTTCTGTGTCTGGTCTTGGTATTAATACATTTTCGTTTACATAGAAATTCATTTTCATAAATTCTTGTGTGTTTGTTATTTGTTGTAGCGGTTTTCCCTTTATTAGCTCATTTATTTTTGATATATATTCTTGTTCTTGTTTTTTGTTTACTTGATTTGTGTCATATATTATGATTTGTTCTCTTGTCATTTTTAATACATGCTGTAATAGTAACCTTGCTTTTTGTTTTGGATTATCAATTTTATCACTTTTTAGCATTATTGTTCCCTTACTTAATATTTCTTTTATTGTCACTACAACACCTCTTTTCTATTACTTGTATTTATATATTTAATATTATAATCGCTTATAAATATACAATTCTATTTACAGTCATACCAATTTTCTGCTTCAGATATTTCTGCAATTAGTGGAACTTTTAAATCTATAGCACTTTCCATACAGCTTTGCAAAATTTCTCTTACTTCTTCTAATTCAGACAATTCCGCTTCTATCATCATTTCATCATGTACTTGTAAAACTATTTTTGATTTTAAATTTCTATTTTTTAGTTCTCTATATACACTTATCATTGCTATTTTCATAATGTCTGCTGCTGTTCCTTGTATAGGTGTATTCATTGCTGCTCTGTTACCGAATTGTCTTACCATATAGTTGTTCGAACTTAATTCTGGTATATATCTTCTTCTGTTAAATAATGTTTCTACATATCCTTTTTGTTTTGCTTCTTCTGTTATACTGTCCATAAAATTCTTTATTCCTGCATATTGTGTTAAGTACTGGTCTATATATACTTTTGCCTTTTTTCTTGACATTCCGAGTTGCTCTCCTAGTCCAAAGTCACTTATTCCATATACTATTCCAAAGTTAACTGCTTTTGCTTCGCTTCTTTGTTCTTTTGTTACTTCTTCTATTGGTATGCCTAATACTTTGGATGCTGCTTGTTTGTGTATGTCTTCTCCATTCCTAAATGCTTGTATCATATGCTCATCTTCTGATATATGTGCTAACACTCTTAGTTCTATTTGTGAATAGTCTGCATCTAAATATATTTTATCTCCCTGTGGTTTAAATACCTTTCTTACTCTTTTTCCTATTTCCATTCTTGTTGGTATATTTTGAAGATTAGGCTCTGTTGAACTTATTCTTCCTGTTGCTGTTATTGTCTGGTGGAAAAATGAGTGTATTCTTTTTGTTTTTGGATTTATATATGGCTTTAATCCTTCTACATATGTTGAATTTAATTTCATAACTTGTCTATATTCTAATAACTTTTCTATTACAGGATGTTCTTCTTTTAGTTTTTCTAATACATCTACATCCGTTGAATATCCACTTTTGTTCTTTTTTACTACTGGTAATTTTAGTTTTTCAAATAATATCTCTCCTAGTTGTTTTGTTGAATTTATATTAAATTCTGCTTCGCATAATTCATATATTTCTTTTGTTAAAATTTCTATTTTTTCTTTTATTTGTGCTCCATATCCTTCTAATTCTTTTTCATCTACATACATTCCATTCCATTGCATATCTGATAATACTTCTACTGTTGGCATGTCTATTTCTTTGAATAACTTTATTGCATTTATTTCTTCTAATTTCTCTGTTAATTTTTCTTTTAATTTTGCTATACCATATGCATATAATGATACTTTATACTTTTCTGCATTTTCTGTTTTGTTTTCTTCTTGTTTAGTATTCATTTGTTCAAATAAGTTTATTTGTTCTTGTTTTTCTTCTGTTACATTATTTTTTTCTAGATATTCGTTTTCATCTATTTCTAAATATTCATTTAATAATATTGGCATTTCATATTTATTGTTTGTTGGATTTAATATATATGCTGATACCATTGTATCAAATTTTATATTTTCCATTGTTATTCCCTTTTGTTTTAGTATTATATAGTCTTGTGTTAGATTATGCCCATACTTTTCTACTTCTTTATTTTCAAATATCTCTTTTAAGAATCCTTCTGTTGGTGTTAAATAATATACTTTATTTTCAATACTTATTGCTATTTTTTTGATTTCTTTTCTTATTATTTTTTCTTCATTTTTGTCTTCTTCTAATTCAAAATAGTATATTATCTTTTTTTCTTGTTTTATTTTTTCTAATATTTCTGATAAATCTTTATTTTCTTCTATTTCAAATAATTCCCCTTGTTCTCTTGCTTGCTTATTTTGTTCTTGCTCTTCTTTTAAATTAAATCTTTCAATATATTTGTTAAATCTTAATTCTTTGAATATTTCTAATACTTTTTCTTTATCCCATTCTTCTACTTTTAAATTTTCTATTGTGTCTTCTATTGGTACCTCTGTATTGATTGTTCCTAATGTTTTTGATATATATGCTAATTCTTTATTTTCTACAATATTTTCTTTCTGCTTTCCTTTTAGCGTGTCTTCTCCTTTTTCTATTTTTTCGTATAATTCATCTATTGTATTATATTGTTGTATTAATGTTAATGCTGTTTTTTCTCCTATTCCTGGTACTCCTGGGATATTGTCTGATGTATCTCCTTGTAATGCTTTTACTTCTATTAGTTGTTTTGGCATTATTCCATATGTTTCTTTTATTTTTTCTTCATCATATTCTTCTTGTTCTGTCTTTCCTGCTTTTGTTCTTGGTATTCTTATTGTTATGTTTTTACTTGCTAATTGGAATGTGTCTCTGTCTCCTGATAAGATTGTTACTTTTAATCCTTGATTTTCTCCATATTTTGCAAGTGTTCCTAACAAGTCATCTCCTTCATATCCTTGCTTTTCTATTATGTCTATATTCATTGCTTTTAATATTTCTTTTATTATTGGCATTTGTTCTGCTAATTCGTTTGGCATTCCTTTTCTGTTTGCTTTATATCCTTCATATAATTTATGCCTTTCTGTTGGTCCTTTTAAGTCAAATGCTACTCCTATATATTCTGGATTTATATCTTCTATTATTTTAAACATTATAGCTAAAAATCCATATATAGCATTTGTGTATTTTCCATCTTTTGTTGTTAACATTTTACTTCCCATTATTCCATAAAATGCTCTGTTCATTATGCTGTTTCCATCTATTAATACTAACTTTTTCATTTTTTTTATTTTCCTCTCTTTAAGACCTTGTTTTGATTATTGTACTATATTGTTCTTTTTTTTTCAATGTTTTATTCTAGATATAATAATTTCTTGATTTTGGGAAATATTATTAATAAATAATCCATAATAGTGAAAGGAGATTTTATTTTTTATATGAAAAAATATATTTGGTTAATTGTAGTTGTAATTATTTTAGTTGGTGGTGGTTTCCTTTTTTATTTTTTGAATAATAAAGATGATAGTTCAAATAACTATAATGCTTCTAAAAGTGGGTCTAATATATCTTTAGATTATAATGTTAATGACTCTAAAAATAACAATTCTTCTAATTCTACTTCTTTAAAACCTCCTACATTTGTTGAACAAGATGTTGCTTCATATTCTACTGTAATTAAAAATAAGGTAGATACTAATAGACAACAAAATATTTCTTTAACATGTAGTACTTTAAATGGCACAGAAGTTAAACCAGGTGATACCTTTTCTTTTTGTGATACTGTTGGTAAAGCTACAACTGATAGAGGATATCTAGAAGCTAATATTATAGTTGATGGCGTTGAAATTAAAGGCTTGGGTGGAGGAAATTGTCAGATTAGTTCTACACTATATAATGCTGTTTTGGCTTTTCCTGAATTAGAGATTGTAGAGAGACATCCTCATAGTGCTGATGTTCCTTATATTGAAAAGGGTAAAGATGCTGCCGTTTCTTATGGCTCTCATGATTTTAAGTTTAAAAATAATTCTTATTCTATTGTTAAAGTCTATGCTTCTAATACTACCGATGATATTACTATTAGATTAGTTAAACTTGTTCAGCAATAAATTCTTTTATATGTTAATATTAAAAAGCAACTAATTTACAATTGTGTGATTTTCACATATAAATTAGTTGTTTTTAATAATAATATAAGTCATTATTTTAAAAAATTAAAGATTATTAATATTGTAAATTAACCTTTAACTTGCTATAATAAATATATAAAATTATAGAAAGGAGCTAATAATTATGTCTGAAATACAAATTCAAACAATAAAAGATATTATTAAAATGACACCAAGACTTAATTTAGAGTGTCTAAATTCTGTTAAATCATTAATGGAAAATGCTATTGATTCTGAATTATTAAAATTAGAGCCTACTGCCATTTTAGCAAACATGGATATTACTGAAAAAGTAATGTATTTAGACTATTTAACAGAAAGTAAAGATACAAAGGAAGAAGAATATAAAAATGCTGTGTCTTTCGAAGAATTACTAGAAAGAGAGGGGTTGACATACGATGATTTACAAAATAAAGATTAGACCCAAAGCTTTGAAGTTTATTGAAAAACAAGACAAAATTCAAAGGATAAGAATTTATAAGGCAATTTACAACCTGCCAAATGGAGATGTAAAGAAAATGGCAGGTTGTAAATCTGAATATCGACTTCGTGTCGGAGATTTTCGAATTATTTACGAATTAAATCAATATGAACTTACTATTTTAGTAACAAAAGCTGACAATAGAGGTCAAGCTTATAAATAAACATTTTAATCTTTTAAAATATTTATATTATCTTAACATATTTCCCCATTTTGAATAAATCTTAATTAGCATTGTAAAAACATTCATTTTTTTCACTTCATCTTTTGCAACAATATTTATAGACAACAACTTTTCATCACCTACACTATAAGTTACTTCTCCTAATTTTTGACCTTCTACTATAGGTGCAGATATATTTTCTTCTAATGTTACTGTCTGTGTAACCTGACTCGACTGCCCTTTTTGTATTAATACTCCCACATTATTTTCAAAGATTCCTTCAACTGTTGGATATATTCCTTTAGAAACATCTATATTTTTTAATTTATCTCCTTTTGTAGCAAATTCTTTATATTCAAATGTATTAAATCCGTAATCTAATAGTTTTTCTGCCTCATCAAATCTTTTTTGAGAAGTAGGTCCTTTCATTATAACTGCAATTAATGATAATCCATCTCTTGTAGCAGATGCTGATACATTGTATAATGCCAAACCTGTTGACCCAGTCTTTAATCCTGTACATCCTTCATAATTTCTTACTAATTTATTTGTGTTTACTAATTCAGACTTCCCATCTCTTAAACTATCCATATATGTGCTAGTATATTTTGTTATTTCAGGATACTTAGTTAATAGTTCCCTTGACATTAGGCTTATATCATAACTAGATGTTACATGACCATCTTCATCTAATCCATGACAATTTTTAAATGTTGTATCATTCATTCCTAATTGTTTTGCTTTTTCATTCATTAGTTTTACAAATTCTTCTTCAGTTCCTGATATATGTTCTGCCATTGCCATTACACAGTCGTTTGCTGAACTAATACATATTGCTCTTAACATTTCATCTACTGATAATTTTTCAGTTGTATCTAGCCATATTTGTGAGCCTCCCATACTTGCTGCATTTGAACTACATGAAATTTTAGTTTCATAGGTTAATCTTCCACTAGATATCTGTTCCATTATTAATAATATACTCATTACCTTTGTTACACTTGCTGGTCTTAATTGTTCATGTACATTATGTGAATATAATATTTGTCCTGTAGTTTGTTCTATTAATATTGCTGAGCCACATTCTAAATTTAATGAATTATTTTCTTCTATATTTTCTCCAGTTATTATTGATGCTACTGATTGCGTATCTCCTATGTTACTAGATGTCTCACTACTTGCTGACCAAACATATTCACTATATGAAAGACTTATACTATTGAATAATATGATGCATGATATAAATATTGCTATTACTTGCTTTTTAGCCATTTTCTTCATTCCTTATATATACATATTTAGGTTTTTCTAAGGTTTTACCTATAAACCCCTATATCCTTTGCTTGTTATATTTTATGATAGTTTCTATAAGTTTATTCATATTTCATTTATCTATTAAATATAAGAACTTAACCTTGTTGTATAATAAAATCTTTTATTTCTTCTATACAATAAAAAGAGATTAGTAAGTTGGTAACTTATTTAATCTCTTTAAATCTTATTTACAATAATAAACATCACAAGCATTTAATCTTTTAACCCATGTACAACTTTCTATTGAAGTTGCCTCTGTTAAGATAGAAAGTATATCATCATTTTGTTGTCCTCCGTTTATAAAAACAATAATTCCGTTTGAAATATCCTTGCCTTCTAAAAGCTTTTGCATATTTTCATTATTGTATTCCATGTCTTTGGCTATATATGATTCATCTACTAATGAAAATAAATAAATATCATCTAGAAATCTATTATTCTCTGAGCAGAAAAAGTATATAGTTGGTACATTCCACTCAGAAGATAACTTTTGTACAATCGCTTTTTTGTCTGAAAACATGACTTCTGGCTCTATTCTAAATATAACAGGTGAAATCATCATTACAATTAATGTAATTAATATAATTATATCTATTTTCTTTTCATTATATATATTATTTAAAATTTGATAGAAATAATATATTACTAATATAAATGCTAAATTACATATTGGCATTATATATCTTAATTCTATCCAAGGTGATGCTACTGATACTAGTATAAAGTAAAATAATGTAGGCAATAGTAATATTTTAATGTATTCATTTTTTTCATTGTTGATTTTTTGTTTTTTGCACAATTTATAAATTATTATTGCTATTATTACTATTAATATTAAAAACATTATATTATTAAATGCAAAATAATTTAGTTTAAATATATATTGACCTAAACTACTTAAAAATTGTGGTACATTTAATAAATTACTAATAACTCCTTGCCCTCTATATCCAAAAAACATATGTTGTATAGAATATGGGAATATTATTAATGATAATGCACCTGCAATTGCCATTGCTACTGTGTAATATATTAAGTTTTTATAATTCTTTTGTTTTATGTATTTTATTGCAAATACTATATATATCATTGCTAAGTAGAATAAATAGTAATAATGCGTTAAAGACCCTACTAATGCTGATATTCCAATACATATTAATAATTTGACATTTACTTTTTTTGTATCATCTTGTAATCTCATATGTAAATACGTTGTAATCAATATATTTAATGTTGAAAAAGCATACATTCTTATATATATTACATTTGTTAATGATGCCATTGTAATTCCTGATATGAATGTTAATATTAATGCTTTTTTCTTGCCCTTTATTATCTTTTCTAATATTAAATATGTAAATATTGTGATTATCGCCCATATTATTATATTTAGTATTATTCCTGACCATTTTGTATAATGATTTACACTAAATCCCATTGCAAATCTTAATAGTAAATAGTATAAAGGTGGATGTACATCATTTTTTTGGTTTTCATATACTTGTTTGTATTCTCCTACTTCATCATCATTAACGGTCAAATAATCTTCATAATATTTTCCGTTGTGCCAATTATCATAAAAATCTTCATTGGCTTGTATTTCGACTTTATCATAGCTTGCTAGTCCTAGAGAATATGCTTCATCCATATGTATATATGTCTTTAAGTGCCCAACTACTATAAATATTATTGTTTGTATAATTATTATAATACTAATTGCTAGTATTTCTTTTTTTCTATTTTTCATCTCTTAATTTTCCTCTTTTATTTTCTCTATTGTTTCTTCTATTTTTAATGTCTCTTGTTCACCTATAATCATATTTTTTAATGTAACTACATTGTTTTTTATTTCGTCTTCTCCTATTATAATTACATATTTTACATTTAAGTTATTTGCATACTTAAATTTCTTTCCTACTTTTTGATTTTCTATGTTTATTTGTACATTTATTTGACTTTCTCTTAATTTTGATGCAACTTCCGCACACATTTCATAATCATCACACATTGATATTATCAATACATCTGATATTGTTTCATTTTCTGCTGATATTATGTTATTGTCTATTAATTGGAAGAATAATCTTGATAATCCTATAGAAATTCCAACTCCTGGCATTTTTCTGTCTGTATAATATTCTGTTAGATTATCATATCTTCCTCCTGAACATATACTTCCTAATTTTCTGTATTTGTTTAAAAATGTTTCATATACTGTTCCTGTGTAATAGTCTAATCCTCTTGCTATTGTTAAGTCTATTTTAAAGTTTTCTTCTGGTACTCCAAATATTTTTATGAATTTTGTTACTTGCTTTATTTCATTTAATCCTTGTTCAAATACTTCATCTTTGATGTTTAATTCTTCTAATAATTGTATTTTTGTATCATTATTTCCATCTATTGATATGAATTTCATTATCGTTTCTAGTTTTTTATCTTCAATTGTGCTTGATAATTCTTTTCTTACTTCATCTTTTCCTATTTTGTCTATTTTATCTATTACTCTTAATATTTGTACTGATTCATTTGCTAATTCTAAACTCTTGAATAGTCCATTTAATATTTTTCTATTATTTATACAAATTGTAAAATCATCAAATCCTAATTCTTTAAATGTATTGTATATTATAGATGGTATTTCTGCATCATTTATTATTGATAATTCTCCATCTCCTATTATATCTACATCACATTGATAAAATTCTCTAAATCTTCCCCTTTGTGGCTTTTCTCCACGATATACTTTTCCTATTTGATATCTTTTGAATGGAAAACTTAATTTATCATAATATTCTGTTACATATTTTGCTAATGGTACTGTTAAGTCAAACCTAAGTGCTAAGTCATTTTCTCCTTTTTCAAATCTGTATATTTGTTTTTCTGTTTCTCCTCCTGCTTTTGCAAGTAATACTTGTGCATCTTCTATTATTGGTGTGTCTATTGGTAAAAATCCATATCTTTCATATGTTTTTTGTATTGTTTCTTTCATTTTATTAAATAGTATTTGTTCTTTTGGTAATAATTCCATAAATCCTGGCAATGTTTTCGGTTTCATTTTTTCTCCCATGTTTATGTCCCCCTTAATTATTTTCTATATATTCTTCAATTATTTTTATTATATTACTTTCTTTTTTCTTATATAATACTGGCTCAAATCCTTTTAAATTTTCTATTGCTTCTCCTAATTCTTCTACTTCTTCTATTCCTAGTACATATCTTTTTTGTTTAAACTCTTCTACTGTTGCTTTTTGATGGTCATTTACATGTTCTTGGTATTTTTTTTGTCTTGGTACTGCTATTACTTTTTTTCCTTCTTGGTTTGATGTTATCATTGAGCCTACTCCGCCATGTGATATTACATAGTTTGCTTTTTTTATTAATTCTCCTAGTTCTTCTTTTGGTAATGTCTCAAATACTTTCATTTTTTCTGTTTCATATTTTGTGTATCCTGCTTGAACTATTACTTCTTCTGTAATTTTTTTGTTTTCTATGTTTTTTTCTACTTCTTCTAGTAGTCTGTGAAAACTATTATTTTGTGTTCCTAATAATACTAGTACCATTGTTACCTCCTGTTTTCCCAATTTTACTTTATTCTTTGTACGCTACCTTACTAATATATATTTTTTTATTTTAGCCTTTTTTTCTAGTGAGCGGGAATTCCCGCTCATTGGAAAAAAAGCTATATTATTAAAAAAAATACATATATATCTTTATAATCTTAAAATATTGACCCTCCATAAATTGCTTTTGGATATAATTTCAACATTTCTTCCCATTGTACTATAAATAAGTCTGCTATTGGATAAATTAATCTTCCTGTTGCAGTTTTTCTGTTTACATTTGCTATTGTTTCTATATATATAATTTTACTTCCAAATATTTTTCCTATATAACACATTGGTCCAGCTGTATGTGTTCCCGTTGTTATTATATACTTAGGTCTTATTTTAAAATATAAATATACAGTTTTCAAGCACAAATATGAATATTTGAATATATATGAAAATAATTTACTTCTTGTTCCATATGGCAGATAGTCTATTTTTTCTTTATATTCTTCTTTTAAACTTTCATTTGCCTTGTCTTTTTCAGTTATTATATGATAATCATATTTTTCGAATAATGGTTTTAATTGTAATAACTCATTTAAGTGTCCTCCTGTACTTGATATGAATAGCACTTTTTTCAATTTAACACCTTCTCTTTTTTTGTTTCTTTATTTTTTATATCTTCAAATATGTCCTCCCATGTTGCATATCCCATAAATTTATCATCTATTCCATAGCTTTTTATTTCTATATCATTTAGATTATTTTCAGCAATTAATTCTTTAACTTCTGTTGCTAGTCCTCCTACTGTAGTATTATCTTCCATAGTTATAACCTTTTTAGTTTTGTTTATTGATTTTAATATTGTTTCTTTGTCAAATGGTTTTAGAAATCTTGTGTTTATTACTTCTACATTTATGTTTTCTTTTTCTAGTTCTTTTGCAAGCTCAACACAACTTTCTATGGTATTTCCTATTCCTATTATGCTTAAATCATTTCCTTCTTGTATTATTTCACTTTTTCCTAGTTCTATTTTTTGACATTTATCAAATTTTATTTTTCCTTCTCCACCTCTTGGATATCTTATAACTACTGGTTTTTGTATTTCTACTGCAAATTCTAGCATTTTTTCTAGTTCCTCAAAGTTTTTTGGTGCTAATATTACAATATTAGGAATTGTTTTGAAAAATGATAAGTCAAATACTCCATGGTGAGTTTCTCCATCTGCTCCTACTAGTCCAGCTCTATCTACACACATTATAACATGTAAATTCTGCAGACATATATCATGTATTGCTTGGTCATATGCTCTTTGATAAAATGATGAATATATAGGGATTACTGGTATCATGCCTGACTTTGCTAGCCCTGCTCCAAATCCTAATGCATGTTGTTCTGCAATTCCTACATCAAAAAATCTATTTGGAAATGTTGTGCTAAATTTTGATAATCCTGTTCCATCTTTCATTGCTGCTGTTATTGCTACTATTTTATTGTTTTTTTGTGCTAGTTCTACTAGTTTGTCTCCAAATACTTTTGAATAGTCTTTTGGCTTCTCTTTTTGGGATTTTCCTGTTTCTATATCAAAACTTCCTGTTGCATGAAATTTGTCTGGATTTTCTTCTGCTGGTTTATATCCTTTTCCTTTTTTAGTTATTACATGTATTAGTACAGGTCCTTGTAGCTTTTGGCTGTCTTTTAAAATGTTTTCTAGTTGCTCTATATTATGTCCATCTACTGGTCCTAGATATGTAAATCCTATGTCTTCAAAGTACATTTTTGGTATTATTAGCTGTTTTATACTTCTTTTTGTTCTTTGTATTAGCTTTACTGTTGTTTTTCCTATTAATGGTATCTTGCTTATTACTTTTTTTATTGATATGTTAGATTTTGTATATAGCTTTCTAGTTCTTAATCTGCTTAAAAGTCTATTTACTCCTCCTACATTTCTTGATATACTCATTTCATTATCATTTAATATTACTGTTATTTTTGTCTTACTGTTTCCAGCATCATTTAATGCTTCTAATGCCATTCCTCCTGTAAGTGCTCCATCTCCTATTATTGCAATTACTGAGTTTTTCTCATTTTTTATGTCTCGTGCTTTTGCCATCCCTAATGCTACTGATATTGATGTACTACTGTGCCCTGTATTAAAGCAGTCTTCTTCTGCTTCACAAGTTTTCGGAAATCCTGCGATTCCTTCTTTTGTTCTTATTTTTTTGAATTCTTCTTTTCTTCCTGTTAGTATTTTATGTGTATATGTTTGATGCCCTACATCCCATATTATTTTGTCTTGTGGTACATTATATATGCTATGTAATGCTATTGTTAACTCTACTACTCCTAGATTTGATGCTAAATGTCCTCCGTTTTTTGAGACTGTTTCTATTATATATTTTCTTATTTCTTCCGCTAACTGATTTTTTTCTTCTTTGTTTAATTGTTTTAAGTCCTGTGGTGTATTTATCTTCTCTAACATGTTTCCTCCACTTTTGTTTAATTTTTTATAAAACTTTTTTCCTTCTTATTGTTTGTTTTGTATTATATCAAATTTGTGTTTTTTTTTAAAGTGTTTTTGCTAAGTTATATGAATTTTTAATATATTCTTTATATTAATAGTATTTTTTATATGGCAAAAGAGCCATCATTTCTGATAGCTCTGCTTTTTCGAATTACTCAATTCGATGTTGTTTTAGGAACTCTCTGACCTCTGCGTTATACGGTATGGAAATTATTGTTCCTCTTTCATCTTCCAATACCATTATCTTGTAATTTTTTTGATTACAACATATTTTCGCAATATTGGTCTGTGGTCAGTATCATTCTTTTCAAAGATAATGTAGTCCCCTTCTACTCTTATCCAATACTGGAAATCATCAGGTATTATCAATGCTATCACAAACACCATTGCTACTATCAATATAATAACTAATAATGTAAATGATATTTCACTGAAATCCCCACCATCCTTAATTTGCCAAATGAATAATATGGCAAAACTGAGCATGGCTACAAAAAGTATCAATAGAGCTTGTGTTTGATTTGACCGTTTGAAAAATTGTTTACACATATTCTTTCCTCCTAAATTGTGCTTTTAAGGTTACAATCTTATTTTACCATATTTTATGTAAAATTGCAATTATTGAGTGCAAAATTAGTGTCAAGAAGTTTCGGAAAAAAATCCAATGATATATAATTTGTTAGCGA
>CAMUDX010000006.1 GCA_947087745.1 uncultured Clostridium sp. | reverse complement strand
AAGTAACAAATGGAACAAAAGGAAAATTTACAAGAATAAGTAGTAGTGAGTTTAACATAGAAGTAACAAATGATGGAGCATGTAAACAGAAGATAACAGTACCATCAGGAGCATGTTATGATGGAGCAGGAAATGCAAGTTCATCAGGAGCAAGTGAAGAAATAACAATAATAACAGAACCAATAATAACAGTAAATCCAGCAAACACAGACTATGCAAAATCAGCAAATATAACAATAACAGTACAAGGTAAAGAAGGCTCTGAATTAAGTGATAGTAATAGTTATCAGTATTATCTATCAACAAGCGACACAGAATTAATAGAAGGAGAATGGACAGACTACATATCAGAAAGAGAATTTACAATAGGAGAAGGAAAAACAGGAACATACTATTTATATGTAAAGAGAGTATCAGATAACTTAGCAAATATAAGTGAAGAAACAGGAATACTACAACAAATAGAAGGAGAAGTATACCATAGGTTTGGACCATACAAATTTGATAATGCAGCTCCAGAAATAGAAAAAGCAGAAGTAATAAACAATAAAGTAGAAATAGAAGCAAATGATGGAACAGGTTCAGGAATAATAAAATATAGATATATAACAAGCGATACAAAACTTATAAATCCACGAATAACAGAGGAGAACAGTACAGAAGTAGAGGCAATAGGAGAAATAACAATTGGAAATATAAATGAGATAAGCTATATATATATATTAGCAGAAGATAGAGTAGGAAACACAAGCAATATTGTAGAAGTCGAAGTAATAAAATTAACATTAGAAGGACAAGTAAACTTAGATACAGAAAATGGTCAAGGAGAAGTAGACTTAAATTGGAAAATAAATATAGCAGGAGAAAAGACATACAAAGTATATCAAAAAGGTGAAGAAGAGGAAGCATGGACAGCAGTAGGAGAAACAAATGAAACTAAATTAACATTAAGTACAGCACAGGATATAGCTAAACCAAATACACCAGATATACAAATAAATCCAATAAATCAAGACGATAAAATAACCATAAAACAGACAGCAACAGACAAAGGAAGTACATATAAATTCTATGTAGAAGCATGTGATAGAACAGATACAAATATAGTATTGGCCACATCAGAAGAAATAACAAAAGAAGTAAAAACAGGAATAAAAGGATACTACTACAAAATAGATGAAACACCTGAAAATACAGGAGATAATATAGAAAATGAGACATACATAGAGGAAGATACAATAGAGTTAGACAAGTCAGACATTGGAAAATATATAAAACTGAAAGCAATAGATGTAGCAGGAAATATAGGAGAAGAAAGTAGTATACAAATAAATGTACCATCAAAAGTAACAATACAACTAAATGGAGGATTAATAGAAGGAAATACAGGAGAAATACAAATAGAAGGAGTAGTAGGAGAAACAATTGAGCTAGGAATACCACAAAAAGAAGGATATACATTTACAGGATGGACAGCAACAGAAGGAACAATAGAAGGAACAAAATATACATTTGGAGAAAAAGCAGGAGAAGTAACAGCAGGATGGAAAATAAACAGCTATGAATATACAGTAGAATACTACTATGAAGGAACAAAAGATGAAAGTAAAACAGTAACAGGTCAAGCAGAATATGGAACTACAATAAAAATATATGAAGCTAAAATAAAAGAAGGATACAAATTTGAAAAGACAGAAAATTTACCATTAACAATAACAGCACAACCAAGTAACAATGTAATAAAAGTATATTATGTAACAGATCAAAGCAAAACAAAAGAATTAAGTTACACAGTAGAATACTATAAAGAAGGACAAAAGGTAGAAAAAGATACTCAGATTGTAAAAGAAACAGTTCAAGTGTTACAGCCAAATACTATACAAGTAAACCAAGAAGCAATAAACACAACAAACAAATATCCAGGATACAAATGCACAAACACAGACCCAGAAACAATACCACAAACAGTAGAAAATGGTACAATAATAAAGGTATATTATGTAATAGATGAAAATAATACAAAAGAATTAAGCTATACGGTAGAATATTACAAAGAGGGACAAAAGGTAGATGGGGACGTAGAAGTAATAAAAGAAACGGTACAAGTATTACAACCAAATACTCTACAAGTAAAACAAGATGGAATAAATATGACAGACAAATATACTGGATACAAATTTGAAAGAACGAATCCAGAAGTAATACCACAAACAGTAGAAAATGGAGCAACAATAAAAGTATACTATGTAAAACAAAATAACTTAAGTTACAAAGTAAACTACTTAGACAGAGAAACAAATGATATAATTAAAGAACAAAAAATAGTAGCAAATCAAACATTTGAAGATGTAGTAGAAACAAATAGAGAAATAATAGAAATAGAAGGATATATAGATGGAGAAACAGATAAAGAAAAGATAACAATAACAGCAAATAATGAAGAAAATGTAATAAACATCTATTATACAAAAAGAAAAGACTTAAGCTATACAGTTAACTACTTAAATGAGAATGGAGAACAAATACATATACCACAAGTAGTAGAAAACCAAGAATATGGAAAAGTAATAACAGGAAAAGAAATAGCAATAGATATAGAAGGATACACATATGATGAAAGTACAGAACAAGAAACACTAACAATAGGAGTAGACATAGACAAAAATATAATAAATATATATTATATAAAACGTTCAGACATAAAATATACAATAAACTACCTAGAAAAAGACACAAATGAGGTAATACATGAAGCAAAAGAAGAAGAAGGAGTATATGGAGGAATAATAAAGGCAGAAACAGAAAAAATAGACATACCAGGATATACGAATGCAACAGCAGACAAAGAAGAAATAACAATAGAAGCAGATGAAACAAAAAATGTAATAAATATCTATTATGAAAAAAGAACAGACATAAAATACAAGGTAGAATACTACTACAATGGAGAAAAAGACGAAAGCAAAACAGTAAAAGGTATAGCAACATACAAAGAAATAATAGACAGCTACGAAGACAAAATAATAGAAGGATATGTATTGGTAGAAGAAAAAGGAATACCATTAACAATAGTAGCAAAAGAAGAAAAAAATGTAATAGAAATACATTATGCAAAAAAGGCACAAATAAAAGTACAATACATAGAAAAAGATACAGACAGACTAATAGAAGAAATAGTAGAAGAAGGATATGTAGGAAAAGAGTATAATACTATATCAAAAAACATAGAAGGATATGTATTGGTAGAAGAACCAGAGGAAAAGAATATAACAATGACAGAAGATGAAGTAATAGTAAAATATTATTATAAACATGTAACAAAAGGAGTAATAGAAAAGCATATAGATATAGATACAGGAGAAATATTATTCAATACAATACATGAAGGGAATGAAGGCGATGAATACAAAATAGAGCCAAAAGAAATAGAAGGATATGATGTAGTACAAGAAAAATTACCAACAAATAATGAAGGGACAATGGAAAAAGATGTAATTACAGTATCATATTACTACAAAAAGAAAGCAGTTGTTATAGTAACAGTAAAATATATAGACAAAGACACAAATGATGTACTAGCAGAAGATATAGTAATAAAAGGATATGAAGGCAAAGAATACAAGACAGAGAAAAAAGAAATATCAGGATATGAATTTGTAGAGATAATAGGGAAACGAGAAGGAAAGATGACAACAAATGAAGAAGTAATCTATTATTATCAAAAAGAAAAAGTACAAGGAGAAGATGTAAATACACCAGGAGGAAATACAGGGGAAAACACAGGAGGAAACGGTGGAACAAATGGAAGTGATGGAGAAACTACTGACACAACGATATCAGATGGAAAATTACCATCTGCAGGTCTTTCAAAACAACAAATCACAATAATATCATTTGTAGCTATAACAATAACAACAGTAACATTAGCAGTATTTGCTATAAAAGGTACAATTATATACAATAAGTTTAAAAATTAAAAATGTGAAACAAAAATACATAAGAAGTGCAATATATTTCACATAAAATCAAAAAGTCTTAAGAGTAAAATCTTAAGACTTTTTATATAAATACTATTGAAAAAAAATAAAAAAGTTAATATAATATGCGAATGAATATATAACAAGTCGTAAAAAAGGATTATACGACGTAAAAGAAAGTAGGAATAGAATGATAGTAAGTGTAGTTTTACTAATTTTAGGATTTGCACTATTAATAAAAGGGTCAGACATATTAGTAGATGGAGCAAGTAATGTAGCAAAGAGATTCAATATACCAACAATAATAATAGGTCTAACAATAGTAGCAATAGGAACATCTATGCCAGAATTAATGGTAAGTGTAACATCAGCATTAGAGGGGCATTCAGATTTAGCATTAGGAAATGTGGTAGGAAGCAATATATCAAATTTATTTTTAATATTAGGAATATGTTCAATAATAAAACCATTAGTATTTAAAAGGGAGACAAGAGTAATAGAAAATCCATTTACTGTATTTATAACAATACTATTTTTCCTATTATGTATAAATGGAGGAGATAGTACAATAACAAAAGTAGAAGGATTTATATTAATAGCTTTATGCGCAATATTTATAATATACAACATAGTAATGGCAAAAAAGGGAAATGAATTTGACAAAGAGATAGTGTTAGATGAAAGTACAGAAAGCATGCTAAAAGCAACAATAAAAATAATAATAGGAATAGTAGCATTAAAATTTGGAGGAGACTTTGTTGTAAATGGAGCATCAAGTATTGCGAAAGCAATAGGAATAACCGAAAAAATGATAAGTTTAACAGTAGTAGCATTTAGTACAAGTTTACCAGAACTAATAACATCAATAACAGCAACACGAAAAGGTGAAGTAGACATGGCAATAGGAAATATAGTAGGTTCACAAATATTTAATATATTATTAATCATAGGTGTATCATCAGTATTAAGTCCAATATCATATTCAACAGCATATAATTGGGACTTCTTAGTATTAATATTAGGAACTGTATTATTTACTTTATTCCCATATATAGGCAAAAAAGATGAAATGACAAGAGAAAACGGAATAATATTTTTAGTAATATACATATTATATATGGCTAATATGATAATAACAAAGGCATAACAAGAAAGAGAGTAACATATAATATATAAATGGGGCAAATGAAATGAAAATAAATGAAATAGAAAAATCTAATAGTAGATATATAGGAAAGAAAGTCCAATATTTTGAAACAATTGATTCTACACATAAATATGCAAAAAGAAATATAGATAATATAAACAATGGAAGTATAATAATAGCAGAAGCACAAACAGGAGGAATAGGAACTAAAGGAAGAATATGGTATACAGGAAAAGAAAACAATATAGCAATGACAATAGTTCTAAAGCCAGATAAGAAAGTAGAAGAATTAGAAAACTTAACAGTAGATATAGCAAAAGCAATCCAAAAAGCGATTCAAGAATTATATAATATTGAACTAAAAATAAAAGAGCCAAACGATTTATTACTAAAAGAAAAAAAAATTTGTGGAATACTAACAGAAGTAAATTCAATAGGGGAGAAAATAAACTATTTACTAATAAGTATGGGATTTAATGTGAATGAAACAGAATTTCCGTTAGAATTAGAACATATCGTGACATCATTGAAGAAAGAGTATAATAGAGAATTTTCAAGAGAAGAAGTAATTATTAGAATTATAAGAAATTTAGAAGAAATCATATAAATCCCTGAAAATTTAGCAATTATAGGAGTATAGTATGTACAAAAAAGTCAGATTTGACAGAAAATAAAAACAATGTTAAAATGCAAAAGTGTTATTTAACAAAGAGGAAAAAAGGGAGATAAGATGGAAAATACAAAAGTCATGCAAATGACTATAAAACAACTATTAATATTACCAATAATAATTATTGCAATATTAACTACTTACATTCAATTAAAAAATTCAAAAGCAACAGAAATATCAAAAGATATGGAGTCAGAAACACAAATGGTAAAAAACATAGGAAGACAACCAATAGAAAGAATACGAATAGAAACAAAATCAGAAATGCAAATACAAGCATTAGCAAAAAGGGAGATAACATATAGCAAAGTAACAGGAAGAGAATCACTTACACAAAGACAAAAAGATGAGGCAAAACTAGAAGAAGTAAAAATAGAACTAGAAGAAGTACTAATAGCAGAGCCAACATATAAAACAATTGAAGAAGTAACAATATCTAAGGATATGGATTTAACAAAAAGAACAGGATTATCAAAAGAAGATTTTAAAATACTAATATCAAGAGTAAAACAAGATAAGACAAAGTTCTTTTATAATAATAGTGATATAATATATGATTTATGTGAAGAATATCAAATAAATGAAATATTTTTCTGTGGACTAATATCAGCTGAGTCAGGATGGGATATTGTACAAAGTCATAGAAAAACACATAATTATATAAGCTTAATGTCAAAGGGAAAATTAATAAAATACAGTTCAGTAGAAGAAGGGCTAAGAGTAGCTGCACAAAAGCTACATGATAATTATCTATCAGAAGATGGGAAGTATTATGAAGGAAAAACTTTAGAAGCAGTAAGAACTAACTTTTGTCCTAAAACAGCAAAATGGGTCGATTTAGTATATAATGGAATGGAAAAAATAGTAGATTAAATAATTATATTTGAATGTAAATAAAAAGATAGTTAAGTATGACTTGGCTATTTTTTATTTTATCTAATTTATAGTATTATATAGTTTTATTTTTTAAAGAAAAGTGTAAGAAATTAAAAATGCAAAACAAAAATCATATAAAATGTCACAAAAAGATACAAAGAAATAATTGAACTGTATGGTCAATATAATTGAAAACAAACAAGATGAATGGTAAAATAACAAACGAAATATAAGTATCCGTAGTAGAGACAAACTAAATTATTACAATAATTATATGGAAGGAATGGTTAAAAAGAATGAAAATAGCATTTTTATTTCCAGGGCAAGGAAGCCAATTTGTAGGAATGGGAAAGGACATATATGATAAATATGAAGAAGCAAGGCAAATATACAAAGAGGCGAATGAAATATTAGGAATAGATACAGAAAGATTATGTTTTGAATCAAGTGAAGAAGAACTATCAAAAACAGAAAACACACAAATAGCAATAGCATTAACAAGTCTAGCAACATTAGAAGTAATAAAATCAAAAGGGATAAAAGCAGAAGTAACAGCTGGGCTAAGTCTAGGAGAATATGTAGCATTAACATATGCAGGATATTTAGACTTAGAAAAATGCTTAAAGCTATTACAAAAAAGAAGTTATTATATGGGAAATTATATACCAAATGAAGAATACTCAATGGCAGCAGTAATGGGAATAGAAACAGAAAAAATAGAAAAAGTATGTGAAGAAAAAAGAAAACAAGGAAAATTTGTAGTACCTGCAAACTATAACTATACAAATCAAACAGTAATATCTGGAAACTTAGAAGCAGTAGAAGAAGCAATGAAAGAACTAAAAGAGTTAGGAGCAATCAAAATAGTAAAACTAAAAACAAGCGGACCATTCCACACAGAAAAATTAGAAAAAGCAAGAGAGTTATACACAAAGGAATTACAAAAAGTGGAAATAGATGATCAAAAATCAGAAATTAAAGTAATAAAAAATATAGATGGAGAAACATATAAAAAAGGAGATAACTTCCAAGAAATATTATCAAAACATATAGTAAGTCCAGTAAGATTTGATAAAACAATAAAAGCAATGCAAGAGAGAGGAATAGACACATTTATAGAAATAGGACCAGGAAAATCAATTACAGGATTTATAAAAAAAGAGCTAAAAGATACAGAAATAAAATGTTATGCAATACAAAATTTAGAACAATTAGAAGAAATGATTAAGGAAGTAAAGAAGGATTAGTAATATTGAAAACTTAAGAAGTGTTTGTCTAAATTATTCTATTAAAGAAAGGAATGATAGTTAAATGAATGAAAATAATGTAGCACTAATAACAGGAGGAACAAGAGGAATAGGAAAGGCTATAGCACAAAGATTTGCAAAAGAAGGATACGATTTAGTAATAAATTATGTATCAGACAAAACAGATTTAAAGAAAGTAGAAGAAGAAATAAAACAGGGAAAAGATATAAAAATAACATTCATAAAAACAGATGTAACAAATATGCAAGACTGCGAAAGCATGGTAACAAAGGCAATAGAAGTAAATGGAAAGATAGATGTATTAGTAAATAATGCAGGGATAACAAAAGACAATCTATTAATGAGAATGAGTGAAGAAGACTTTGATAGAGTAATAGAAGTAAATTTAAAAGGAACATTCAATGTAACAAAAAATGTAATACCATACATGATGAAACAAAGAAAAGGAAGAATAGTAAACATATCATCAGTAGTAGGGGTATCAGGAAATGCTGGACAATGCAATTACTCAGCATCAAAAGCAGGAATAATAGGTTTTACAAAAAGTATAGCAAAAGAATTAGCTAGTAGAAACATATTATCAAATGCAATAGCACCAGGTTTTATTGAAACAGATATGACATCTGTATTAACAGATGCAGTTAAAGAAAACATAAATATACAAATACCGCTTAAAAAGATGGGAACAGCAGAAGAAGTTGCAAATGCAGTGTACTTTTTAGGAGGAGAAGAAAATACATATATAACAGGTCAAGTATTAAATGTAGATGGCGGAATGTTAATGTAAAAGTGTAGAACAGCAGGAATATTAATGTAAAAAAAGATTGAAAGGAAAGAAAAATGATGGAAAGAAGAGTTGTAATAACAGGGATAGGAGCTATAACACCATTAGGAAATACAGCAGAAGAATTTTGGAAAGGAATAAAAGAAGGAAAGTGTGGAATAGATGAAATAACATTATTTGACACAAGTAATCAAAAAGTAAAATTAGCAGCAGAAGTAAAAGAATACAATCCAGAGGACTATTTTGAAAAAAAGAGAGTAAACAGAATGGATAGATATTCGCAATTTGCAGTAATAGCATCAAGAGAAGCAATAAAAGATAGTGGAATAACAGCAGAAAATACAAACATGGAAAAGTTAGGAGTAATAGTAAGTTCAGGAATTGGAGGATTAGAAACAATAGAAGAACAAGTAGAAAACTGCTATCAAAAGTCTCCAGATAAGGTATCACCAATGTACATACCAATGGTAATAGCAAATATGGCAACAGGAAATGTAGCATTAGATATAGGAGCAAAAGGAGAATCATTTGCAATAGTAACAGCATGTGCCAGTGCGACACACTCAATAGGAGAAGCATATAGAATGATAAAACATGGATATCAAGAAGCAATTATTGCAGGAGGAACAGAAGCAAGTATAACACCAACAGGAATAGCAGGATTTGCAAACATAAAAGCATTAAATACAACACTAGATAAAAACAGAGCAAGTATTCCATTTGACAAAGAAAGAAGCGGATTTGTAATGGGAGAAGGAGCAGGAGTTTTAGTATTAGAAGAATTAGAACATGCAAAGAAAAGAAATGCAAAAATATATGCAGAGGTAGTTGGATATGGAGCATCATCAGATGCATATCATATAACATCACCAGCACCAGAAGGTGAAGGAGGAGCAAGGGCAATAGTAAATGCGATAGAAGATGCAAAAATAAAACCAGAAGATATAGATTATATCAATGCACATGGAACATCAACACACTTGAATGATTCATGCGAAACAATGGCAATAAAAAGAGCATTAGGAGATGCAAGCAAGAAAGTAATGGTAAGTTCAACTAAAGGACATACAGGACATTTATTAGGAGCAGCAGGAGGAGTAGAAGCAATTGCATGTGTAAAGGCATTAGAAGAAGGATTTGTACCAGCAACAATAAATTATAAAGTAGCAGATGAAGAATGTGACTTAGATATAGTACCAAATGAAGGAAGAAAAGTAGATATAAAATATGTAGCATCAAATTCATTAGGATTTGGAGGACATAACTCAACAATAATACTAAAAAAATATGAATAGAAGAGTGTGTCATGGGGACGTTCTTTTTGACACAATATATAGTATATAATACAAAAAAATAGATTTAATAAGCTACAATAGGATATATTTTTCAATCCTCTATATATTATATAATATTTAAAAAAGTGCTTATTTTCCAGTGAGCGGGAATTCCCGCTCATTAGAAAAAAAGCTAAAATTAAAAAACACATATATAATATACTCCTCTAAACTCATCAAAATCTATATAACTATTAAAATTAAAAAAACAAGAAAGGAGCAACAGACAATGGAATACAAAGAAATAAAACAATTAATGGAAGATATGGGAAATTCAAAATTAGATACAATAAACATAGAATTTCCAGATGGAACCAAAATAAGTATGACAAAAAATATAAAAAAGGAAATAGCAATACCAGCAGAGTTACAAAACCAAACAATATCAGTAGAAACAGCAACAGCACAAGTATCAAACACAACAACAACAGTAAAAAAAGAAGAAATAGAAAACTATAAAATGGTAAAATCTCCAATGGTAGGAACATTTTTTGAAAGTTCATCACCAACAGAGGAGCCATTTGTAAAATTAGGAGACAAAGTACATAAAGGTCAAGTATTATGCATAATAGAAGCCATGAAACTAATGAATGAGATAGAATCCGAATATGATGGTGAAATAGTAGAAATATGTGCTAAAAATGATGAAATGGTAGAATATGGAATGCCATTATTCAAGATAAAATAAGTTCAAGTATATACAAATTAAATTATATACTTAAAAAAGGAGAAAGCAAAAATGCTAGATATAAAAGGAATTGAAGAAATAATACCACAAAGAGCACCGTTTTTAATGATAGACAAAGTAGAAGAATATATACCAGGAGAAAGTGCAACAGCATACAAAAATGTAAATATAAATGAATGGTATTTTCAAGGACATTTTCCAGGAAATCCAATAATGCCAGGAGTGCTTATAACAGAAGCATTAGCACAAACAGGGGCAATAGCAATATTAAGTATGGAAGAAAACAAAGGGAAAAATGCATTATTTGGAGGAATAGACAATATGAAATTCAAGAAAATGGTAGTTCCAGGTGATACATTAAAATTAGAAGTAAAAATTATAAAAAGAAAAGGACCAATAGGGGTAGGAGAGGCAATAGCAACAGTAGATGGAAAAATTGCAGCAAAAGGAGAATTAACTTTCGCAGTAGTATGATTTAGCAAAAATATAATCTAGCTTTTGCAGTAGTATAATCCAAAAAATACTTTTAGGCAGAATGGTCATATTTCGGACAGTTACAAAACAATAAATTCAAAATAATATGAGAGGTAAAGATATGTTAAAAAAGGTATTAATAGCAAATCGTGGAGAAGTTGCAGTAAGAATAATAAGAGCCTGTAAAGAAATGGGAATACCAACAGTAGCAGTATATTCAGAAGCAGACAAACAATCACTTCATGTAAAACTAGCAGATGAAGCTGTGTGCATAGGACCAGCACCATCAAATAAAAGCTATTTAAATGTAAAAAGTATATTAGAAGCAGCATGTTTAACAGGAGCGGACAGCATACATCCAGGATATGGATTTTTATCAGAAAATGCCACTTTTGCAAAAATGTGTAAAGAATTAGACATTACATTTATAGGACCAAGTTATGAGTTAATAGATTTAATGGGAAATAAAACAAGAGCAAAGGACAGAATGAAAAAGGCAGGAGTGCCAGTACCAAGTGGCTCAGATGGAGATATAGAAAATATAAAAGAAGCACGAAAAGTAGCAAATGAGATAGGATACCCAGTAATAATAAAAGCATCAAAGGGAGGCGGAGGAAAAGGAATAAGAATCGCCTATACAGAAGAAGAGCTGATAAAGTATTATGAGATAGTAAAACAAGAAGCAAAATTATCATTTAAAGATGATTGTATATATGTAGAAAAATACATAGAAAATCCAAGACATGTAGAAATACAGATAATAGCAGACAATTATGGAAATGTAAAATGCTTAGGTGATAGAGATTGCAGTATACAAAGAAACAATCAAAAAATGATAGAAGAAAGCCCATCAAAAGCAATAGATGAGAAAACTAGAGAAAAGATGAAAAATATTTGCGAAAGTGCTATAAAAAAGATAGGATATACAGGAGTTGGAACAATAGAGTTTTTAGTAGATAAGCAAATGAATTTCTATTTTATGGAGATGAATACACGATTACAAGTAGAACATCCTGTAACAGAGATGGTAACAGGAATAGACTTAGTAAAAGAACAAATAAAAATAGCCTCTGGTGAAAAACTAGAATTAGTGGAAAGAAATTTAAATCCAGTAGGACATAGCATGGAATGCAGAATAAATGCAGAAAATGCAAGCAAAAATTTCATGCCAATGGCAGGTAGAATAGAAGACTTACATATACCTGGAGGGAATGGAATAAGAGTAGACACAGCAATATATTCAGGATATGTAGTTCCAAGCAATTATGATTCAATGATAGCAAAAATAATAGTACATGGAAAAGATAGAAACGAAGCAATAAGCAAAATGAAAAGTGCTATTTCAGAATTTGTAGTAGATGGAATAACTACTAACATAGACTTTCTATATAGAATATTAGAAAATGAAGATTTTGTAAACAACAACTATGATACATCATTCATAGGTAAAATGTTATCAAAAAAGTAATCTAAATATAGGTGAGGAATAAATGGTTATAGATAAAATAAAAAAGGTAAATCAAGTAGAAAGAATACAAGAAAAGAATAAAGAAGCAACAGACAAAATGATAGGAAAATGGATAAAATGCGAAAAATGTGGAGAAATATTATATAAAGAAGAAGTAAAAGCAAATTTAAGTGTATGCACTAACTGTGGGCATCATTTTAGAATTTCAAGTAGGAGGAGAATATCACAGATAATAGATGAAGGAACATTCGAAGAAATAAATGAAAATATGCACACAAAAGACCCATTAAAATTTGATGGATACATACAAAAGCTAGAAATACTACAATCAAAGACAGGAATACAAGAAGCAGTAAAAACAGGAATTGGTCAAATTGAAGGAGAAAAGGTAGCGATAGCTGTAATGGATAGTAACTTCATGATGGGAAGTATGGGAAGTGTAGTAGGAGAGAAAATAACATATTTAATAGAAGAAGCAATAGCACAGAGATTACCAGTAATAATATTTTGCGTATCTGGGGGAGCAAGAATGCAAGAAGGAATGATATCACTAATGCAGATGGCAAAAACTTCAGCAGCACTTGCAAAACTAGATAATAAAGGACTGCTTTACATATCTGTATTAACAGATCCAACAACAGGAGGAGTAACAGCAAGTTTTGCAAGTACAGCAGATATAATAATAGCAGAGCCAAATAGTCTAATAGGATTTGCAGGTCCAAGAGTAATAGAACAAACAATTAAACAAAAATTACCTGAAGGATTTCAAAAATCAGAATTTTTATTAGAGCATGGATTTATAGATAGAATTGTCCCAAGGAAAGATATGAAAAAAGAATTAGCAACCATATTAAAAATGCACAAAGGGGGTAATTAAATGCAAAACGAACAAATTACAGAGTGGGATAGAGTATTAAAAGCAAGAAATCCAGATAGACCAAGAACTATAGACTATATAGAAAATATATTTGAAGATTTTATAGAATTCCATGGAGACAGATTATATGGTGATGATAAAGCAATAGTAGGAGGAATAGCAAAAATAGATGAATATATTGTAACAGTAATAGGAGAGCAAAAAGGAAAAACCACTAAAGAAAATATGGAAAGAAATTTTGGAATGCCAAATCCAGAAGGATATAGAAAAGCATTAAGACTAATGAAGCAAGCAGAAAAATTTAAAAGGCCTATAATAACATTTATAGACACACCAGGAGCATATCCAGGAATAGGAGCAGAAGAAAGAGGACAAGGAGAAGCAATAGCAAGAAACCTGTTAGAAATGTCAAGATTACAAGTACCAATAATATGCGTAGTAATAGGAGAAGGCTCAAGTGGAGGAGCATTGGCAATAGGAGTTGGAGATAAAATAATAATGCTAGAAAATTCAATATATTCAGTATTATCTCCAGAAGGTTTTGCAAGCATATTATACAAAGATGGGACACAATATGAAAGAGCAGCAAAAGAGATGAAAATAACAGCAAAAGATTTAAAAGACTTAGAAATAATAGATGAAATAGTAAAAGAAGATAACATTTTTGAAAATACAAAGAAAAGTATATTAAAAAACTTAAAGGTATTGCAAAAGCAAACCATAGAAGAGCTTATCAATAATAGATACGAAAAATATAGAGTAATTGGAAGTAATTTATAAAAAAGAAATTAGAAAGGAAAGATGATAAAATGATTTTAAAAAATAAAAAGATATTAGTAATGGGAATAAGAAATAAATGGAGTATTGCATGGGGAGTAGCAAAACAAGCATATGAGCATGGAGCACAATTAATATTTACATATAGTAGCATGGAAAAAGCTGATAAAATAGAAGAATTAATAGCTGAAATACCAGGGTCAAAAGCATATGTATGTGATGTACAAAATGATGAAGATATATCAAATTGTTTAGAGAATATCAAGAAAGATTATGGAAAAATAGATGGAATATTACATAGTATAGCACATGCAAATACAGAAGATTTAAGGAATGACTTTATATTAACATCAAGAGAAGGATTTGCACATGCAGGAGATATAAGTGCATACTCATTAATAGCTGTATCAAGAATAGCTGTAGAAAAAGAAATGTTAAATGAAGGAGCAAGTATAATTGCATTAACATACTATGGATCAGAAAAATCAATTGTAGGATATAATGTAATGGGTGTGGCAAAGGCTGCATTAGAAGCATCTATCAGATATTTGGCATGTGATTTAGGTAAAAATGGAATGCGTATAAATGCAATATCAGCTGGACCAATAAAAACACTATCAGCAAAAGGAATAAAAGATTTTGGCTCAATATTAGATATAGTTGAAGAAAAAGCACCATTACATGAAAATGTTACAACAGATGAAATTGGAAGTGTAGCAGCTTTCTTATTTAGTGATATGGCAAAAGCAATAACTGGAGAAGTTATTCATGCAGATAAAGGATTTTCAAGTGTAGCAGTATAATAAGAATGTGATAAAGCAATATGAAAAAATATTTTTAATATAAATCATGGCAATATTTAAATAATGTATAAAAAAACCACCATTGGAAAAAATAAAACAAAAAGAGGTGGTTTTTTAATGTTAAAGAAAAGCATGAAAACAATAGTAATAATTTTTATAATACTATCAACTATAGTAGGAACATATTGCATATACAAAAATCAGCAAGTAGAAGCATTATCAAAATATGGCTCATCAGGAGATGAAGTAAGGCAAATACAAGAAAAACTAAAGAGATGGGGATACTACAATGGAAATGTAGATGGCATATATGGTTCACAAACAACGGCAGCTGTAAAATCATTCCAAAGGAAAAATGGACTTACAGTAGATGGTATTGCAGGGAGTCAAACACTAACAGCTATGGGAATAACTAGTAGCCAATCATCTTCATCAGGCTCATCATCAAGTAGACCATCAGATGTTAATTTGATTGCTAGAGCTATATATGGTGAAGCAAGAGGAGAAAGCTATGTAGGTCAAGTGGCAGTTGGAGCAGTTATAATGAACAGAGTAAAAAGTAGTAAATTTCCAAATACAATAGCAGGAGTAGTATATCAAAAGGGTGCATTTGATGCAGTTTCAGATGGACAAATAAACTTAAATCCAGATAATACAGCTAAAAAAGCAGCGCAAGATGCACTAAATGGTTGGGATCCAACATATGGGGCAATATATTACTTTAATCCAAATACTGCAACTAATGCATGGATATGGTCAAGACCAATGACAGTAACAATAGGAAAGCATAGATTTTGTAAATAAATCTATGCTTTTTAAAAGCAATATAAAAGTGTTTTCCATAGACCTTGATTATTGAAAAAGGTCATTCTTATTTTCTTTTTCATTCTTTAAATAAACAATCAAATTATTCTGAGCATCACAAATAGCTAAAAAGACATCTTTCAAACTATTAACATTTTGAGAAACAAGCTGTTTCTGCAACCAAATCTCATCATTACCAGTATACTGTAAATTTTGCTTTAAAAGAACACCATCTAAAATGACAGAAATACATATTTTTTCTGTAGAAGGAGAAATATTTAAATCAAGGGGAGTAACTGGTCTTTGATTTTCTTTAGGAAGAAAACTAATCTTTCCATTAATCTCTAATATAGCAGTTTTCAAATTATTCAAATTAAAGAATCCATTAACTCTACATTGCATTAAAAATTCATTTATATCAATTTTAGCTTTTTTCAAATTTTTAACATAAATTTCATCATCATCATAAAGAATTAAAGAATTTCCATATATAAATCTACGAAACTTTAAAGAATGACATGAAAATACTGATATTGCAATAGAAATAATTGCATATATAATCATTGCTACAAGAGGTTGCATAAAGTCATCTTCAAGAGCAGTAGACATCTCAGCAGCAATGGAACCAATTGTAATACCAATTATATAGTCAAACATAGTAAGCTGAGACATTTCTTTATTACCCATTAACCTTGTTAAAATATATAATGTAACAGCAGATCCAGTAGTAAGTGCAATAATTTTTAAAATCATATCCATAAAAACCTCCAAATTATATTTGGTATTAATAAAACTTAATATATTTGTAAAAATTAACCATTTATTAATATATTGTGTACAAAGTATTTTAAAATATTCTATCAATAGTGTATTAAAGATTGAAGTTTATAGAAAAATATAGTATTATATAAAAGCTAGGAGGAATACAAAATGAAAATAATGTTTATATGTTCAGGAAACATATGTAGAAGTGCAATGGCACATTGGATGTTAAAAAAGAAAATAGAAGAAAAAAGAAGAGAAAATAAAATAGAAGTATATTCAAGTGGAACAAGTGCATTTACAGGAGATATTCCAACAGAAGAAGCTATAGAAGTAATGAAAGAATATGAAATTGATTTAACAAAACATAGAGCAACAAATATGATAGAGTCAAACATAAAAGAAATGGATTTAATATTATGTGCTACAAGTATACACAAAATGCAAGTAGTATCAAGATATCCAGAATTAAAAGAAAAAACATTTACAATAAAGGAATATGTAAAATATAATGAAGAGGGACATGACCCAATTAATATAAATGACCCATGGGGGTATAGCATAGTAACATATAGATACTGTGCCGCAGAAATAGAAAAATGTTTAGAAATATTAATAAAAGAACTTGAAAAAACAAAATAAATATTGTACAATACGAACATATATTTGAAAATAAAAGTAAATAAATTAAAAATACAATAATCATACCAAAAGAAAGAGGAAAAGAAATGCAAGAAAAATTAAAAGAATTAAACGAAAGACAATACGAAGCAGTAGTAAAAACAGAAGGTCCATGCTTAGTAATAGCAGGAGCAGGAAGTGGAAAAACAAAAGTATTAACATATAAAATAGCATATTTAATGTCAGAAAAAAATGTATTACCATGGAATATAATAGCAATAACATTCACAAATAAAGCAGCGAATGAGATGAAAGAAAGAATAGCAGGGCTAGTAGGAGATGTAGCAAGAGATTTATGGATGGGAACATTCCACTCAATATGTGTACGAATACTAAGGAAATTCATAGATAGGATAGGGTTTGACTCATCATTTATAATATTTGACACAGCAGACCAAAAGACATTAGTAAAACAATGTATGAAGGAATTACAAATAGATGACAAAACATTTAGTGACAAAGGAATATTAACAGAAATAAGTCGAGCAAAAAACGAAATGTTAGAGCCAGAACAATATAGTATAAGAGCAGGAAATGACTTTAGAAAAAGTAAAATAGCAACAGTATATGAGTTATACCAAAAGAAATTAAAAGATAACAATGCAATAGACTTTGATGATATAATAAATTATACAATAAAGATACTAATGGAAAATCCAGATGTATTACAATATTACGCAAACAAATTTCAATATGTATTAGTAGATGAGTACCAGGACACAAACAAATCACAATTCACACTAATAACATTATTTGCATCAATGCATGGAAACATAACAGTAGTAGGAGACAATGACCAAAGTGTATATAGTTTTAGAGGAGCAGATATAACAAACATATTAAACTTCGAAAAAGACTTTCCAGGAACACAAATAATAAAGCTAGAACAAAACTATAGATGCACAGGAAACATACTAAGAATAGCAAATGAAGTAATAAAAAATAATGAAGTAAAATACGAAAAAAAGTTATGGACAGAAAACGAAGAAGGAAAATTACCAAAAGTATATTTAGCAAGTAACGAATATGATGAAGGAACATATATAGTAGAACAGATAGAACATTTAAGAAGAGAAGAATATTATAAATATTCAGACTTTGCTGTACTATATAGAATGAATACACAATCAAGAGCGATAGAAGACATACTAAGAAGAGAAAATATACCATACAAAATCATAGGAGGGCTAAAATTCTATGAAAGAAAAGAAATAAAAGACACAATTGCATATTTAAGATTAATACAAAATACATCAGACAATTTAAGTTTAAACAGAATAATAAATGAACCCAAAAGAGGAATAGGAAAAACAAGTTTAGATAAAGTAGAAGAAATAGCAACACAATATAATGTATCGATGTATGAAGTAATAAAAAATGCAAACCAATATGGCTTAAACAGGGTATATTTAAACTCGAGAGAATTTATTGATACAATGGAATCATTAATATCAAAAAAAGATGAAGTACCAGTATCAAAATTAATAGAAATAACACTAAATAAAACAGGATATACAAAAGCATTAGAAACAGAAAATAGTGTAGAAGCAGAAAATAGGATAGCAAACCTAGAGGAATTTTTAACAGTAGCAATGGAATTTGAGGGAGAATCAGCAGACAATAAGTTAAGTGACTTTTTAGAAGGAATAACTTTATCAAGTGATTTAGACAATAGCGAGGAAGAAGTAGAATCAGTAACACTTATGACATTACATAGTGCAAAAGGACTAGAATTCCCAGTAGTATTTTTAGTAGGAATGGAAGAAGGAATATTCCCAGGGTATCAATCAATGCAAGAGCCAAAGGAGCTTGAAGAAGAAAGGAGATTATGCTATGTAGGAATAACTAGAGCAAAAGAGAATCTATTTTTAACATGTGCAAGACAACGTACAGTATTTGGCTCAACAAGTTGCAATATGGTATCAAGATTTCTAAATGAGATACCAGAAGAAATGTTAGATGGAGCAGATGAAGTATTTGGAAGTAAAAAAGCAAATAACAGCATATTTGAAAAAGCATCATTTGAAGACTCAAAATACACATGGAGCTATGGAAGCAGAAATAATGGAAATATCAAGACATATAAAGTAACAGATTCGATACGACAAGGAGTTGCAGCATCAGGCATAGGTAAAGATAATAATTCAACAGGTACAGGAAATATGTTTAAGAAAACAGCAGAAAGCTTTTTAAACTCACTTAGCAAAAGCAATTCTACCAATAATGTAGATTTAGAACAGTATAAAGAAGGGGTAAAAGTATATCATAAGAAATTTGGTGAAGGAATAATAAGCACAGTAGAAGCAGAAGGTGATGACTTAAAAGTCGATATAGATTTTGAAAAAGTAGGGCATAAGAGATTGATGGCAAAATATGCAGGATTAGAGGTAATATCTTAAAAACTCTAAAAAGTGTATTGGTTATATTATATATATTTTTTATAAAAACAGCTAATTTACCAGGTAACGGTAATCACCGTTGCCTAGAAAAAAAGCTGTTTTTATAATTATAAACTTACATCTGCACTTCATTTTTACATCCTAAATAATTATAAACTTACCCCTGCACTTCATTTTTTACAGTCTCAATTTCAGTAACAGTAGCTTTAGCAGCTGGAATATAGTATCCTTTATTTTCAGCAACTTTATATAATTCATATTGAAAACATTCATCACTATTTCTAATTTGCTGAAAGGTTTGTCTAAGCTGAGCATTAGAAGACTCAGTAATTGCTTTTTGATAAGCACCTAAATCAGCTTTTACATTTGATAAAATATCATTAACCATAGCTTTTTCGTCCATAAGAAAACTCCTTTCAAAAAAATACAATAAAAAAATAATTATGTTTAAATTTATAATAATAAAATAAAAACAAGTTAAATATAAAGAATACAACTAATTATTTAAAAAACTCATTAATTTTTGTTTAGTATTTAAAGCATCTTGAGCTGACTTAGTAAACATTTGCTTAATTTGAGGGTCAACAACTTGACTAGCATAAGTATTAAGTTTTTTATAAACTGTATCATGAGCACCAATAAGATGCCTTAAATTTTGAAGTTCTATTTGAGTTAAATCTCCCATAATAACCATTCCTTTCCAAAAAATTCTTGTAATAGTATTTGCAAAAATTAAAATAATATACTAAAATATATAAGAATATAAAAAAATAAAATACTTAGGGAACAGCAGATATACGACATTATAAAAAAAATAAAATAAACAAGTAAAAACAAGAAAAAGTAAATAAAACGAAGTAAATTAAAAATAAAAGCTAAAAAATTACAGAAAATAAAAAAATAGAGAAATTGCCAAATTATATCAAAATAATATAAAATATAAACCAAATACAATAGGAGGAAATATATATGATTAAGAAAGCACTAATGACAATACGAACATCAGTCAAATTAATGTCATTACTAGTTTTTGCAATAATAATAATAATAGCTGTATTCGCAATATTTTATAAGCCAACATATAGTGTAAGTGTTAATGGACAAGTTATAGGATATACAAAGGACAAAAGTAGCTTACAAAAAAGAATAAATGAATATATGGAAAAAGGAGATGAAAGCAATCAAAATATAGCTTTCGCTCAAGTAGAAATAATGCCAGAATATAAATTGTGTCTATTAAAGAAAGACATAGTAACAAATGATGAAGAGATATATACTGCAGTAACAAATCAAAGTACTACATATTATAAATATTATGCAATATTATTAGATAATGAAGAAAAAGTATATGTAGGAAGTTTCTCAGAAGCAGAACAAATAGTAGAAACATTAAAGAAAAGAGAAACAAACAATATAGACAAAATTACGATAAAAGAAAAATATAATACAGAAATAGAGCAATTTGCAAATGCAGAAGATGCAGTATTACAATTATATGAGGCAAGACCAGTTATGGTTGCAACAGCTAAGAAGACCACAACTTCAACTGGTAAAAAATCAACATCAACTAAAATGTCATATCAAAATGTACCAATTAATATATCATTTATAAGACCAATATCTGGAACAATAACATCAAGATTTGGGTCAATCAGTAGAGTAAGGTCAGGAGCGCACAAAGGATTAGATATAGCCGCACCAAAGGGAACAAAAATAGCAGCAGCAGCGTCAGGAACAGTTATATTTTCAGGTGATTCAGGTTCATTAGGCGAACTAATAATAATATCACATGGAAATGGAGTAGAAACATATTATGGGCACTGTAGTAAATTATATGCAAAAGTTGGACAATATGTAGAACAAGGAGAAGTAATTGCAGCAGTAGGGTCAACAGGAAATTCAACAGGACCACATTTACATTTAGAAATAAAAGTAAATGGAGTAGCATATAATCCACAAAATTATGTATATTAAAACAATAAAAAGATATTTTAAGAAATGCACTTAAAATATCTTTTTTGATGCAAATTAAAAGTTGTCTACAAATTAAACACATTATTTTGAAATGTATTTTTGTTTAGTAGAATCTATTTTTGTCTGGTCTACAGTTTCTGTCTTATACCAACCTTTTTCAGCCATTAAATTATATAGTTTATTTTGAATATCTAAAGAAACATTTAAAGCATCTTTAAAAGCAGTATGAACATCTGCTGTAGTTGATTCTATAGTACCATGAAGGTATAAATCACAAACACCTTTAATAACTAATAATTCATTTTCCATTAAATCTTTGTCTTCCATAGTTCCTCCTTACATAAATTACAATAGTCAAAGTCTTGCTTAAAGTTTTACTAGTTTCACTAATGCAACCTATAATAAATTTAAGAATTTGTTAAATAATTCTGTATGTTTTTGTTCTAATTCTTTCATGTAGTTAGAAAGGTTTACGTCCTGAAGTTTTCCAGAAGTTTTATTACTACATGATTTCATGAAACATTCGTGACCTAAAGCATCTTCAATATATAAAAGTTCTTTATTAGTCATAATATCACCACCTAAATACATTATTTCCCCAAAATATAAATATATACTAAATAAAAGTTCAAGATGATAATAAATTTTTAGTGTAATATATTTTGTAAAAAAAATAGCTAATTTTGCAGGCAACGGTGATTACCGTTACCTGCAAAATTAGCTAAAATTATAAAAAATATATATAACATATTCAATAAAATGTTTACTTGCCCAATATAATTAGCACAATTAAATTATTTAAATTGTTCCAAAAAATCTATATCCGCTTAAAATAGCATTATTCTTAAAAATAGGCTTACCATGCTCTAACAATTTATGTTTAAAATTACTAGAATCTGTAATGAAAGTAGCAAATTCAGAAATGCTAGAATAAAAACACTTCAAGAATTCACAATTAGTATTAATATCAGATAAAATCAAATAATATGTATCATTATATAAATACAAAGAAATATTTTTACAAAAGTTCTTCATATTCTTTAAAAGATTAATAGTCAAATTATCGCAAAAGTCACAAAATGAATCGAAGTTTGCAAAAGAATAAATTGCAATTTTATTATTTAAAGGTAAATCTCTACGTTTAACTGTTAAAGTTTTCTTAGGAGATATTGTTTGAACATTTTCAGGAGAAAACTTTGTAATAGTAAAAACAATCTGTTCATCAGAAGAAGCAAAAGCTTCAATTAAAATCTTACTATCTTTTGTATAAAAGCCGATTTCCTGTTCAGCCCTATTCAAAATAGTAAGTAACAAATCCTGAGATTGAGAAGAATTAGTAACAAAAGATTTGAAATCTACATTATTTTTCTTTAAATCTTCTGTGCTTAAAATAATACGAATCTTATTTTCAGTAAGTTTTTCAATTTTCATAAAAAGTATTCCTCCTTATAACTGTAATTATATTATACTACTAAATATATTATATTTAAAGACACAAAATTTGGTAATACAAAATACATATTAACATATAAAAATAAAAAAATCTATAATACACTTGAAAAAAAAGAAAAATCAATGTATAATAGCACTACGAAGATGGGACATCCGTAGGAAGTGGGGAAAAGAAAGGAAAAAGTAAATTGACAATAAAAATTAAAGAATTACCCCTATCAGAAAGACCATATGAAAAATTAGAAATATATGGAGAAAATACATTAACAAATGCAGAATTATTAGCAATAATAATAAAAAATGGAACAAAGAATGATACATCAGTAGAATTAGCAAAAAGAATACTAAAGTTAAATGAGAATATAGATTCAGAAAACTTAAACTTTTTAATGGATTTAAGTATAGAAGAATTAAAACAAATAAAAGGAATAGGAAGAGTAAAAGCAATACAACTAAAAGCTGTATGCGAATTAGCAAGAAGAATTAACCAGCCTATGTATTATAAAAAAAAGAAAATAAGAGAGCCAAAAGATGCGGTAAAAATAATAGAAGGAGAAATGAAATACCTAAAAAATGAGGTATTAAAAGTAATAATACTAAATACAAGTAATGAGATATTAAAGATAAAAGAAGTACTAGTAGGAGGAACTAACTTTATAGAGGTATCAACAAAAAACATATTATCAGAAGCTGTAAAAATGCAGGCACCAAAGATAATATTAGTACATAATCATCCAAGTGGGAATCCATTACCAAGCCAAAAAGACATAGAGTACACAGGGACTATAGAAGAAGCAAGTAAACTGTTAGGAATACAATTATTAGACCATATAATAATAGCAGGAGATAGATATACAAGTATATTTGCGTATATAGATGGAAAAATAGAAAATAATACAAGATAATGAGGGATAAATATATTTGAGATAAAACAAAAATGAAGGGAAGAAAGAGCCAATGGGTTTATTAAGTTTCAAAGATGTAGGAATAGATTTAGGAACAGCCAATATATTAGTAGCCATAAAAGGAAAAGGAATAGTATATGATGAGCCATCAGTAATAGCCATTAACAGAAAAAAAGAACAAGTAATAGCAATAGGAAATGAAGCAAAAGAGATGATAGGCAAAACACCAGATGGAATAGAAGCTGTAAGACCACTAAAAGATGGAGTAATAGCAGATTACACAGCAACAGGACTATTATTAAAAGAAATATTAACAAGAGTATGCAAAAAATATGCAATAGGGAGACCAAGGGTAGTAGTAGGAGTACCTTCAGGAATAACAGAAGTAGAAGAAAGGGCAGTAGAAGAAGCAATATTAAGATCAGGAGCAAAAGAAGTATATTTAATAGAAGAGCCAATGTCAGCAGCAATAGGGGCATCAATAGATATAGCAGAGCCAAGTGGAAACATAGTAATAGACATAGGAGGAGGAACAACAGAAGTAGCTGTAATATCATTAGGAGGGATAGTAGTAAGTGAATCAATAAGAATAGCAGGAGATGAGCTAACAGAAGATATTATAGAATATGTAAGAAGAGAATTGAATTTAGCAGTAGGGGAACAAACAGCAGAACAAATAAAAACAAAAATAGGTTGTGCATTACCATTAATGACAGAAATCACATTAAAAGTAAAAGGAAGAGATTTAACAACAGGATTACCAAGAGAAGAAGTGCTATCATCAACCCAAACTGAGATAGCGATGAGAGAATCAATATGGAAAATTGTAGATACAATAAAAACAGCATTAGAGAAAACTCCACCAGAATTATCATCAGATATAATGGAAAAGGGTATAATATTAACAGGAGGAGGAGCACTAATAAAGAATTTAGACAAGTTATTAAGTATAGAAACAGGAATGCCAGTATTTATTGCAGAAAATCCACTTGAATGTGTTGTAAAAGGAACTGAAAAGACTTTAGAAAATATCGAAAAGCTAAGAAATATATTAGTGAACTCACAAAAAAGAAGGAGCTAGTTTATAACAGTTAATTCATGAAAAGAAGAAGCGAGTTTATAAAGGCTAATTCACAAAAAAAGAAGAGGTTAAAGTATGTATAATAATAAAAAAACAGGAAAGTTAGGAATTATTATAACAGTAGTAATATTAATATTACTAGTAATGCTTACAAATGTAAAAAGCAACCAAGTATATACAATAGGAAATATTGTAAACAAATTAGTATCACCAGTACAACAAGGAATAACGTATTTAAAACACAAGATAAGTGGAAATAACACATATTTTACAGATTTAGAACAATTAAGAGAAGAAAATAACAAATTAAAAGAAGAAAATAGCAAATTAGAACAAGCACAAAGGGAATATGAAATAATAAAAACAGAAAATGAAACATTAAAATCATATTTAGGATTAACAGAAAAATATAGTAGTTATAGAACAGTTCCAGCATATGTAATAAATAAAGATATAAGTAATTACTCAAAAACAATAGTAATAAATGCAGGAAAAGATGATGGAATAACAGAGAATATGCCAGTAATAGCCAATGATGGACTAGTAGGATATGTAATATCAGTAACAAACAATACAGCAAAAGTACAAACAATAGTAGACAGTAGTAGCAGTACAAGTAGTTTAACAAGTTCAACAAGAGATAATATGATATGTAAAGGAACAATAGAAGAATCAAATATATTAAAAGGAACATATATAGCAAATGACGCAAACATAATAGAAGGAGACAGCATAGAAACATCAGGTATGGGTGGAATATATCCAAAGGGAATACACATTGGAACAATAAAAGAGGTAACGAATGGAAAAAATAAAACGGATATAAGTGTCAAAGTAGAGGTAGCAGTTGACTTCAATAAATTAGAAACAGTATTAGTAATTACAAAATAGATTGTAAACGGCAACAGATAATAAATGTCAATGATATAACAGCAAGAAACAGAGATGAAAGGAATTGCATAAAAAATGAAAAAAGTTTTAATAAATTTAGCAATCATATTTGTATTTTTAATAATATATTTTTTACAAGCAAATTTCTTTACAGGTTTTAGAATAGCAGGAGTAATGCCGAATTTATTTGTAATACTAATATTATTTATAGGAATGTTTATGGGGAGAACTTTAGGAATAGTATATGGAATAATATTTGGTTTACTATTAGATATATTTATAGGAAAAACATTAGGAATAACATCAATAATGCTAGCAGTAGTAGGAGTAATTGCAATAATATTTGACAAGAACTTTTCAAAAGACAGTAGAATATCAATAATGATAATAGTAGCAATAAGTACGATAATATATGAAATAGGAATATATATATTAAGCCATCTTTTAATAAATACAGATGTTGAATTACTTGCATTTATAAGAATTTTATTAATAGAAGTAATATATAATATAATACTAACAATAATAATATATCCATTAATGCAATTAGTAGGGTATGATATAGAAGAAGAATTTAAGGGAAATAAAATATTAACAAAATACTTTTAAAAAAACTAAATTTGTCAAAAATTTATATTTAGATAAAAGAAAAAGAAGGTGAAAAATTGGGTAAAAGAATAAGTAAAGAGCAAATAAACTTAAGATTCAATATATTAACTCTTTTTATATATTTAATAGGAACAGTATTAATTATTCAATTATTCAATTTACAAATAGTACATGGAAAAGAATATAGAGAACAATCAAATACAAGACTAACAAGAGCCTCTGTAATAAGTGCATCAAGAGGAGATATATTAGACAGAAGTGGAAATGTATTAGCAACAGTAAAAACAACATATAGTATTGAATTATACAAAACAAATATAAGTTCAGAGGACTTAAATAAATCAATACTAGAATTAATAAATCTATTAGATAAAAATGGAGAAACTTACACAAAAACGTTCCCAATAAAAATAAATCCATTTGAATACACAATAGCAGATAAACAATTAGAAAAGTGGAAAGAAAAATACAAAATAGACAAAGATGCAACAGCAGAAGAAGCATTCTATGAGTTCAAAGAAAAATACAAAATATCAAATAGTGATATAGAAGATATAATGAAAATAATAACTATAAGATATAGGATAACAACAGAAGGATATAGTAATACAAAATCAATATTAATATCATCTAATATAAAAAATGAAACATTGGCAGAAATAAGTGAAAGAAATAATAGTTTTGCAGGAATAACAATAAATACTGAATCAACAAGAACATATCCATCAGGAAGTTTAGCATCACACATAATGGGATATATAGGAAAAATTAGTGAAGAAGAATATGAAGAAAAAAAGGACAGATATAGAAGAACAGATGTAATAGGAAGAACTGGAATAGAAAGTGTATTTGAAAAATACTTAAAAGGCGAAGATGGAGAAAAGCAAATAGAAATGTCAGTAGATGGAACAATAACTGCGGAATATGTAACAAAAGAGCCTAAGGCAGGATCAAGTGTTGTATTAACAATAGATGCAAATTTACAAAGGAAAACAGAAGAAGCGTTAAAAGCCAATATAGAAAAAATTGCAAATGGAGGATTTTCAGAAGCGAGAGACACACAATGTGGAAGTGCAGTAGTCATGAAAGTAGACACAGGAGAAATACTTGCAATGGCAAGTTACCCTGATTTTGAGCCAGAAAAATTTGTAGGAGGAATAAGCTCAGCAGACTGGAATAATTATATAAATGATGAAAGAAAGCCACTAATTAATAGAACAATACAATCTTCATATGCACCTGGGTCAATATTCAAAATGGTAACAGCAACAGCAGGACTAGAAGCAGGAGTTATAACAATAAATGAAAAAATGTATGATACGGGAAAATATAAATATTCAAATGATTATCAACCTGAATGCTGGTATAAAAGTGGACATGGATATATAAATGTGATGGATGCAATTAAAAAATCTTGTAATTACTTTTTCTATGAAGTAGGAAACAGATTAGGAATAGATAGACTAGCTCAATACGCAAAATATTTTGGGCTTGGAAGAAAAACAGGAATAGAGTTGACAGGAGAGACAGCAGGCGTCTTAGCTTCTAAAGAAGCAAAAGCAAAAATAACAAAAGAGGCATGGCAAGGAGGAGAAACTTTATCAGCAGCAATAGGGCAAAGCTATAACAGTTTTACTCCATTACAGATGGCAAAATATATAGCAACATTTGTAAATGGAGGAAAGGAAGTTAAGCCTACAATTATAAAATCAATAATAAATAGTGATTTAACAGAAGAAAACAAAGAAGAAATAAGGAGATATACAAACCAAAAATTAGGTATAGTAGAAGAAAATAATGGGGAATTCAGTATCAAACAAGAGTATTTATCAGTTATATTAGAGGGGATGAGGTCAGTTACAAACGAAACAGGGGGAACGGCATATTCAATATTCAAAAACTTTAATATAGAAGTAGGAGGAAAAACTGGGTCAGCACAGGCAGGCAAAAAAGATGGAAAGGATGTTGTACACGCATGGTTTATGGGGTTTGCACCATTTGACAAACCAGAAATAGCAGTAGTAGTAATGATAGAAAATGGCTCACATGGAAGTTATTCAGCAGAAGTTGTAAGAGAGATAATGGAGGAATACTTTGGCATGAATTCAACAAATGTTAATGAAAGTACAACAGCAATACCATATATAGAACAAACCCGAACATAAGATTAAATTATCTAAACACATGAAATAACAATGAAAGACAAACAACAAACACAAATATAAAAGCATAGAACTTAAAAGAAACAACAAATAATATAATTATTGAAAAAATAGAAATAGAAAGGATGAAGAATGAGAATGGTAAGTATAAATTTAAGAAAAAACGAAAATGTAATTAAATTAGAGGAAAGTGTATCGTATGATGAAATTTTAACAGAATTAGAGCCAAAATTAGTAGAATTAAAAAAATTATATCAAGACGAGACAACACCTATAAGAGTTGTAGGAAAAACTTTAAACAAAGGAGAAAAAGCTAAATTACAAGACCTTATAAGAAGTTATATAGATGTAGAGGTAAGCTTTGAAACACAGAAGGGATTGGGATTATCAAGCATAGTAAAGCCATTTAGTAAAGAAACTGATATATCTGAAACAAGATTTTATAGAGGTTCTTTACGCTCAGGACAAAAGATAGAAGTAGAAGGAAGTATAATTATATTTGGAGATGTAAATTCAGGAGCAGAGGTAATGGCAACAGAAAACATAGTAATATTAGGAACTCTAAGAGGTTTAGCACATGCGGGAGCGAGAGGAAATGTTAAGGCAAAAATAGTAGCACAGACTTTAGATACAGTACAATTACGAATAGCTAACATTATTAAAGAACTTATTAGAAGTGAAAGTACGGTAAAAAAACAAGTATATATAACTGTAGAAAATAACAAGATTAAAATTGGTAATTATTAGTCTACATTCATATAAACATTTAAGAACTTCTATAAAAGTAACTTAATAATATTAGCTAATAAGTAATAAGAGCAAAGATATGAAGAGCATTTCATCTTTTACACCTTCATCATAAAGGAAATATAGTAAACCTAAAATTAATATATCATCAAAATATAATTTTAATCCAAATAAATCAAACAAGTAATCATCTTCATTACTGTTTGATTTGTTTTTTGGGGGTTCATATTCAGGTTTCTTTGCATAGCCATGATTGTTTGCATTTCCGTTTGAAGAGTGGATGAGTGGATTGTAATATGGTGAGTAGTTGTATGAATTAGGCAATCTAGAATAATTCTTATAGTAAGGAAAAGGCATGTTCATAAAGGGAAATCTAAACATTATTATTCTCCTTGTTATCATTTTTCATCAAATCAGCAATTTTTGTCATATTCATTAGATTAACATATTGGTCTACTTTTCCCTTTTTACTGTCACGAAGATAGGGCTTTAGAGAATTTAAAAGATTTGCTCTAGGGTCATTTTTTTGATTCATAGATGAAAGTATGTTTTTCATTTTTAACATAGTATTCATATCTATATTGAAACCAGAATTGCTATTATCTCCTGATGAATTATTAGAATTGGAATTTCCATTTGAGTTAGAACCATTAGATTGTAGCATTGAAGAAAGATTGTTAAGCATTTCAGGAGAGACCTGACTTAAAATGTTGTTTAAGTCTACATTATTAGTATTATTACTGTTGCTGTTATTCCTTCCATTATTACTATTATTATTTGAATTATTGCTAGATGTGTTATTAGATGAATTTTGTAAATTATTCATCATTTGTTGTACTTCTACTGGTATATTTCCACTATCTACCATCTTTTTTACATTAGCTAATAATTCATCCATATTATCTGCCATGTTTACCTCCATTCTTTCGTTTTACTTCTTTTATGCCATGTAAAACGATTTTACCTCTTAAATTAATTTATTCATTTCTATTTATTATATGATTAAATGTAAAAAAAGTTGCAAATAAGTAACAAAATAGGTTACTCTTGTTAACAAGAATTAAGCTATTTTTATTTATATGCTAAATATATTCAATATGAAAAAATATAATATGCTATTCACTATTCCCTAGGCAAAGAAAAGAGAGAAAAACAAAAAAACAACAAAATGTAACAAAAAAATAATAGAAATGTAATAAAGTGTGTATATAAAGTTTCCTTAATAGACTTTTAAATAGTTTAAAATATGCTATAAATCAAGATATTGATTTTTAATATTAATCGAGCGATAATAAAATCAAGTACATATAACAAAAGATACAGTATAAGATATTAAATAATAATATTTTATATGCTTGAAAGGAATGGAAAAAATGAAGAAAATTTGTAGTATTTTAATTCTAATCGTATTGTTGCTAAATAGCTCAGTAATGGTATTGATAAGCGAAGCAGTAGAAGCGGTTTCAAAAGTGTCTGTAGAGGCAGAAGAAAATATACACACTACACAAGAAGTAGTGTTAGAAAAGTATATCAATTATGCCAATGAGCTAGAAACAGGAACAATGCTTCAACTAAAAGTAGGCGTTGGATTACAAAAGGATGAAAAAGAAGATATTTATTTAGAAGGAACAGCAGTATCAATAGAATGTCCAAAAATCCTAGAAAAAGTACCAACTAGAGTTGAAGTAATTGGAAAAGAAGTAAATTATGAAAATGGAATAATAACAATCCAAGAAAAGTATGATGAAAAGTTAAAGTACGAAAATAAACAGGAATATACTGTGATACTATTCTATGGCACAGACTGTTATACAAATGAAAATGAGAAAAGGCAACTAAATGTTAAAGTATCAGTTACACAAACAGTAAAGACAGCAAATTCTAATGAAGCTATAACACTAAAAGGAGAAACAACAGCACAAGGAATAGTAACTGAAAACATTGGAACAGTTATTTCTGCAGACTATGAAACAGATAATATATACAATGGATATATAAATTCTAATATACAAAATGGTACAGCATATGACACAGAGTATAAAGAAAAATCTAAAATAATGATAAGTAACAAAAACATAGCTGAAACATTTATAATAACATCAAATAATGCATTTAATTTCCAAGAAACAGAAATATTAAATAACAATAACTTAGTATATAAAAATATAATAATTGAAAAAAGCAAAATAGAAAGAATATTAGGAGCAACTGGAGAGATATTAATATTAAACGAAGGTAATCAAATAGTAGATTTAATAAATAATGAAGTAGAAGCTGACAAAGATGGAAACTATGTATATACATTTACAGAGCCAGTAGAGAATATTAAACTACAAATAAGCAATATAGAAAGAGAAGGTATAATAGAATTTAATACTACAAAAGTTATAAAATCAACTTTAGCACAAAACATAGATACAGTAAAAAATAAACTAAATGTATTAGGAACAAAAACAAATCAAGTAAATGCATTAGATGGAGAAACAGAAGAAATATCAGAAGAAACATATACAATTTATGAAGAAAACTTAGAAAATTCTATAACTGTTCAAGAAGCTAAAGAAACAATAAGCATGAGTGTTAATAAACCAGAGTTAACAAATAAATCACAAAATGAATTAATAATCACAGCAACATTAGAAAGAAACAATCAAGCAAATAAGTTATTTGAAAATCCAACAGTGTCAATAGAGTTGCCAGAAGAAGTTGAAAAAATAATACTAAATGATGTACAACTATTACATGATACTGAATTAACTAAGCAAGGCGCAGTAATAGAAACAAATCTTGATGGAAAACAAGTTATAAAAATATCGCTTACAGGAAAACAAACACAATACATACAATCAGAAGATGTATCAAAAGGTACAAATATATTAATTTCAGCAACAGTAATGTTAAAACAAAACATAATATCAAAAGATTCATCAATTAAGATGATATGTAATGATAGCATATATGAACAACCTATTAAATTAATAGAGAAAAATCAAGTTACCATAAAAGCACCATCTAAACAAAATGTTGAAGGAACAGTAGTAAATTCAAATGGACTAAAAATAGATACTAAAGTAATAGCAGGAGACAAAATATTATCTAATAATGAAACTATATATGAAGAACAGATTTTAAAATATGAAGTGACATTAACAAACACAACAAATGCTAACATCGACAATATTAAAATAGTAGGACAAATACCAGATGGCATGACATATGTTGACTTAGTTGTAGGTGGATTTTATGATGATAACTATGATTTTGTTCCAAATGATACTATAAAACAAAAAGAAATAACAGTTGGAACATTACAATCAGGACAAACAGAAACTTACTATTATGAAGTAAAGATAAATAACTTATTAGACACAGAAACAGAAAAAGAAATAAACTCAGAAGTAAAAGTATATATAGGGGAAAATGATATTTCTACATATACATTATCAAATACAATAAATCAAGCTAGTATAGCAGTAGAACTAAAAGGACTTGTAGGAAGAAATAAAAGAAATGAAAGAGTGTATTTTGCTCAAGTATCAAATATATCTAATATAGAACAAAACAATGTTACTGTAACAATTCCACTAACAGAAAATTTAAGAGTTAAAGATATAACCATTTGGGGTAAAGAAGAGGGTGAATATGAAACAGTAACAAACAACAACAGTGTTATTGTTAAGTTTCACAGTATAAAGAAGCTTGAAGAATCAAGCAAATTAGATAAGGATGAAGAGGGAGGAATAGGATTCCACCTTGAAGAAAATCAAGTAGGGATATATATAGTAGCTGATGTTGTAAATATAGAAGAAAATGAGAATTATTCTTGGAATATCAATATAGCAGCAACAGTGTCTACTCAAGATGGTAATATATATAAATCAAATGAAAACAGAGCATCAGGATATATAGAGGCAATTAAAGTTACTCAAACATCAGCTGAAGAAGGAGAGACATTAAATAAAGATGATGAAGTTACTTATACATTTGAAGTTGAAAATGTTGGAAAGATAATACCAGAATGGGATAATTATACTAAAGTTAATTTCAGAGATTATATACCAAACGAATTAGAAGTAACAAGCATAACATATAATACAAGTGTAATATCAATTAATGAAGAAGATGGAGAACAAAAATATAGTTTTGTAAATCAAGACATAGAATTAGACACAATAGAAATAGACAAAATTAATAGTAGAGATAATACAGATGATGCAAGAGTAAGTTTAGACTTATATATACCACTTAAGGAAAAATCAATAATAAAAATAAAAGCAAAAGCAAGAACAATATATGATGATGCGGATATATCAAATTATTCAATAGTTACAGGAGAATATATACAAACAAAACAATCAAATATAATACAAAATACTATAAAAGCTAAAAAGTTTGTTATAGACACAGGAGATGAAGATGACCAAAAACCACCAGTAAATCCAGAAGAGCCAGATAAACCAATAAATCCAGATAATCCAGATACAAAAAAATATACAATATCAGGAATAGTTTGGATAGATGAAAATGAGAATGGACAAAGAGAGGAAACAGAACAAAAATTATCAGGAATAGAAGTAATGTTATTAGACATAACAAATAATAAATATGTACAAGATGGAAATGGGAATATAATAACAAGATTTACAAATACTTATGGACAATATTCATTTGAAAACATCAATGAGGGAAAATACTATGTAATTTTCAAATATAACAATAATGATTATGAAATAACAACATACCAAAAACCAGGAATAAGTGCATCAATGAATTCAGATGCAATGAAAAAAGAAGCAACACTTAATGGAGAAACTGTATTTATAGGTTTAACAGACATAATTGATTTAACATCAAATAAATCAAATATAGATTTAGGACTTATAAAAAATAAAATATTTGATTTAAAAGTTGATAAATATATACAAAAAATAACAGTACAAAATAAAGCAGGAACAAAAGAATATGATTATTATAATAAAAAGATTGCAAAAGTAGAAATACCTGAAAAACAAATAGCTGGTTCAAATCTTATTATAGAATACAAAATAGTTATAACAAATATTGGAGAGTTAGCAGGAACAGTAAATGAATTGATAGATGAAATGCCATCAGGTTTAGAATTTAATTCAGAATTAAATTCTAACTGGTATAAAACAGTAGGAAACAATTTAAGTAATACAAATCTATCAGTACAAGTAATAAAACCAGGGGAAAGTGTTGAAACAACACTAGTATTAACTAAAACGCTAGATGAAACAATAAAAACATATACAAATATTGCCAAGATAGGAATAAGCGATAATGCAAAACATATAGAAGATAAGAACATTGAAAACAATAGTGATAAAGTAGAAGTAATTGTTTCAATACAAACAGGTACAGTTGGAGAATATATAGGAACAATACTATTAACTATTTTAATAATAGCTATAATGCTTATTATAATATTACTTTCAGCAAAGGGAATATTAAAAAATAAAGGTATAAAGTTATTCATATTTATAGTAATGATAGTAGCAATAGTACCAATAATTCCAATAATTTCTGATGGATCTGATTCATATACAGATGAGGATGGAAATGAATATATTGCTATAAGTAGAGACCCTGTTACTGGGGAATTTAATGCTGGAGAATTTTTATGTACAGCACCAGGAGATTCTATGTGTAAAGGAACACATATGTATAAAGAAGATATAGATAAAAGAGAGATTTTGGCGGAGACAAGGTCAAACACACAACCTGATGTACATATTAGTTTAAACAAAAATACAAACGCAATAGAATATAAACTACTTGGTGAAAAAAAGCAATATGGGCCATTTTCAATAAGTTGTTCAACAAATAAGGATAATCCAAATTATACAATATCAGTTCAAGGGATTACTAATGTAAGTACAGGAGAAGTATCAGAGATATATTCTTATGAAATTGTTGATAAATATGGAAACCCAACACAATTAAGTCCTGATAAAGAACTATATATAAATGTACCTTCAGATATATATGCTTTAACATCAGTAAGAATTTCAGCATCAGTATCAGGAAGTTATACATCAACAATTACACAAGCTATAATTAAACATTATACATTCGTGGTAAGTGATTGTAAATGGTGTCAAAACAAACCAGTACAATCTATGAAGGCAACTAAGCCAGATGTATTAATTTACCAAGAAAATGGTTCTACAAATGCAACATCTACAGTAGAATGGACAACAGAATTACCAAAAACATTAAGAATAGAAAAAGTAGATGCTGATGATACAACAATACCATTACCAAATATAAAATTCGTAATAAGAAATGATACATTAGGAAGATATGTAAAACAAAATAAAGAAGACCTATCAATAACATATGTAGTAGATGAAGCAGATGCAACAATATTTATAACAGATGAGCAAGGATATATATATGTAGAAGGATTGAGGGCAGGAAAATATACTTTTGTAGAAAAAGAGATTCCACATGATGAATTATATCATGGTTATCATAATGATAAGAACATAAACAGTGTAAGACAAGTTGATATAGAAAATGCATTAATAAAGTATAAAGCTAAAAACAAAAAATTAGTAGGAAATATAAACATAGAAAAAGTAAATAGCGAAAATTCAGCAATAAAATTAAGTAATGTAAAATTCTTGATATTAAATAGTACAGGAGATAAATACATTAAAGTACAAATACAAGGAAAATCAGGATATCAAGCAGAAGTAACAGGAACAGCAACAATAACGAAGCAAGACTATACAACAAATATAGCAGAAGCAACAACATTTATAACAGATAGCAATGGAATGATATCAATAAACAATTTAGAATTACAGTCATCAGATAATAATGTTGAAACAAATAGTACAGCACAATATATAGTAAGAGAAATATATAATCCATACTATGGATATGAGCTAGACCCAGACTATATAATATGGAAAGTAACAGGTGGGCAACTAGTTAGTTTAACAAATAAAGGACAACAGATGCCAATTAACATACCAGACAAAGGAACAACAAATATAACAGTAGCAAATGAACAAAAATATGTAAGAGTATCAGGATATGTTTGGGAAGACAGACCAAATGGAAAAGACAACTTAAGAAATGACTTATGCCAAGAAACAACAATAAACTATCAAGATAATAATGACAAGTTAGTAGAAGGAGTAAAAGTTATATTACACAATACAAAAACAGGAAAAAGTTATGAGGGATGGACAGATTCTAATGGAGCATACTTATTTGGAAGCAAAACAGGTGACAAATATTCAGAAGATAACATATTATTAAGAGACATTAACAATTACTATATAGAATTTATATACAATGGTATGAAATATACAAATGTAATACCAAACATAGCAAAAGAAAATGGTTCAAAATCGATTGAAGGAAATAATAGGACAACATTTAATAATAAATATGCGACAGTAGTAGGAAATACAACAAAAGGAAGTAATGGACAAACACAAGGATATATGTTAGATGCTAACGGAAATAGGACATCAGAAGTTTATTACACACAACCAGAAGCAAATACATCACAAATAACATACACAGAAGGACAAGAATATGCTGATATGAATGGCAGAATAAAGCTAAATGAATATTATGCTCTAAATAAATATCATATAAGTGCAACAACTGCTAACAATAATTACAACTTAAGAACGACATATAATGCTCATGATGAAGAAATAAGAAACGTAAATCTAGGAGTATATGAAAGAGAACAAATAGATTTAGCAGTATCAAGTGATATAGAAGATATACATGTAGCATTAAATGGATATAAACATACATATCATTATGCAACAAGAAATCAATTCCTAAAAAATGATGAAGCATTTAATATAGGAGTGAAGTTTGGAGATAAATATTTAAATAGATATACAAGGACAGTATACCAATCATCAGTAACATATTTTGCAGAAGACCGAAATACGAATAAGTTAGAAGTAAATGTAGTATATAAAATTAGCATGAAGAATCAATCAAGTACACAACTGACAGCGACATTCAATCAAATAAACAATTATTATGATAAACGATACATACCACAAGAAATATACTATATGTCAGAAGAAACGAAAGTACCAATAACTAATTGGAACGTAGGAAACGAGACATATGCTAATGGAAGATTTAATGTACTTCAAATAAATTTAGCAGATAAATATGTATCAGGAGGAGAAATTTCAGAAATCTATATAGTATATAAAGTAAATGATGAAACAGTATTAGGATTATTAAATGGAGATTCAACATTAGATAACATGACAGAAATATCTTCATATTCAACATATACATCATCAAAAGAATGCTATGCAAGTGTAGATGAAAACTCAGCACCAGGGAATGTAGCGGTTGAATTAGATGAGAATAACAGATTTATAAAAGCAACATTTGAAGATGATACAGATATGGCGCCATCATTAGTATTACAAGCAGACAAAAACAATATAATTTCAGGAACAGTATTTGAAGATTCGCAAACACAAGAAAGCAAAAATAAGAATGAAAGACTGGGAAATGGAATATATGAAGAAGATTCAGAAAATGTAGTAGTAAATGCAAAAGTAGAATTATTAGAAGTATATGATGATAATGATGAAATTGTAAAATCAAATCCAAGCTTAAAAGGAACAATCAAAAAGGATGAATCAGGAAAACCAATAATAGCAACACTATATCAAACAGTATCAGGAGAAAATGGAAAAATAGAAAAACAATTAGTTGAAGCAGTAACATATACAGATGATAATGGTAATTATCAATTTATAGGTATCATACCAGATGGATATGCAGTAAGATATACTTATGGTCAAGGAACAAAAATCAGAGAAAAGGCAACTGGAAACTATAAAGAGATAGATGTAAGAGATTACAAATCCACAATAATAGCATCAAGCGAAATAAGAAAAGCACTAAATATTCAACCAGCAACAGCAACTGTAGAAGGAAGAGGAAACTTAAACTGGAATACTATACAAGAGAGATATACAAATGGTAATATAATTAGATATTCAGATGCAGTAGATGAAATCGTAGAAAGAATGAAACAAGAACAAGAAGATGAAATATTAAATTATAGTACAATTCAAGATGCAATTGAGGCGGATACACATGATATGAAAGCAATTACAGCATCATTCATAGTAGGTGTAGAATTCGAAAATATCAATTCAGTATCAAATGTATATTTAAGAGATACGAATGGAAATATAGTAGTAGACGAAAATGGAAATCCTATTCCAGACCCTAATTTATATTCAAAAAATGATAATATTGACTTTGGAATAATACTAAGACCAATAGTAGAATTAACACTTGATAAGAACTTAACAAACATATCAATACAATTAGCAAATGGGCAGATGTTAGTAAATGGAAACCCATATGAACAAGATTTACCATATACAAGAGCTGTAGAAGATAATATATATGTAGATATGGATGCAGATTTAATACAAGGTGCAGCTTTAAATATGGAATATGAAATAAAACTAATAAACAACTCAGAAGTAGATTATAAATTTACAAATTTATCATCAAATGACGCAAAAGCAATTGCAGGAAGAAGATATTATTACTTTGGAGATAGCACAGGGGCTGAAAAGATTGACAAGTATGTAAAACTTGTAGGAGACTATTTAGATGGCGAATTAGTATATGATATAAACGAAATGAATGAAGGATTAGAACAAGGCTGGGAGATAAAGACAGCTGAGCAACTATATGATGAAGGAAGAATATCAAAAGAAACAAGAGATGCCCTAATAGAAGGAAAACACAATATATTTGTAACAACAGAATTTAACGAAGGATTAGAAACAAGTAGTAATCCAAATAGAGCAACAAGCAAAACAGTAAAAATGCATGTAAGCAAATTATTAGGAGCAAAAGATGAGTTAGTATTTACTAATGATACAGAAATTCTAGAGATATATGCAATAGCAAGAACAACAGGATTAGAGTCAACACCAGGAAACTTAATGCCACAAAGAGCAGTAGAAAAAGATGAAGACAGTGTAAAATTAGTAATTATGCCACCAACAGGAGCAAATAATCACTTAGCTTATATATTTACAGGAATTGGATCATTACTACTAATAATCGTAGGAATAATCTTAATTAAGAAAAGAGTGTCAGGGGGACGTGCTTTTTGACACACATTTAACAAAGTAAGATAAACCTGCTAGTTTCTAGAGATTCCATAAGTTATGAAACTAAATATAAATACCTAAATTATTAAACTAATAAGTTTAGTAATTTAGGTATTTTATATATCAAGCGAAAAAAATGTGTCAAAAAGCACGTCCCCATGACACACACTCCGTCAAAAAAGGTTGAAATTAAGCGAAAATTGATTGACATAATAAGAAAAAAATGGTAAAATTAAAAAGAGATTATATATAATATAATAAATAATATAAAACATATAATAATAAATATATTACAAAGTTGAAGGGAACTGAAAGATTGAATAATATCCAAAATATGGAGAATTATTCATTCTAATTTGCGCCTTTAAGGAAAGGAATAGAAAAAATGAAAAAGATTTGTAGTATTTTAATTTTGATAGTATTATTGCTAAATAGCTCATTAATGTTGTTAATAAGTGAAGCAGTAGGAGCAGTTTCGGAAATGATTTCAAAAGCAGAAGATAATATACAGACTACACAAGAATTATCTGTGGAAAAGTATATTAATTATGCCAATGAACTAGAAACAGGAACAATGATTCAATTAAAATTAAAAGTTGGTTTACAACTAGAACAAAATGAAGAAATATATGTAGAAGGAACAACAGTAGAAATAGAATGCCCAAAAATTTTAGAAAAAGAACCAACAAGAGTTGAAGTAATGGGGAAAGAATCAAGCTATAAAAACGGAATAATAACAATCCAAGAAAAGTATAATGAAAAATTAAAATATACAGAGAAACAAGAATATACTGTAATATTATTCTATGGTGCAGATTGCTATACAAACTCAAACCAAGAAAGAGAAATAAATGCTAAAGCAACAATAACAGAAACAGTAAAAAAAGCAAGTTCTGAAAAAAGTATAACAATAACAGGGGAAACAACAGCACAAAGAATAGTAACTGAAAATATTGGAACAGTAGTTTCTGCAGATTATGAATTAGACACAATATACAATGGATATATAAATTCTAATATAAAAAATGGAACAGCATATGATACAAAGTACAGAGAAAAAGCTAAAATAATGATTAGCAACAAAAACATAGCTGAAACATTTATAGTAACATCGAATAATGCATTTAGTGTAAAAGAAACAGAGATACCAAACAACAATAACCTAGTATATAAAAATATCATAATAGAAAAAAGCAAAATAGAAAACATGTTAGGTTCAAATGGAGAAATTTTAATACTAAATACAAATAATGAAGTAGTAAGTCGCATTAACAATAAAATAGAAGTTGATAAACAAGGAAACTATGTATATACATTTGCAGAGCCAGTAGATAACATTAAATTACAAATAAGCAACATAGAAAGAGAAGGTATAATAGAATTTAATACTACAAAAGTTATAAAATCAACTTTAGCACAAAACATAGATACAGTAAAAAATAAACTAAATGTATTAGGAACAAAAACAAATCAAGTAAATGCATTAGATGGAGAAACAGAAGAAATATCAGAAGAAACATATACAATTTATGAAGAAAACTTAGAAAATTCTATAACTGTTCAAGAAGCTAAAGAAACAATAAGCATGAGTGTTAATAAACCAGAGTTAACAAATAAATCACAAAATGAATTAATAATCACAGCAACATTAGAAAGAAACAATCAAGCAAATAAGTTATTTGAAAATCCAACAGTGTCAATAGAGTTGCCAGAAGAAGTTGAAAAAATAATACTAAATGATGTACAACTATTACATGATACTGAATTAACTAAGCAAGGCGCAGTAATAGAAACAAATCTTGATGGAAAACAAGTTATAAAAATATCGCTTACAGGAAAACAAACACAATACATACAATCAGAAGATGTATCAAAAGGTACAAATATATTAATTTCAGCAACAGTAATGTTAAAACAAAACATAATATCAAAAGATTCATCAATTAAGATGATATGTAATGATAGCATATATGAACAACCTATTAAATTAATAGAGAAAAATCAAGTTACCATAAAAGCACCATCTAAACAAAATGTTGAAGGAACAGTAGTAAATTCAAATGGACTAAAAATAGATACTAAAGTAATAGCAGGAGACAAAATATTATCTAACAATGAAACTATATATGAAGAGCAAATATTAAAATATGAAGTTACATTAACAAACACAACAAATAGTAACATTGACAATATTAAAATACTAGGACAAATACCAGATGGTATGACATATGTTGATTTAGCAGTAAGTGACTTTTATGGTGATGAGTGGGAATATCTTCCAAATGAAACTATAAAACAAAAAGAAATAGTAGTTGGAACATTACAAGCAGGACAAACAGAAACATACTATTACGAAGTAAAAGTAAATAATCTATTAGATACAGAAGCAAAAAAAGAAATAACTTCACAAGTAAATGTATATATAGGCGAAACTGATATCTCTGCCTATACATTAACAAGTACAGTAAATCAAGCAGAGATTGCTGTTCAATTAGGAGGATATGCAAACAGAACAAAAAGAAATCAATGGATATATTTTATAAGAGTAACAAATATTACTTCAAAAGAATTACAAAATGTACAAGTATTTCTTCCTATATCTGAGAAATTCAGTATTCAAGAAATAAGTGTATGGGATGAAGAATCAAATTATGAAATAAGAGAAGAAAATAATAATATATATGTAAAATTAAATAAAATTAAAGCAAAAGATTTAGAGAAAAACACTGAAAAGAAAGAATATACAGACGCTAATGGAGAAGTTGGAAATATAGGTTTAGAATTTGATGAAAATGAAGTTATAATATATATAACAGCTGATATGATAGATATAGAGGAAAATGAAAATTATACTTGGCAAGCAAACACAGTTGCAACTGTAACATCATCAATAGGAAGAATATACAAATCAAATGAAAATATAGCATCAGGATATATAGAAGCAATAAAAGTAGAACAATCTTCAAACAAATCAGGAGAGATACTAAACAATGAAGATGAAATTACATATACATTTACTGTTAAAAATACAGGAAAAATAGCGGAAGAATGGGGAGGATACACAAAAGTCAACTTTAGAGATTATATCCCAAATGAATTAGAAGTAATAAGTATCAATTATACTAATAATTCAGTTTCAAAAGAAACAGTAAATGGCAAAAGAGTATATACAATCGAACAACAAAATATTAATTTAACTGACTATGAAATACAAAAAATAAATGAAAATGATAATACAAGTGATGCAAGAGTAAACATAGATTTAAATATTAAACAAAACGAAGTATTAACAATAACAATTAGAGCAAAAGCAAGAGAAATAAAAAATGATGCAGATATAGTAAACTATTCAATGGTTACAGGAGAATATATAAATACAAAACAATCAAATATTATACAAAATACTATAAAAGCTAAAAAAGCATCTCTAGATGTAGGAGATATAATTGACCCTAAACCACCAGTTAATCCAGATAAACCAATAGACCCAGTAGATCCAGATAAACCTGAAACAAAAAAATATACAATATCAGGAACAGCTTGGATAGATGAAAATGAAAACGGACAAAGAGAAGAAACAGAACAAAAGCTACCAGGAATAGAAGTAATGTTATTAGACATAACAAATAATCAATATGTAAAAAATAAAAATGGAAATGCAATAACAAGGATTACAAATATCAATGGACAATATTCATTTGAAAACATTAATGAGGGAAAATACTATGTAATTTTCAAATATAACAATAATAATTATGAAATAACAACATATCAAAAGCCAGGAATAAGTACATCAATAAATTCTGATGCAATGCAAAAAGAAACAACAATAAATGGTGAAGCTACAATTATAGGATTAACTGATATAATTGATTTAACATCAAATAAATCAAATATAGACATTGGACTTATAAAAAATAAAATATTTGATTTAAAAGTTGATAAATACATACAAAAAATAACAGTACAAAATAAAGCAGGGACAAAAGAGTATAAATATGATGACAAAAAAATTGCAAAGGTAGAAATACCTGAAAAACAAATAAACGGTTCAAATCTTATTATAGAATATAAAATAGTAGTAACAAATGTAGGAGAATTAGCAGGAACTGTAAATGAGTTAATAGATGAAATGCCAGATACCCTACAATTTAACTCAGAACTAAATTCTAATTGGTATAAAACAGTAGGAAGAAATTTAAGTAATACAAATATATCAACAAAAGAGATTAAACCAGGAGAAAGTATTGAAACAACATTAGTATTAACAAAAACATTAGATGAAACGATACGTACATATACAAATACTGCAAAAATAGGAATAAGTGATAATGCAAAACATATATCAGATAAGAACATTGAAAATAATAGTGATAAAGTAGAAGTAATTGTTTCAATACAAACAGGTACAATTATTAGCTATATAGGAACAGTAATTGGAGCTATTTTAGGATTAGTATTATTGTTAATAATAGTTAGAATTTTAGCTAAGAAAAATAGAGGTATGAAACTAAAAATATTATGTTGTATTTTAGCAATGGTTATGGCAGTACAGATACAAACAAACATAGATGCTGATGGGGAGTCTTCAGCCTTTGGAGAATACTTAGGAGAAATTCATATTCAAATAAATAGTTACAAAGAGCATGATTATAGTGTTAATCTTGGTGGAATAGATATTAAAACAGAATGTCAAAATAGAGGATGGCATTTATGTGATGATTGTAACCACTCAGCATATAAATCATTAGTTGAGCATTATATTATTCCGGGAAGTTATAGAACAGAACGGAGGTGTACCTGATTTAAATAAAGTACAAGATGAAGAGATAAAATTCAAACAGGTAAGCTATGAAAAAGATGGAGTTAAAGTAGATAGATATATATATGGACCATTTAAAGCAACTTGGTCAAAAGGATCAATAAGCTCAAAAACAGTAACAGGAATCACAGATATGAATAACCCAACACAAGTAAATATTACGAACTACCAAATTGTAGATGAAACAGGAACAAAATCAATTAATATAGAATCAGGAAAGAACTTCTATATTAGTGTAGATACATCTGTAAAGGCAATAAGTAGCGTTGAAATAAAAGCATCTACTCCAGTAAAAACTCTTTGGAAAGAACATGCAAAATATGCTATAACAATTGTACCTCATCCTACTCCAGAACATGCATTAAAACACCCAAAAATACAAACACATGGATTTGAAATGGAAGAAACAATAGACCGTTCAGATGATGGAACAGCTTCAAAAACAATAAAATGGGAAACAGAATTACCAAAAACAATAAGAATATTAAAACTAGACTATGATGACAAAGTAAACAATGAAAAAGAAACACCATTACCAGATATCGAGTTTATATTAAAATACGAAACATCAGATGGAGTAAGATATGTAAAACAAAATGAAAAAGACTTAACAATAACATATGTAATAAATAAAGAAGAAGCAACAACATTTGTAACAGATAAAGATGGAGTTATATTAGTACAAGGATTAAAACCTGGAAAATATACATTTATAGAAACAAAAAATCCATACCATGGATATCAAAATATAAAGAATATAAATGATACAAGAGAAATTGAAGTAAAAAGTGAAAGCCAAGCATTAATTAGATATACAGCATACAACAGAAAACTAGTAGGAAATATAAATATAGAAAAAGTAAACAGCAAAGATTCATCAGTAAAATTAAGTGATGTAGAATTTGTATTATATGCAGATGTAACTGATTATAGTGAGGACTCTGGTAATCCAAATGTAATAAGAAAATATGTAAAAGCAGAAGTAATGGGAAAAGAAGGATTCCAAACAGGACAAAATAATAAGCTATATGGAGAAGTCAATATTACAAAACAAGAATATACAGACAATATAGAAGAAGCTACAATATTTGTAACAAATAAAGAAGGGAAATTAAGCATAAATAATTTGGCATTAGCAGCACGACATAAAAACCTTGAAATAGGAAAGCAAGATATATGCTATTATGAAATAATAGAAATAAAGAATCCACATTATGGATATGAACTAGATAATAACTATATAACATGGGAAGTACCAGACTTATCTGAAGGTGAAGCAATACCAAATCCAGTAAACACATCATTATGGTTTATACCAAAAAATCAAACTGATACAAATATAACAGTAGGAAATGAACAAAAATATGTAAAAATATCAGGATATGTATGGGAAGATAGACCAAATGGAAAAGAAAATACAAGAAATGACTTATACCAAGAAACAGCAGAAGACCATGATAAATTAGTAGAAGGAATAAAAGTAGTATTACACAATACAAAGACAGGAAAGAGTTACGAAAAATGGACAGATAGTAATGGAGAATATATCTTTGGAGGACAAAATGCAGATGGAACATATATGGAAGACAATATATTATTAAGAGATATAGACAATTACTATGTAGAATTCATATATAATGGAATGAAATACACAAATGTAATACCAAACACAGCTAAAGAAAATGGGTCAAAGTCAGCAGAAGGAAGCTATAGACAACCATTTAACGATAAATATTCAACAGTAATAGGAAATACAACAAAAGGAAATGATGGAGCTACACAAGGGCAATTATTAGATACTAGTGGGAATAAAACAGCAGATATTTATTACACACAGCCAAGAGATAATGAATCACAAATAACATATACAGAAGGTAAAGAATATGCAGACAGTAGTAAAAAAATAAAATTAAATGATTATTATGCTGTAGACAAATACCATATAAGTGCAACAACAAAAGAAACAGGATATAGCTTAAAAAATACATTTGTTACAGGACATACAGAAGAGATAAAGAATATCAACTTAGGAATATATGAAAGAGAACAAATAGACTTGGCAGTATCAAGCGACATTGAAGATGTAAAAGTAGAATTAAATGGATATACACACACATATCATTATGCAACAAGAAATAAATATGTAAAAAACGACGGAGCATTTAATGTAGGAGTAAAATTTGGAGATAAATATTTAAATAGATACACAAGAACAATATATCAATCAGCAGTATCATATTTTGCAGAAGATAGAAATAACAATAAGCTAGAAGTAGATGTAATATATAAAATTACAATTGCTAACCAATCAACAGAACAACTTAAAGCTATATTTAATCAAATAAATAATTACTATGATAAGCAATATACACCACAAGAAGTATATTATATGTCAGGAGAAACAAAAATACCATTAAGCAGTAGTGTAGGAGGTAAAACATATGCTAATGACAGATTTAATGTTCTACAAATAAACTTATCTGATATAGGATATGTAGCAGGAGGAGCAACATCACAAATATATATCAGATTCAAGTTAAGTGATGAAGCTGTATTAGGACTATTAAATGGAGATGCAACATTAGATAACTTGACAGAAATATCTTCATACTCAACATATACGTCATCTGGTGAACACTATGCAAGTGTGGATGAAGATTCAGCAGTAGACAATGTAGCAGTTGAATTAGACAACAATAACAGATTTATTAAAACTACTTTTGAGGATGATACAGACATGGCACCATCATTAGTGCTACAAGCAGATAAAAACAATATAATATCAGGAACAGTATTTGAAGACTCGCAAACAGAACAAAGTAGAAACAAAAACGAAAGACTAGGAAATGGAATTTATGAAGAAAATACAGAAAATGTAGTAGTAAATGCAAAAGTAGAATTATTAGAAGTATATGATGATAATGATGTAGTAGATTTAAGTCTAAAAGGAACTATAAAATATGACGAGCAAGGTAATCCAATAGTAGCTACTCTATATCAAATGAGAGTAGGAGAAGACGGAAAAGCTCAAAAAGTACTAATAAAAGCTGAGACATATACAGATGACAATGGAAATTATCAATTTATAGGAATAATACCAGATGGATATGTAGTAAGGTATACATATGGAGAAGGAACGAAAATTAAAGAAAAAGCAACAGGAAACTATAGAGATATAGATGCAAGAGATTACAAATCAACAATAATAGCATCAAATGAAATAAGGAAAGCATTAAATATTCAACCAGATACAGCAACAATAGAAGGAAGAGGAAATTATAATTGGAATATACTACAAGAAAAAGATGAAGCAGGAAATGTAATAAGATATTCAGATGCGGCAGATGAAATTATAGAAAGAATGAAACAAGAACAAGAGGATGAGGTATTAAATTACAGCATAATGCAAACACAAGAAAGAAATATGAAGGCACGCACAGCAACATTCATAATAGGAGTTGAATTCGAAAATATAAATTCAGCATCAAATGTATATTTAATGAATACAGAAGGAGAAGTAGTATTAGATGAAAGTAGAAACCCAATTCCAGACCCTAATTTTTATTCAGAGAATAAAAACTTAGATTTTGGAATAATCCTAAGACCAATAGTAGAATTAACACTTGACAAAAATCTAACCAACATGTCAATACAATTAGCAAATGGACAAATGTTGGTAAATGGAAATCCATATGAACAAGACCTACCATATACAAGAGCAGTAGAAGATAATGTATATGTAGACATGGATGCAGACTTAATACAAGGAGCAGCACTAAATATTGAATATGAAATAAAACTGATAAATAACTCAGAAGTAGACTACAAATTTACAAATCTTTCAACAAGTGATAGCAAGGCAATAGCAGGAAGAAGATATTACTACTTTGGAGATAATACAGGAGCAGAAAAGATTGATAAATATATAAAACTTGTAGGAGACTATCTAGACGGTGAATTAGTATATGATATCAATGAAATGAATGAAGGATTAAAAGATGGATGGCAAATAACAACAGCAGAGAAATTATATGAAGAGGGAAGAATATCAAGAGAAACGCTTGATGAGCTAATCAAAGGAAAACAGAACATATTTACAACAACAGAATTTAATGAAGGATTAGAAGCAAGTAGTCATCCAGGAGCTTCAACAAGTAAGACAGTAAAGGTTAAAGTAAGTAAATTATTAGGAGCAAAAGATGAGTTGGTATTCACCAATGATGCAGAAATACTAGAAATTTCAGCAATAGCAAGAACAACAGGATTAAATGCAACACCAGGAAACTTACTACCAGAAAGAGCAGTGGAAAAAGATGAAGACAGTGTAAAACTAGTGATTATGCCACCAACAGGTTCAAATAATCATATAGCATATATACTAACAGGAATTGGTTCATTATTAATAGTTGTAGCAGGAATAATCTTAATAAAGAAGAAAATCTGGAGATAATTGTAATGATGTAACCATGTATAAAAAAGAGGTAAAGAATTTAAAAAATTCAAAGCCTCTTTTTTGAATTTAAAAATGAGCAAAAAATGTCAAAAAATAAGTGATACATTAATATCAAATGGAAGAAAAAATTCAGTTCATACAATAGATGAATATATAAATGCTTTAATAGAAAGTTATATAATATATAAAGTAAACAGGTTTGATATAAAAGGAAAACAATTATTAAAAACACAAGAAAAATATTATCTATCAGATTTAGGATTAAGAACTTATTTGTTAGGAAAAAATTATAGCAAAGATTTAGGACATATATTAGAAAATATAATTTTTCTAGAATTAAAAAGAAAAGGATATAGAATATATATAGGAAAAAATGATATAAATGAAGTGGATTTTGTTGTTGAAACAAATGAAGATTATATATATGTACAAGTGGCTCTATCTGTTAGAGATGAACAAACATTACAAAGAGAATTGAAACCTTTAGAAACAATATCAGACCACTACAAAAAATATCTAATTACATTGGATTATGATACAAATAATTATAATGGAATAAAACAAATAAGTGCTTTAGATTTTTTACTTGGAAGAATAGAATTATAATATAAATTTAGACAAAACCTTGCGTTTTGCGACAATATGTAATAAAATAGAATAAACAATTTGTCCCAAAAAAAGGAAGACAAATTGTTTATATCACAAAATGTAAAAAACTTTTTTTGAAAGTAACCACAAAAAGACAAAAAAATCGAAAAGCACATAATAAAATATTACCAAAAAGAAAGTTTGTAGAGGTGGTAAGGATGTTTCAGAATGTACAATATGAAGAAGTAGGACAAGAAGACAATAACAAAATAGAAGATATAAAAAACTTATTAAAAAATATATTCACGAAAAAAAATATATTAATATATGTAATAACACTTTTAGTATCAATGATAGGGTTAGGAGGAGAAGTATCTCCATTCAGCATAGCATTAGTAGGAGCTAGCTTTGCAGCGGGAATACCAGCATTTGGAATAATAATAATATCAATAATAGGAAATATTATAGGATTTGGTGCATCAGGGGGGCTAAACTACATATTAACATTACTAATGTTAATGATAACATTTGCAGTAAAGAGACCTATATATAATGAAGAAAACAAAAACGAAAAAGTAAAGTTAAGCAAGAGATTATTTATAAGTATATTAACAGTAATGATATTTAGATATGTAATATCATCATTTACAATATACAATTTATTAGCAAATATAACAAATGCAATAATAGTAGTAATATTTTACAAAATATTCACAAATTCATTAAAAGTATTAGAAGAAATAAATGTAAAAAAAGCATTTTCATTAGAAGAAGTAATGGGAGCTAGTCTAGTATTAGCCGTAGCCATATCAGCACTAGGAGGAATATACATATTTGGGCTATCATTAAGAAACATATTAAGCATACTAATAGTATTAATATTAGGATGGAAAAATGGAGTATTGATAGGAACAACATCAGGAGTAACAATAGGAGCAGTATTAGGAGTTATAGCACAATATGAGCCAAGTGTAGTAGCATTATATGCAATATCAGGAATGTTATCAGGATTACTAAACAGATTTGGAAAAATAGGAGTAATATTAGGATTTGTAATAGGTAATGGAATATTAGCATACATATCAAACGGAACAACATTAGATGCACAAATACTAAAAGAGATATTAGTTGCAGCAGTGGGGTTAATAGTAGTGCCATCACACATAAATATAAGTATTGAAGAATTTATGGCGAGTTCAAAATTATTACCAGCGTATTCAAATAAAGCATTAGTAACAGGACAAGCAACTTTGGACAGGCTAAATGTTGTATCAGAAACTATAGGAGACATAGCAAAAACATATAATGATGATGAAGAAATGGAAGACATATATGATGTAAGCAACAATTATGATAATAGCAAAGATTTAGAAGAGCTAATACAAGAAAAAACTATAGAAGATAAAAACAGGGACTTATTCGTATCAGAGTTATTAAACGAATTGGATGATATAAAAGACAACATGTTATATGATGATTTAAGCAAAGTACCAAATAAAATAGTAAATGAGTTATATTTAATACTTACAGAACAACAACAAATAACCAGGCAAGACCTATTAAAAACCTTTGCCAAATTTAATAGTTATATAATAGGATTTGAAGATGAAAATGTAAGTAAATATTTAGAAGAAAATATTAGACAAGTTATAAACAAGGTAAATTCAGCATATAGAGTAAGCAAAACAAACTTTATTTGCCAAGAGAAGATAAAAGAAAACAAAAAAAGTATGCAATCACAGTTAGGGCAAATATCAAAAGCAATATCAAACATAGCAACACAAATACAAGAAGAAGTAGAAGAAAAAGAGGACTACACAATAGAAAGAGAAAAAATATTAATGTTATTAAAACAAAAAGACATAAAGATTGAAGAGCTATGGATAAGAAGAAAAAAAGGCGATAGATATTTTATAGATATGCATTTAAACATATTGAGCCAAGGAATAATTAACAACGACATAGAAAGAATAGAAAGTATATTAACAGAAGTATTAAAAGACAAGATAAAATTAAACGAAAAAACATCTAAAATAACAAAAGAAAAGAGTATATTAGCATTTATGTCAGCGGACAAGTTTGAGATGAATATTGGAATAACAGGAGATATAAAAAATAAGAGTACAGTATCAGGAGATTCAATATTAAATATAAGACTAAATGATGGAAAAAATTTAATAGCAATAAGTGATGGAATGGGGTCAGGAGCAGAAGCGAGAAAGAGTAGTCAAATAGCAATAAAGATGTTAGAAAGACTATTAGCATCTGGATTCAGCCAAAACATATCAATAGAATTAATAAATAAGGCTGTACTAAATAATTCAGAAGAAATATTTGCAACCCTAGATATTGCAATAGTAGATTTATACAAAGGAAATATAGAATTTATAAAAAATGGAGCATGTCCAACTTATATAAAAAATGATAATAAAGTACAAATAATAAAAACGCTGACCTTACCAACAGGAGCATTAGAAGAAATAAAATTAACTACATATGATAAAGATTTAGCAAATGGAGATATAATTGTAATGTGTAGTGATGGTATAATAGATTCAAATATAGAATATACAAAAAAGGAATTATGGTTGAAATATTTACTAGAAGATATGGAAACACAAAATCCACAAAAGATGGCTGATATAATACTAAAAGAAGCTATAGATAACAACTACGGAATAAACAGAGATGATATGAGTGTTATAGTATTAAGAGTAAAATAAAAATCCAAAATATGACAAAATCCCCTTGTAATTAAGGGGATTTTTTGATATATTATAAGAGTAAAATAGTAAAAGGAGGAAATGTTAGAAAAACTAACATAAACTAGAAACTATGAGAAATGAAAGAGCAAAAGGAAATAGATATTCAGAAGAAGGAAAATTAAACTACTCAAAAGTATTAGCAGTAATAATAGCAATAATAGTAGTAGTAGTATTTGTAATGGCATTAACACAGCTATTAAAAATGGACATAATACCAAAAAATGGAAACGAATATTATGCATTATACGAACAAGAAAAATGGGGAGTAATAGATAATAAAGGAAATATAGTAATATCGCCATCATATGCAGAAATGATAATCATACCAGATAGTACAAAAGACATATTTATCTGTACATATGAAATAAACAATACAACAGGAGAATATAAAAGTAAGATATTAAATAAAAAGAATAAAGAAATATTTACAGAATATGAACAAGTAGAGGCACTAGAAAACTATGATAAAGCACAGAACATATGGTATGAAAACAATGTATTAAGAGTAAAACAAAATGGAAAATATGGAATAATAGACTTTAAAGGAAACAAGATATTAGAATGTGAGTATGACAAGATATATGCTCTAAAAGGTGTAAAAGAAAGTCTTATAATAGAAAAAGATGGAAAATTAGGACTAGTAGATGATACAGGAAGAAAGATAATAAACACAGAGTATAAAAATATATTAGCGTTAGGAACAAAGAAAGACGAAGGATATATAACAATAGATGAACAAGATAAATATGGAGTAATAAGTTATACAACTGAACAAATATTACCAAACAACTATGAATATATAGAGCAGATATATGGAAAAGACTTATTTGTAATAAAAGAAAAAAATCAACAAAAGCTAATAAACTCAAAAGGAGAGGCAATATTAGATAACGGATATAGTAAAATAGAAGCAATACTAGTCAACAATGAAACACAAGGAATAATATTTGAAAGAGAACAGAAATATGGAATAATGGGAATAGACAAAACGATATTAATAACACCACAATATGATAGTATAAAAGAAGTAGACAATGGAAAATTCGTAGTAGAAAAAGATAATAAAAAGGGAGTAGTAGACATAAAAGACACAGAAGAATTACCATTTAATTATACAACAATCAGTTATAACAAAAAAGCAGATTTATACATAGCAGAAGATACACAAAACAACACATCAATAATAGATGAAAAATTTAATGTAAAACTAATAGGAATATTATCAGAATTGAATGAAGAAAAAGAATACATAAAAATGAGAATAGGAACAGAATATCAATATTACAACTTTAGATGTGAAGAAAAAAGCAATACAGAAGTATTAAAAGGAAATACACTATTTTTAAAACAAGAAAACGGAAAATATGGATTCGTAAATAAAAAGGGAGAAATGGTAGTAGACTATATATATGATGATGCAACAGAACAAAACAGATTTGGATATGCAGCAGTAAAGAAAAATGGAGTATGGGGATCATTAGATAGAGAAGGAAAAGAAGTAATAGCACCAAAATATAAACTAACAAATAATATAATCATAAATTTTATAGGAAAATGGCATTTAGGGGAAGACTTAAATATGAAATACTATTGTGAAAAATAAAATGGTAAAAATTTGAAGGAATAAATAAACCAAGAAATATACAAACGAAGGCAAATTTTATACCTTGAGAAAGGAATAAATATAAAGATGGAACTAAAGACCAAATTTCAATATACATATTTTATACACTCATATAAAATAAAAGAGAACAAATATAATAAATATATACAAAAGCTATTAAAAAATCCAAAATGCACATTAAGAATTTTTGAAAAACATAAAGACATAGGAATATATAATTATTTCACACCCAAAATGAGAGATTATATGTTCAGCACATTTAATTTTACAAAAACAAAAATCAGGAAATTAGAAGAGTTACCAACAGAAACAAAAGCTACAATATTATCAAAAGAGCCTTGTATAATGTTTGAATATGATATAGAAAAAGATATACAAGGAAAAGCTGAGACACCAAGAGGAATATTCTTCAAAATAAGAAAAATAGAAATAATATGTTTTAACACAGGAATATGTTTTGTAAGCTTAAAAACAGATATAGAAAATAGTGAGAACTTTTCAGATGTTCTAAATTTTAACTACAAGTTTAATAAACTCAATAGTGAAGAAGCACTTGTTGACTATGATAAAATAAGAATACAAACAGACAGATTTGAAGGAGCATTAACATTTAAAAATTTCATAGAAGAATTAACAGGAAGTAATCTAATTCAACTAAGAGATATAGACATACAAAAATATTTAACATTTGGATATACATGTATAGACCAGAACTATTGGAGGAACGCATTAGATTTTGAAAGGATAAAATCAGATTATATTAGATATGTAAAAATCTTACCAAATGATAATAGTGTAGCATATAATGGTTTCGGAATGACAAAAGTAATAGATAAATGGAACTATGCCAAATTAGGAATGACAAAAGAAGGTGTAACACTATTTGCATCAAGTATAGACTTAAATAATTATACAGTATTACCACAAGAATATGAAAACCAATATTTATATACTTATATTTTAATATCATATATGAAAGTAAATTTAAAACTAATAAAAATGGAATTTAAACAAAGAACAAATATAAAAAGTACTAGAAGAAAATTTTTACAATTTACAAAAGATTTATGGATACAAGAAATAACAAATGATGATATCGGAACGATATACTATCAAGATTTAAAAGAAGTGTTAGAATTAGACAGCATGTATTTAAAAGTTAAAAATCAATATGATTTATTCTACAAAGAATTAAATGTGGAAAAAAATGTTAAAACAAATATCATAATAACAACTGTACTAGTAATGTCTTTAATATTAAACATACTTAGTTATATTGCAATGATAAAGGGATAGAATATAGATTAAAACAACAGAAAGGCATAGAAATGAATATAAAATGTGGTGTAGATATTATAGAAATATCAAGGATAAAAGAAATTATAGAAGAAGATAAAGAGGAAAGATTTAAAAATAGAGTATTTACACAAAAAGAGATAGAATACTGTGAAAGCAAGAAAAAACAAAAATATCAACATTATGCAGCAAGATTTGCGGTAAAAGAAGCGACTTTTAAAGCACTATCAGAAAATATACCAGACAAATATGGAATAGAATGGAAGAATATAGAAACAATAAATGATGAAAAAGGAAGACCACAAATTATTTTAACAGGAATAGGCATTAAAAATATAGAAAGCATAGATTTAAGCATATCACATTGCAGGGAATATGCAATAGCAAATGTAGTAGTTTTATACAAATAGGAGGGAGAGTTAGCAAAACCAACCAAGCTAACGCAGAAGAGAATGAAATTATTTGATTCACATGCACACTATAATGATGAAAAATTTGAAAATGATAGAGAAGAGGTTATCTCATCTGTAAAAGCAGAAGGGATAACTAAATTAATATGCGTAGGATATAATATTAAATCATCAAAAGAAGCAATAAAAATATCAGATGAGTATGACTTTATATATTCAACTTGTGGGATATCACCAAATGACATTCCACAAACAGAGCAAGAACTGTGGAAAGATATAGAAGAAATAAAGAAAATATTACAAACTAGAAATAGAAAAATAGTTGCTATAGGAGAAATTGGATTAGATTATTATTGGAATAAGGAAAATTCAGAATTACAAAAAAGTGCATTTATAGAGCAAATAAAAATTGCAAATGAAAATGATCTACCAATAGTAATACACACAAGAGAAGCGGTGTCAGACACCATAGATATTTTAAAAAATAAAATAAATGTGAAAAATAAAGGAATATTCCATTGTTGCCCATTAAATAGGGAATTGGTAAAAGAGGCATTAAAATTAGGATTTTACATTTCACTAGCAGGACCAGTAACCTTTAAAAACTCAAAAAATGCAAATGAAATAATAGACATGGTACCACTAGATAAGATACTAATAGAAACTGATAGTCCATATCTTTCACCAGAGCCATTAAGAGGTAAAAGAAACGACTCAAGAAATGTAAAATATATAGCACAAAAGATTGCAGAAGTTAAACAGATAGAGTTAGAAGATATTGCAAAAATTACTTATGAAAATGCAGAAAAAATATTCAAAATGAGGAAATAGTTAAATCCGTAGCAATAAAGAAAATATGAAATAATAAAATAGTAGGAGAAATAATATGTTTGATAGTTGGGAAGAACTAGAAAATTCATTAATAGAATGTAAAAAATGCAAATTATGTACAAATAGAACTAATATAGTATTTGGAACTGGAAATAGGAAAGCAAGTATAATGTTTATAGGTGAAGGACCAGGGGCAGATGAAGATTTACAAGGAGAGCCATTTGTAGGCAAAGCAGGTAAGTTAATGAATATGGCATTTGATACTTTAGGAATAGATAGGAAAGAAGTATATATAGCAAATATAGTAAAGTGTAGACCTCCTGGAAATAGAAATCCAGAGCAAGATGAAGCCACAGCTTGTTTAAATTATTTAAGAAATCAGGTAATATTAGTAAAACCTAAGATTATAGTATTATTAGGAAGTGTCGCACTTAAAAACATACTAGGACAAGAATATGGAATAACAGCTTCAAGAGGCAAGTGGATTGAAAAACGCGGAATCTGGTATATGCCAACTTGGCATCCTTCTGCACTTTTACGTGACGAGTCAAAAAAGATAGATTTTATTAAAGATTTGAAATTGGTGATAGAAAAAAATAAAGAATTTATTGAATAATTAGAAAGATATATAAAACATCTAACTTTCAAATGAATATTTATAATATTCATTTGAAAGTTAGATGTTTTTTTATTGTTTCAAAAATGTTATAAAAAAGAAAATAATATGTAACAAATAGTGTATAACATGTTCCCGTAATATAAACAAGCAGAGCAAAAATATACTATAAGTTTAGCATGTTTACTATAATTAATAAACTTGATAAAATATATATAGTATACATTAATATGTCTAAGAAGTAATTAAAAATAGGGTAAGTTTTTGGAATAGAAAAATATAAAAATAGATAACTTTATTTATGCCATTAGTATGGAAAGTTAAACTATAATCAAATTTAAAATGTTGGTTATAGTTTAGGTTTCTATATGGGATGACTTTTCAAAAGGAGGATAGTAATTATTATGAAAAACATAAAAAAAATTATAGCATTATTAATTATAATTGTATTAGTAATATTAGCAGTTGTAGTAATTATTAAAAAAAGTCAAGTAAATATAGAGATTCCAGCAGAAGAAGAAAATGCAACGGCAACAGTAGGGGAGTACCAAAATTTTGAATGTACAGGAGGAGTACAAACATATACAGCACCAGTTATGGGAGTATACAAACTAGAGGTATGGGGAGCTCAAGGTGGAAGTATAGGTATATACAGTGGTGGAAAAGGTGGATATTCTACTGGTAACATTACTTTAAATAAAGGTGATATATTATATGTTGTACCAGGCAACAACAATGGATATAATGGAGGAGGAGTAATTTCAAAACCAATCCAAGGAGGGGAATCAACAGGACAAAGTGGAGGAGGAGCTACTCACATAGCTACTACCAATAGAGGAGAACTGAAAAATTATGAGAATAACAAAAATGAGATTTTAATTGTTGCTGGAGGAGGCGGAGGAGCCTTATACGGATTTGAAGGTGATATGGCATCAGGAGGATCTGGTGGTGGTTTAACTGGAGGACAAGGAGAAGATGGAGACTATGGAGGAGGAAACTACTTAGGAACTGGAGGAACTCAAGACAAACCAGGTGATTCAATAGGATCTCCATATGAAGATAATCAAAAAGCAGGCTTTGGATATGGTGCTGGTGGTAGTGATTTATATGCAGGAGGAGGCGGTGGCTGGTATGGAGGAGGAAACACTTACTACTATGGTGGAGGTGCTGGTGGATCAGGATATATAGGAGGAGTGACATCAGGCACAACACAAAATGGAGTTAATGAAGGAAATGGACACGCAAAGATAACTTTAATACAAATTTCAGATATAACTCCACCAACATGTACAATAACGCCTCAAGTAGGAAACCCAACAAACGCAAGCACTATACAATACAATATAGATTTTAGTGAAGAAGTATATAATTTTGAAAGAACAGATATCTCAGTACAAAATGGAACAATAACGAACTTTTGGGGAAGTGGAGCAAATTATGCAATAACAGTAACAAATGGAGGCTCATGTACTCAAACAATAACAGTAGGAGCAAATGTATGCAATGACTTTGCTGGAAATGGAAACATAGGAGCATCAGCATCAAGGCTAATAGATAGAACTTTACCAACAATAGCAGTAAATCCAACAAATGGAGGATATGCAAAATCAAGAAATGTAACCATAACAGTAGGAGATGTAGGAGGATCAGGATTAAGTAATAGTAACAAGTATCAATACTATTTATCAAATAGTAGTACAGCATTAGTAGATGGAACATGGACAAATTATACGAGTGGGACAGAATTTAGAATAGGGGAAGGAAAAACAGGAAAATATTATTTATTCGTAAAGAAAATAAGAGACAATGCAGGAAACACAAATACTGTAGAAGGAATACCAGAGAAAACAATAGAAGGAGTACCATGCCAGATATATGGAACATACTATTTTGATAATACCCCACCAGTAATTGAAAAAGCAGAACTAATAAACAATGTATTAAAAATAGAAGCAAATGATGTAAATGAAGAAAATTCAGGATTATCAAAATACAGATATATAACCAGTACAATGAAGCTTGCAAACCCAAATCTAACAGCACAAAACAGCACAGAAAGACCAGCAACAGGAGAAATAACAATACCAAATATAAATGAGGTAAGATATATCTATATATTAGTAGAAGACATGGTAGGAAATGTAAGCAGAATAGTAGAAGTAAAAGTACCACAAATAACTTTAGAAGGAGAAGTAAATTTAGAAGCAGAAGAAAGAAAAGGTGGAGTGGACCTAAGTTGGAACATAGAAGGAAAAGGAGACAAGACCTACAAGATATATCAAAAAGACAGAACAGAAAACCAATGGAGAGAAATAAATGTAACAAATGAATTAGCAATGACAACAAATACATCAAAAGATACAGTAGCACCAAATTCACCAACAATAAAAGTAAACGAAATAGATGAAAACGACAAAATAAATATAAGTTATACAACAACAGATAATGGAAGTACATATAAATTTTATGCAAAAGCATGTGATAGAGTAAATAACAATATAACATTATCCACATCAGGAGAAATAACAAAGGAAATAAAAACAGGATTAAAAGGATATTATTATATAATAGATGAAAGTTTAGACAATGAATTTAATATGGAAAATGCAATATACACAGAAGAAGAATACTTGAAATTAGATTTAAAACATAATGGAAAATACATAAGAATGAAAGCAGTAGATGTAGCAGGAAATATAGGTGAAGAAAGTAATTCAATAATATATAAGATATCAAGCTTAAAAGAAAATCTAGATGGAGGAACATTAAACGGAAAAACAGGAACAGTAACAGTAACAGAACTAGCAGGAAAAAGAATAGATATAGGAGAGGCTGAAAAAGAAGGGTATACATTTGATGCATGGGAAGTAAAAAAAGGATTGGAAGTAGGAAAGAATGGGTCATTATTAGGAACAAAGTTTACATTTGGAAGAGAATCAGGAGAAGTAACAGCAAGATATGAAATAAATAACTATGGATACAAAATTGAATATTATTATGCAGGAATAAAAGATGAAAGTAAAACAAAGGTAGGAGTAGCACAATATTCAAGTATAATAGAAGAATACAAAGAAGAATTAAGAGAAGGATATGTATTAGCAAGAACAGAAAATTACCCATTAACAATAGGAGTAGAAGAGAACAAGATAGAGAGTGAGACAATAACAGAAGAAGAGGCAAACAATATCAAAAATAATATAATTAAAATCTACTATGAAAAAAGAAAAGACTTAAGTTATACAATAAACTACTTAGAAGAAGAAACAAACAAAGTAATATTCCCATCAAAAGAGGTACAAAACCAGACATTTGAAGACATCATAACAGCAAATGATGAAGTGATAGAAATACCAGGATATTACTATGAAAGAAGTGACAAAGAAAACATTACAATAGCAGTAGATAAAGAACAAAATGTAATAAATCTGTACTATACAAAAAGAAACGATTTAACATATACAGTAAAATATTTAGAAAAAGGAACAGAAAAAGAAATAAAAGAGCAGAAAGTAGTAGCAAACCAATTATTCGAGAGTGTAGTATCAACAGCAGATGAAATAATAACAATAGATGGATATAACTATAATTACATAGAGAATAACCCAATAACAATAACAGCATATGATGAAAATAACATAGTAAAAATATACTATACAAAAAGACATGATTTAAGCTATACAATAAAATACCTAGAAAAAGGTACTAAAAAGGAATTACATGAACAAAAAAGAATAGAAGACCAAATATTTGAAGATATAGTAATATCAGAACAACAAGTAATACCAATAACAGGATACAATTATGATAGCAGTAACAAAGACAAATTAATAATATCTACAAATGAAGATGAAAACATAATAGAGTTATACTATACAAAAAGAAATGACCTAAAGTACACAGTAAAATACTTAGAAGAAGAAACACATGAAGAACTACATGAGCCAAGAATAATAGAAAATCAAACATTTGAAGCTATAATAATAGCAAAAGAACAAGTAATAGAAATAGAGGGATATGAATACTCAAGCAGTGACAAAGAAAAAATAATAATAGGAATAAACGAAGAAGAAAATGTAATAACCATATATTATATAAAAAGGTCAGACCTAACATATACAGTAAATTATATTGATAAAGAAACAGGAGAAAAAATCATTGAATCAAAGAAAGAAGTAAACCAAGTATATGGAGGAAAGATACTAGCAAGCAATGAAATAATACAAATAGATGGATACAATTATACAAACTGTGATAAAGAAGAAATAACAATAGGGGTAGATGAAAGCGAAAATATAATAAACATATATTATACAATACTAAAAGACATCAAATACAAAATAGAATACTATTATGATGGAGAAAAAGATGATAATGCAACAGAAGAAAAAGAAGGAACATATAAAGAAAAAATAGAAAGATATGAAGAAAAATTGCTAGAAGGATATACACTAATAGAAGTAACAGGCATACCATTAATAATAGGAACAAAAGAAGAGATGAATGTAATAAGAGTATATTATGGAACAAAAGCACAGGTAACAATAAGGTATATAGACAAGAACACAGAAGAAGTACTAGAAGAAATAATAGAAGAAGGATATATAGGAAAAGAAATAGAACCAGAGGCAAAAGATTTTGAAAGCTATGTATTAGTAGAAGAGCCACAAGAAAAAACAGTAACAATGACAAAAGAAGAAATAATAATAGAATACAAATATGCACATATATCAAGTGGAGTAATAGAAAAGCACATAGATTTTGACACAGGAGTAATACTATATAATGAAGTACATGAAGGAAATGAAGGAGATAGCTACAAAATAGAACCAAAAGAATTCGAAAGATACTATTTAGTAGAAGAAGAATATCCAGAAAATAGCGAAGGAGAAATGGAAAAAGAAGCAATAACAGTTATCTATTATTACAAAAAGGAGCAAAAAATAAAAATAACAGTAAAATATTTGGACAAAGAAACAAAAGACAGAATAGAAGAAGAACAGATAATAGAAGATTACAAAGGAGAAGAGTACAAGACAGAAAAGAAAGAAATCCAGGGATATCAATTTGTTGAAATAGTAGGACAGGCAGAGGGAACAATAACACAAGAACAAGAAATAATATATTATTATCAAAAAATTAAAATACCAGACAATATGCCAGATGATAACAGTGGGGAGACTACAGATTCAACAACAATAGGTGGAGGAATACCAAATGCAGGCATGATGAAACAAGTAATTACAGGAACAGCATTTTTTGTAATAATATTAACAATGGCAACATTAATAGTATTTGCTGTTAAAGGTACAATAATTTATAGAAAATATAAGAGATAAAATAAACTAGTTATATAAGTTTGACTAAGAGAACTAATACAAGTACAAATGTGCTTAGTATAGTTCTCTTAATTTGTCAAAAAACTGACTGCTTGTTTTTTAGAAAAAAATATTGTATATTATAAAAGTGAAAACGCAGATACAAAAATAGGAAGGAGAAAATTAGTCAATAACGGCTAATAGATGAAGAAAATGAAAGAAATAAAAGAAAAAGCAGATTATTGTTTGAATTGTAAAATAAAACCATGTTCACAAAAGGGATGTCCATTAGGAAATAATATACCAGAATTTATCAAACTAGTAAAAGAAGAAAAATATCAAGAAGCATATAATATATTGAACGAAACAACTGTATTACAAGCAATATGTGGAAGAATATGCCCGCATAAAAAACAATGCCAAGGAAGTTGTGTACGAGGAATAAAAAGTGAGCCTGTAAGTATAGGAGATATAGAAGCATTTATAGGGGATAAAGCTATAGAAAACAATTACAAGCTTTTTGATAATATAGAAAATAACAAAAAAAGGGTAGCAATAATAGGAGGTGGACCATCTGGACTAACTTGTGCAGCATTTTTAGCAAAACAAGGAGCACAAGTAACTATATATGAGAGATATAATTACTTAGGAGGACTACTTGTATATGGAATTCCAGAGTTTAGATTGCCAAAAGACATAGTAAAAAATACAATACAAAAAATATTAGATTTAGGAATACAAGTAGAGTATAATAAAGAATTGGGAAAAAATCTAAAATTAGAAGAATTAGAAAATGAATATGATGCAATATTCTTATCATTTGGAGCAAATAAATCAGTAAAAATGGGGGTAGAAGGAGAAGACTTAAATGGAGTATATGGTGGAAATGAACTACTTGAATATAATGCACACCCAAACTACATTGGTAAAACAATTGCAGTCATAGGTGGTGGTAATGTTGCAATGGATTGTGCAAGAACGATAAAAAGATTAGGGGCAAAAGAAGTAAAGATTATATATAGAAGAGCAGAAGAACAAATGCCAGCAGAAGAAAAAGAAATAAAAGAAGCAAAAGAAGAAGGAATAGAATTTTTATTGCAAAACAACATAGTAAAAATAATAGGAGATAAAAAAGTAGAAAAAGTAGAACTAATACAAACAGAACTAATACAAAAAGAAGGAGAAAATAGATTGTCTCCTGTAAATGTGCAAGGAAGTAATTATATAATTGATGTAGATTATATAGTTATGGCATTAGGATCTAAACCTGCAGAATTCGTACAAGATTTAGGACTAGATTTAAACAAATGGGGAAATATAGCAATAAGTGAAAATGGGCAGACTTCAAATCTAAAGATCTTTGCTGGAGGAGATATAGCTGGGGGAAAAGGAACAGTAGCGTGGGCAGCAAAGTCTGGAAGAGATGCAGCATATGAAATTATGAAAGAAGAGATATAAAAAATTTATGAGATAATAAAATCAATTCATTTAAAATCAAAGTCTTGTATAGTATTATATATTTTTAAAATTAGCTTTTTTTCTAGTGAGCGGGAATTCCCGCTCACTAGAAAAAAAGCTAAT
>CAMUDX010000005.1 GCA_947087745.1 uncultured Clostridium sp. | reverse complement strand
TATAACCCGAGTTTGCCACTTAAAAAGGACAAAAAGCAGGATATAAAGCTCCTGCTTTTATTGAGAAATTAGGCAAAACCAGCTATAAGTCAAACTTTTAAAATTTTGAATTTTATATACCTACATTTATATACCTATATGAAAACTTTGATATTAGTTTTTAAGTTTTTTAGTTCTCCTAATGTAAATAACTTTTTTGGAATAGTTATTTCAAATGCCTTAAGTATTATTTGTAAATCATGGTCTTCTATATTCATAAATCGATAGAGCTGATTTGGCATTAAATCAACCAGCCATTTATTAAGAGCATCTTGTATTCTGTTTCCGTTTATTCCTGTTGTCCAGTACATATCTTCACTTATTGGTATCTGATTTGAAGCTATAATTCTTTTTTGTATTATTCTTAAAATGATAAGTGAAATGAGGCAAATTAGAAGATGAGCTTCTATATGTTCAGGCGTTCTTACATAAAGAGGTCTTGTTTCAAGAGTGCTTTTCATTGTTCTAAATTGTTCTTCAATTTGTGTCAGTCCATGGTATTTATCTATAACTTCAGTTTCTGCCATATTTAATTCAGATGTTACAATTTGGTAATATCCTAAACTTTTAGTGTATGCATTAATTTTTTCAAAATCTAACATAGGCTTTATTTCTGATGAAATTAAGATTTCTCCTGTACATTTATTAATATATTCTTTTTTTAGAAAATTTCTAATGCTTTTATTTTGTAAAGCAGTTAGTCTAAAGTTTTCAGGAGTATCCTGCAATTTATTTATGAAATCCAGAAAAGATTTATTTTCTTTTTCTGCTCTTTCTTGAAATTTTTTACTCCAATAAACAACTACTTTTTCTTCAATAGTATGTTTAATATTATTTTCATCTTTAATAATTCTTTTTACAACTCTAGACTTATATTTAAAATTCTCGCTAACTTTAACATAATCATTGTCATCATAAGTCCAATCTCGTTCCTTTTGAGTACTTTTCAAAAGACTTTTAGCAACTATGTAACCATTTCCAGCTTGCAAAACATTCAGTAAATTTCTATATTGAAAAATGCCTCTATCTGAAATTAGTATAAATCTTGAGAACTCAAAATTATCTATATTATTTTTTAGAGCAGGTTTAAGAGTAAGATGGTCTAATGTATTTCCGAGGGAAGGATTCAATCGAAATTGGAATACCATTATCGTCCATGAATAAACCCATTTGTACTACTGGCAATTTTCTTTCTTCTTTACAAACACCATTTTTCCTAATACCTTTTTGAATAATATTATTGTTTCCATCTAAAATGTCATCATCAGGATGTTCAATTTCAAAGTAAAAATTAGTCACATCATAATAAATTATTTTAGGTGAACGATTAGCTTTTTTAACAAGATTTGTATTTATTCTTCTGATAATTTTATCTTTATTTTTAAAAATGAAATCTAAGGTATCATATACATTATCAGGATTGAAATTATCTAAAATTGGTAAATAGTAGTTATCATTTTGATTTATTGTAGAAGACTTAGAAGCAGGATTTAAGAGTCTACCAACAATTAAAAGTTTTGCAAATCCATAAACATCATATTGTATTTTAGAAAAGCCCTTGTAAGAAGCAAATAAATTTCTTATACCAATTTCTTCTAAAATTCTCTCAATTAAAATATTAGAAAAGATTTTAGGATTACCAAAACAATCAGGACTACCTTCTGTAATGGCAAATTTATGAATAATTGGAACATTGACTGTGCCACAATATTTTTCTAAAGAAGAGATAATTGGATTTCCAGTCTTAAAAGATTTTTTTAAACGTTCTACATAATTTGGTTTACCATCGTCAAATTTTGAAAGAGGTCCAATATTATATATTACTTTTTTTCGAGCTGTTTTAATTCCTTTAGAATTTTTTACTCGATTACTTTGTACTAATCTAAGATAACTAATACCGTTATTTTTAAAGCATTCTACATACATAAAGATATTCTCCATTCCTATTCAACATATACTTATATACCGACAAGCACATTATATCAATAGAATACAAAAAAAGCAAGTGCTTACTTGCAAAAAGTTAAAAATTTTTGTTTGTTAAGTGGCAAACTCGGGAGGTTTGCAAAAGTCTACATAGATTATTGAAAAAGAGATAATGATGTGGTATAATTAAAAAGCCTAAAGGCAGAACTAAAAACAAGTGAACTCACATTCAGCACAGAAAAGGAGAATAGCAAGATGATTACACAAAAACAGCTTAAAAGTTTCGTAGAAGTAAATCAAATCATCAACATGGATGATTTGATGGAACAGACTGGGCTTACATATGAGGAAATTGAAGAAATATTCAAAGATAATAAGGAAGGGATTAATGACCTGGAAGGAAGAATGGAGTATAATCGCTCAATGTTTCAGGTAAGAATCTAGCTTTTCGGAAAAAAATCTATTTATGTAGCAAATTGTAGATGAGTTCAACTTGTTTAATGAGAAACTTCCAGTATACTGGAAGTTTTTCTCATCAATATAGAGAGCAAAGAAGTATAATAGTAATGTAGAAAACAAAAATAATACTGATAATTGAGTAAAAGTATTGCTTTTTTCAAAAAAGAATAATAAAATAAATCTATTAAAAATACAATATAAAACAGGAGGAAGCAAAATTGAAAATATTATTAGATGCAATGGGTGGCGATAATGCACCAGATGCAAATATTAAAGGGGCAATAACAGCAATAAACCAAATAAAAGCAGAACTTATACTAATAGGCAAAGAAGAAATAATAAGAAAAAAGATAAAAGAATTCTATAAAAAAGAAATGGAAGAAATATCAGACAGACTAAAAATAAAAAATGCAACAGAAACAATAGAAATGGAAGATGGTCCAACAGATGCAATAAAACACAAAAAAGACTCATCTATGGTAGTAGGATTTAAAATGTTAAAAAATGGAGAAGGCGATGTATTCATATCAGCAGGAAATTCAGGAGCGCTATTAGCTGGAGCGACATTATTAGTAGGAAGAATAAAAGGAATAGATAGACCTGCACTAGCAGGAATATTACCATCATATAAAAGTCAATTATTATTAATAGATTCAGGATCAAACACAAACTGCAAGCCAATGAATTTATTACAATTTGCACAAATGTCAACAATATATTTAAAAAACACATTTGGAATAGAAAAGCCAGCAATTGGGTTATTAAATATAGGAACAGAAGAAACAAAAGGTAATGAATTAACAAAAGAATCATATAAATTATTAAAAGAAAAATCACAAGAATTAGGAATCAATTTTGTAGGGAATGTAGAAGGAAGAGATGCATTTTCTGGGAAGATAGATGCAATAGTAACAGATGGATTTACAGGAAATGTATTTTTAAAAACAGCAGAAGGATTAGGAAAATTTGTAAAAAGGAATCTAACAGAAAGTTTTGCAAAAAATTTATTAACAAAAATATGTGCATTACCATCATTACCAGCAATAAAGAATCTAAAAAAAGCAATGGACTATAAATCATATGGAGGAGCACTATTTTTAGGAGTTAATAAACCAGTAGTAAAAGCACATGGAAGTAGTGATGAAAGATTATTTGAATCCACAATAAAACAAGCGGAAAGATTTGTAGAAAATAAAGCAGTGGAAAAGATGATAGAAGAGTTTGAAAAGGACAAAGAAGGTAGTCAAAAATAAACAATAGATGAACAAAATTTGAACACTCAGTATAAAAAATAAATATTTTAAAAGATTACTTGACAAATACAAAAACATATAATATAAATGTTAAAGATAAAAAGACAATTGTTAAAATATAATATTAACAGATACGAGAGGGGGTGAACTTATAACAATGAGTTCAGAAGAAGTATTTGAAAAGGTAAAAGCTATAATAGTAGAACAATTAGGAGTAACAGAAACAACAGTAACAATGGAAGCATCATTTATAGATGATTTAGGAGCAGATTCTTTAGACATAGTAGAATTAATAATGGCATTAGAAGAAGAATTTGATATAGAAATTCCAGACGCAGATGCAGAAAAAGTTGTAACTGTAGGAGATGTAGTAGATTACATAAAAGAAAATGTTTAAAAAATAATATCAGAAGGGGCATATATTATGACATAAAAATGTCACAAAATATGTCCTTTTTGGTGCTTTTTTCAAACTACCAAAATCTTTTATAAAACTAGTGATTTTTTTTTAGATATATGATAGAATAAACAAAAATAAAATAAGGAGGAAACGAAGTGGAAGGAGCCAAATATAAAAGAGTACTACTAAAATTAAGTGGAGAAGCATTAGCGGGACAACAAAAAGTAGGTGTAGATGTAGAAACAGTTGGAAAGATATGTGATAAAATAAAAGAGATTGTAGAAATGGGAGTAGAAGTTGCGATTGTAGTAGGAGGAGGAAACTTCTGGAGAGGGAGACAAGGACATCAAATGGAAAGAACAACAGCAGACTATATGGGAATATTAGCAACAGCAATGAATGGATTAGCTTTACAAGATGCACTAGAAGCGAGGGAAGTTTATTCAAGAGTACAAACATCAATAGAAATGAGAGAAATAGCAGAGCCATTTATATTAAGAAAAGCAGAAAAACATTTACAACGTGGAAGAGTAGTAATATTTGCTGGAGGAACAGGGCATCCATATTTCACAACAGATACAGCAGCAGTTTTAAGAGCAATAGAAATAAAAGCAGATATAATATTATTAGGAAAATCAATTGATGCAGTTTATTCTGCAGACCCTAAAATAGATGCAACAGCAACAAAATATGAAGAAATATCTTATATAGAAGTTTTAGAAAAAGATTTAAAAGTAATGGATTCAACGGCAACAGCAATGTGTAGAGATAATAATATGCCTTTATTAGTATTTGGGATAGCAGATCCAGAAAATGTAGTGAGAGCAGTAAAAGGTGAAAGAATAGGAACAATAGTAAAATAAATATGATAACAAATAATTTTAAAAATGTATCGTTCTTTAAAACAATATTAATGACATATAATTACAAGAAGAGAAATACACAAAAATAATAAAAAGAGGAGAGAAAAAATTATGGATTACACAAGTATAAAAGAAAGAATGGAAAAAACAATAGGAGTATATACAGAGAAATTGGCGGAAGTAAGAGCAGGGAGGGCAAATCCTGCAATATTAAATAAAATAAAAATAGAGTATTATGGAACACCAACACCAATAAACCAAGTAGCAGCAGTATCAGTACCAGAAGCAAGGTTAATAGTAATACAACCATGGGACTTAACATGTTTAAAAGAAATAGAAAAAGCAATATTATCTTCAGATATAGGTATAAACCCAAACAATGATGGAAAAGTAATAAGATTAAACTTTCCAGAGTTAACAGAAGAAAGAAGAAAAGAGCTAGTAAAAGAAATAAGAAAATTAGCAGAAGATGCAAAAGTATCAATAAGAGGAGTAAGAAGAGATGGACTAGATGAATTTAAAGCAAAACAAAAAGCAAGTGAAATAACAGAAGATGATTTAAAATTAGCAGAAGCAGAAATACAAAAAATGACAGACAGCAAGGTAGAAGAAATAGACAAAATACTAGCAAACAAAGAATTAGATATAATGAATATATAAATAATTAATTTATATGCAATAAAAAATGAAAATAAATAGATAAGAACAGGATGTTACTAAATTTTGCTAACTAAATACTAGAAAGGAAATAAGAAGTAATAATGGAATTAAAACAAGAGCTGTCTAAATATAGAGATTTAGTAGACAAAGAACTAGAAAAATATGTAACAAAAGAAGAATGTCCAGAGCAAATATTAAATGAAGCAATGGAATATAGTTTAATGGCAGGAGGAAAAAGAATAAGACCAATATTAATGATAAAGGTATATCAAATTTTCAAAGAAGATATTGAAAAGGTTATGCCATTTGCATGTGCTATGGAGATGATACACAATTTTTCCTTAATACATGATGATTTACCAGGGATAGATAATGATGATTTTAGACATGGAAAGTTAACAAATCACAAAAAGTATAATGAGGCTACAGCTATATTATCAGGAGATGGATTATTAAATCTAGCATATGGAACGATAATAAAAGATTTATTAAATAGTAAAGATATAGAAAATCAAAATAATAAAATAAAAGCAATTAATGAAATTACAACAGCCACACAAAGAATGATAGCAGGTGAATATGTAGATACAGAATATGAAGGAAAATCAATATCATCAGACTATTTAGAATATATGCACAAAAATAAGACAGGAGCATTATTTAGAGCATCAGCAAGAGTAGGAGCAATGTTAGCAAATGCAAAACAAGACGACTTAGAAAAAATTACGAAATTTGCAGAAACAATAGGATTAACATTTCAAATAAAAGATGACTTATTATCTGCAATTGGAGATGAGAAAGTATTAGGAAAACCAGTAGGAAATGATGAAAAAAGAGGAAAATGTACTTATGTTACAAAATATGGTTTAAAAAAATCACAAGAAATGCTAGAGGAATTAACAAAAGAAGCAGTAGAAATAGCAGAAACATATGAAAAAAAAGGAGAGTTTTTAAAAGAACTTGCAATATATATTAAAATAAGAAACAAATAGGGGGGATAAATTTGCAGGAAGACCAAAAAAAAATGCCAGAGCACATAGGAATAATAATGGATGGAAACAGAAGATGGGCAAAATCAAAGGGAAAACCAGCAGGCTTTGGACATAAGCAAGGAGCAAAGACACTAGAAAATATAGTAAGATATGCAAATAAAATAGGATTAAAATATATAACAGTTTATGCATTCTCAACAGAAAACTGGAAGAGAACAGAAGAAGAAGTAAGTGGATTAATGATGTTACTACAAACATATCTAGATGATTATTCAAAACGAGCAGATACAGAGAACATAAGAGTAAAAGTTATAGGAGATATAACAGCATTATCAGAAGGAATGCAAAAAAGTATAAATAAATGTATTGAAAGAACTAAAAATAATACAGGGGTAACATTTACTATAGCATTAAACTATGGTGGAAGAGATGAGATAGTAAAGGTAGTAACAAAGATATCAGAAGAAGTAAAACAAGGAAAAATAGAAATATCAGAAATAAATGAAAAGTTGATAGAAGAAAACTTATATACAGCAAATTATCCTGATCCAGACTTAATAATAAGAACAAGTGGAGAAATAAGATTAAGTGGATTTTTGATGTGGCAATCAACATATTCAGAGTTATATTTTATAGAAAAGAATTGGCCAGACTTTACAGAAGAAGATTTAGATATAGCAATAAATGAGTATAACAAAAGAACTAGAAAATTCGGAGCAAATTAACAAGAAACTAATTAATACTATAAATACTTATAAAATGAATTGTTTATATACTAGTAAATTAATCTTATAGTGATTAATCTATTATTATAGACAACAAAAGGAGAAATAAATGGAAGAAGAGAAAAACAAAACAAAGATAGATGTAACTAGAATTTTATCAGCAGCGGTAGGCTTTCCAATAGTAGCAATTGTCTTAATATTTGGAAATAAATATGTAGTAGATATAGTTCTAACAATAGTTGGATTACAAGCAATGAGAGAATATTTAGATGCAGTATCAAAAAAAGCAAATCCAGTAAAATGGATATCATACTTATCTTGTTTATTAATCGCAACAATACATGTGATACCTAGCCAATATATGGGGACTGTAGGATTTCTAGCATTACCAATATTAATAGTAATACTATTTTTTCAAGTAATAGTAACAAATATGAAAACAAACTTTAATGATGTAGCATATACTTTTATTGGAATATGTTACATAGTATTTTGTATGATAAGTATGTCATTAATAAGACAAATGAAAGATGGAATATTATTAATATGGTATTTAATATTAACAGGATGGGGAACAGATGTATTTGCTTATTTAATAGGAAAATACTTTGGAAAACATAAATTTAGTCAAGTAAGCCCTAAAAAGTCTATAGAAGGATGTATAGCAGGAGCTATTGGAGCAATAATATTAGTAACGGGATATACATATTTAATAAATCAAAATACAGACTTAAGTTACTCATATTGGCAAATAGCAGTTATTGGATTAATATTAAGTATATTAGGACAATTAGGAGACTTTGCGGCATCAGCAATAAAAAGATATGTAGGAGTAAAAGATTATGGTAATATAATACCAGGGCATGGTGGAATTATAGATAGAATAGATAGTTTATTATTTATCGCACCATTTGCATATATATTATTAAGAATATTATAAAAATAGGAGGAATACATTGATTTCATTCATATTTAATGCAATAAAAATTATATTTTTGCTAGGATTTTTAGTATTTATACATGAAGGAGGACACTTCATTGTAGCAAAATTATGCAAAGTAAAAGTAAACGAATTTGCCATAGGGTTTGGAAAAACCATATGGCAAAAACAGATAAAAGAAACTAAATATGCATTACGAATTATACCATTAGGTGGATTTGTAAGTATGGAAGGAGAAGCAGAAGCTTCAGAAGAAAAGGGGTCATTTACAAAGGCAAGTATACCTAAGAGAATTGCAATAGTTGCAGCAGGAGCATTAGTGAATATAATATTTGGAGTATTAATATACTTTATATTAATGACAACTGTAGGAATTCAGTTTGCTGATCCTGCAAAAGATACTATACTAAATAGAATATATTATGGTGCACAAGGAACAGGACAATTTATTGCAGAACTAGGAAATAGTATAAAAGCTATATTCACACAAGGAATCTCAATAAATGAAATGACAGGTCCAGTAGGAATATCAGAAATAGTAATACAGACAACAAACTTTACAAACTATATTTATATAATGTCAGTAATATCAATATCATTAGGAATAACAAATTTGCTTCCAATACCAGCATTAGATGGTGGAAAAATATTATTTTTAATAATAGAAGCAATACGAAGAAAACCGCTGAAGGTGGAAACAGAAGCAACTATACAGATGATTGGGTTTTCTCTATTAATAGCATTATCTATTTATGTAACATATAAAGATGTAATTAGAATACTGTGATAAATTATTTTAAAATGAGTATAGAATGCCTTGAATTTTAGACTTTTAGCTATTATTAATATTAAAAAAATAAATAAAGTTGTAAAAAAGTTGAAAGTTAATCTAATATATGGTAAAATAAAATTTAGAAAAAATTTGAAGGAGGAAATCCAATGAACTGGGTTATTATAACCTTAGTGGCAGTAACACTTAGTATATTCCAATTAACATGGAATAAAGTACACAACAATCATCGGTGCATATTATGTTTCGGATGCAAAAATTGCACTAATTGCATATTAAGTTTTTTTTGCAATGAATGTGAGGATTGCACAAGATGTTTATTTTGCATCAGATGTGTGCGAAGTGTAAGTTGCTACAGAAGTTCTGATTGTACAGAATGTAACTCTTGTAGATACTGCATTAACAGTTTCGAATGTAATAACTGTACGAAACTAAGTGATGCACAAGAAGATAGCGATATCAAATAGTATAGTTAAACACAGTTTTATCAACAAGCATCTATTTACACTAACAATAATTACTGTTAAGTGTAATAGATGCTTTTTTAAATAATATTAAAACAATAGTATATATTTTTTGCTTTAGTTTTTTCTCAGATAGTAATAGATGACTGCCACTTGTAAAATTAGATGTTTTCAAAAAAATAATATTGTCAAAAGACAGTAAATATGCTATATTAGATATTATAATAATAAATTGGAGGAAACAAAATGTATAGAACACACAATTTAGGAGAATTAAACAAAACAAACATAGAAGAAGATGTAGAATTAGCAGGATGGGTACAAAAAATCAGAAATCTAGGAGGAATGATATTCTTAGATTTAAGAGATGAATTTGGAATAACACAAATAGTAATAAATGATGAAGAGCTACAAAAGCAAGCAAAAGAATTAACAACAGAAAGTTGTATAGGAATAAAAGGAAAGGTAGTAGAAAGAGCAAGTAAAAATCCAAAAATGCCAACAGGAGAGATAGAAGTGGTGGCAAATACAATAGAAGTATTAGGAAAATGCAAAACAGTATTACCATTTGAGATAAATACAGACCAAGAAGTAAGAGAAGACTTAAGGTTAGAATACAGGTTTTTAGATTTAAGAAATGAAAAATTACACAACAATATATTATTAAGAGCTAAAATATTAAAAGCATTAAGAGATAATATGGATGAATTAGGGTTTACAGAAATACAAACACCAATACTAGCAAATTCATCACCAGAAGGAGCAAGAGATTACTTAGTACCAAGTAGAATACATTCAGGAGAATTTTATGCATTACCACAAGCACCACAACAATTCAAACAACTATTAATGGTATCAGGATTTAACAAATATTTTCAAATAGCACCTTGTTTCAGAGATGAAGACCCAAGAGCAGATAGAGCACCAGGAGAATTTTATCAATTAGATTTTGAAATGAGTTTTGCAACACAAGAAGATGTATTCAAAGTAATAGAGACAGTGATACCAAATGTATTTACAAAATTCACAAATTGGGAAGTTGATAAAGGACCATTTATCAAAATACCATATAAAGAAGCAATGGAAAAGTATGGAATTGATAAACCAGATTTAAGAAATCCATTAATAATACAAGACATCACAGAACTATTTAAGAACACAGAATTTAACGCATTCAAAGGAAAAATAATAAAAGCAATAATAGTACCAAATGGAGCAGAGCAGGGAAGAAAATTCTTTGATAACATGACAGAATTTGCGGTACAAGAATGTGAAGCAAAAGGATTAGCATGGACAAAACTAGAACAAACAGGCGAAGTTACAGGAGGAATAGCAAAATTCATAACTGAAGAAATAAGAGACAGATTAGAAAAAGAATATAATCTAGAAAGAGGAAGTTCAATATTCTTTATAGCAGATGAGAAGTTAGAAAAGACACAAAAAATAGCTGGATTAGTTAGAATAGAATTAGGAAAAAGATTAGACTTAATAGAAAAGAATGTATACAAATTCTGTTTTATAGTAGACTTTCCAATGTACGAAATGGCAGAAGATGATGAAGGAAATCCAAAAATAGATTTTTGTCACAACCCATTTTCAATGCCACAAGGGGGATTAGAAACACTAAGAACAAAAAATCCATTAGACATATTGGCATATCAATATGATTTAGTATGTAATGGATATGAAATGGCATCAGGAGCAGTAAGAAACCATAATCCAGAGATAATGATAAAGGCATTTGAAATTGCAGGATATAGCGAAGAAGATGTAAAAACAAGATTTGGAGCATTATATAATGCATTCCAATATGGAACACCTCCACATGCTGGAGCAGCGCCAGGAGTAGACAGAATGGTAATGTTAATTTCAGACTCACAAAACATAAGAGAAGTAATTGCATTCCCAAAGAATAAAAAGGCAAGAGATTTATTAATGAATTCACCATCAAAAGTAACAGAACAACAATTAAAAGATGTACATATAAAAATAATTAGTGAAAACTAAGATTATAAATAAAATTTGTTGAATAATAACAAAAATTGAATAACAAAAGTGCATAATTCTTATGAATATATGCACTTTTATAAAGTTTGTAAAATATCATTTAATAGGAGGTAGATATTAAATGATATCTTTTGAAAATCAAGAAGAAAATATTGAACAGCAAAATAAAATACATTTTACCAAAATGCATGGATTAGGGAATGATTATTTATTAATAAATTGTATAGATAATAAAAATATTATAGAAGAACAGAATATACCCCCAATAGCAAGATACTTATGTAATAGACATTTTGGAGTAGGAGCAGATGGAATTATACTAATAAATAAAAGCAATATAGCAGATTTTAAAATGAATATATATAATCAAGATGGTACAGAAGCAGAAATGTGTGGAAATGGGATAAGATGTTTTGCAAAATACATATATGATAATAGATTAACAGAAAAAAAAGAAATAAGAATAGAAACATTAGCAGGAATAAAAAATGCTTTTATAAGGAAATCTAAAATAAATAATGATATAAGAGAAATAACAATAGATATGGGAAAAGCAAAATATGAACAGCAATTAGATTTAAAAATACTAGAAAAAGAATTAGAAGTATATTGTATTTCAATGGGAAACCCACATGCAATAGTATTTTGTGAAGATGTAGAAAAAGTTCCAATTAGTGAAATAGGAAGTTTAATAGAAAATGATGAGCATTTTCCACAAAAGACAAATGTAGAATTTATACAAGTTTTAGGAAATTCAAGCATAAAAATGAGAGTGTGGGAAAGAGGTGTAGGCGAAACATATGCATGTGGTACAGGAGCTTGTGCAGTAGCTACACTTTGCCATAAATTGAACTTTACAAAAAGTGATGTTACAGTATACTTAAAAGGTGGGGAACTAAAAATAGAGATAGATGAAGCTAATCAAGAAATATACATGACAGGAATTGCTACAAAAGTATTTGATGGAGAAATAATAAAAATCTAAGCAGTATTTGCTTAGATTTTGTTTTGAAAATAATTCCCAAAATTATATTTTATCACTTGGTATTTCAAATGTTTCATTATTAAACTTTTTTACTTTTTCATAATCATAATTATCATCTAACATTTCTTCTATAATATCGTGAATTATTACTCTTTCATCATATGGATATTTAACTCCCATATATTCAATATATAAATCATTTCCAAGACCAGGTATAACAAGTATATCATCTTTTGTAGCAATAGAAAGAGCATATCTAATAGCTTCTGTACGATTTAAAATAAGGATATAATCTCCACCGCTTTTTTTCAGACCAACTTCAATATCTTTTAATATAGACATAGGGTCTTCTGTTCGAACTTGATCAGAAGTTAGAATTGTAAGGTCAGCTAAAGTTCCAGAAATCTCACCCATAATAGGTCTTTTAGCTTTATCTCTATCTCCGCCAACACCCCAGGTACATATTACTCTACCTTTAGTATAAGGCTTAACAGTTTTTAAAATAGATTCTAAGCTAGAAGGTGTGTGTGCATAATCAATCATAATTGTTAATCCTAATCTATTAGGAACTAATTCACTTCTACCAAATACTCTAACACTTTTAAGAGCAGTTCTAATTTCATCAGCAGTTATGTTAAAGTGGCTTGCAACTGCAATTGCACCAAGTGCATTATATACCATATATTCTCCTGGAATAGAAACACATACAGGCTCATCTTTTCCATTTATTGATAAAGTAAAGTTAACACATGAATTCTCAGGTTTTAAGTCTTTAGCAGAAATATCGTATTTTTTAGATTGCATTCCAAATGTAGTAATATTTTTATTAGGGAATAATGAAGGGATTTTCTCTGTATACTCATTATCCAAGTTAACTACTAAGTTTGGAGATATTTTCATAAGTTCTAGTTTCGCATTAAAGTAATCATTCATATCTGAGTGTTCTCTAGGACTGATATGGTCTTCTGTTAAGTTAGTAAATAAGGCAACATCAAAATCACATCCAGTAACTCTATCTAATTTCATGGCTTGTGAAGAAACTTCTAAAATTGCAATATCAACATTTTCTTTGACCATTTTATCTAATGATTCTTGTATTTTATAACTTTCAGGTGTTGTTCTATCAGTTACTTCTAATTGCTTGTCCCCAATATAGATAGCGATGCTTCCAATTAACCCTACTTTTAAACCATGTGCTTCTAATATTGATTTTATCATAAATGTAGAAGTAGTTTTACCTTTTGTTCCAGTGACTCCAATAACTTTTAGTTTTTTAGAAGGATTATCATATAAATTGCAACTTGCAATTGCTAAAGATTTTCTAATCTTTAAAACTGATATTACTGGAATATTTTCTGAGATATTTAATTTACTTAAATCTGAATTTTCTTCAACTACTATTGCTGTTGCACCATTCTTAATCGCAGAATCTATAAAGTCTGTTCCATTTTTGTTATATCCATTTATTGCAAAAAATAGACCATTTTCTTTTATATATCGTGAGTCTGAGGAAATATTTGTGATATTTATATCATTCATATTTATGATGTTTTTTATTTCTATGCTTTCTAATATCTTGCTTAATTTCATAACTTCACTTCTTTCTTGTTTGTTTTGAAACATTATATATCTTTTTGATTTTTTTGTAAAGGTAGAAATTAAGATAAAAAACGAGCCCCAATTTATTTCTAGAAACTAAATTGGAGCTCGCGTAGTTGCTTAGTTAATAGTATTTGAAGTAAAGTAACCACCGAGATTGTGGGACTGTTACTTCTTGGTAAAAAATACATCTTTCAATTTCTTCTCTATTAGAAGAAATTTCTTTGTTAAAGTATTCTTTTACATTGTCGAGTAGTTGAGGATTATCTGATAATTGATTCTCAACTATTTCAACCCAACTTTCCAATTGTTTATTTACTTTTGTTAAAGTATCAATCTGCTGCTGAAGAGCACCAGTATCATTACTTTTCACAAGCAAAATCATTGTAGGCAAAAACATAGCTGAAATAAATAATACAAGTCCGCACACAAGGATAACTGCCTTACACAACAAAATTTTACGCTTAGACTTCTTCCGATACTGGATTGCAAACACTAATCCAATTGCACATAAAACACAAACTAAGACTAACATAATTTTACCTCCTTAAGTTATCTGGAGGTTTTATACAGCCCCTCCAGAAAAAAATGATTAATTTCTTTTGGACTTTGCTGTATAAAGTACAATAGATATTTACTATTTTATCACATTTATTCTAAATAATCAATGATTAACATAAATTAAATTGTTTTTTAGAATTCAGAGATTTTATGAGATATAAAGTATTTTGACAATCTGTAAAAATTCAATCTGTTCGCTTGTTTTTGGAAAATGATTATAGTATAGTAGTAAAAGTAGAGATGAGTAAGCAGGTGATTGCTTATGGTAGAATTTTTACTATTACTAATTATAGGATTGATGTTATCAATAACCATAAATGTCGCCTTGTTGTGTATTATATATAGACTCTTAGCTTTTGACAAACCGAAATACATAGAAATATTTGAAATTATTAAATGAAATAAAATAAGAAAAGAGAGGTAGAAATGAATAATCTATTTTTAAAAGAATCAGCAAACGAAAATAATCCTAAATGGGAAAAAATGATATCAAGAAAAGCACCATTATATCAAAAAAAGTATGATGTACGCTCAGAATTTGAAAGGGACTATAATAGAGTAATATTTTCGGCAGCATATAGAAGGCTAAAACATAAGACACAAGTATTTTATTCACCAACAATAGACCATATATCAACAAGGTTTGAACATGTAAAATATGTAGAATCAATAAGCTATACAATGGCAAAATATATGGGATTAAATGCAGAATTAACAAAGGTTATAGCAAATGCACATGATTTAGGACATGGACCATTTGGACACAGAGGTGAAACAATATTATCAGAAATATCTATGAAAGATATAGGAAAAAGATTTTGGCATGAACGAAATGGGCTAGAAATGGTAGAGAATATAGAACTATTAAAAGACAATGAGAATAAAAAACAAAATTTAAATTTAACTTATGCAGTAAGAGATGGAATAATAGCACATTGTGGAGAAGTTGATGAAAATATGATTAAGCCTAGAGATGAGTATATAGATTTAGATAATTATACAATGCCAAATCAATATGCTCCATATACATGGGAAGGATGTATAGTAAAAATAGCAGATAAAATATCATATATAGGTCGTGATATAGAAGATGGAATTGAACTAGGAATAATTAAAAAAGAAGAGCTAAAAGAATTATATAGCATTCTAAATTATAAAGAAGAGCATGATTTAAATAATACAATAATTATAAATACATTAGTATATGATTTGTGTAAAAATTCATCGCCTGAAAAAGGATTGTGTTTTTCAAATGAAGCACTAGAACTACTAAATACTATAAAGAAATTTAATTACAAAAAAATATATAATTCTGAATTATTAAAACCATCACAAAGATTTTTTGAAATAGTTATAAATGAGATATATAACATATTAAAATCTACTTATGATGGGGAAAAAACATTAGAAAATATCAGAAAATTAGAAAAATACTATAAGGTTTATTTACCAAACTTTAGAGAATGGTTAAGTGAATATATAAAAAAAGAAAATAGGGAAGGTTTAAAAAATAGTATATTATTTGACTTAAATAATCCAAAAGACTTCTATCAAGCTATAATTTATTATATATCAGGAATGACTGATAATTTTGCAATTAATATGTATAATGAAATAATAGAATATTAAAGATTTGATTTTATATTATCAAAATGTTATAATAAATTTAATAGTGGTCAAGAATCACATAAATCACAGGAGGGACAGATTATGAAGAGCAAAAAGAAAACAAGTAAAGTTGTGAGAAGGCGGATTCTGATGGGGATAGCGTTACTTTACATTGTAATAGGAATCGTGTTATTATTGGTTTCCTTTACAGGTTTTGTATTGCTATGCATGACAGACGTTAAAATCTTCAACGATTATAACGGAGAATTTGCTGTATGGAAGTTTGGTGTGTATTGCATTTTGTTTGTTTTGTCTTTGGGTGTAATGGCAGCATCAGGATGGCTCATCGGATATGGACAGAGCTACATTACTGAACGCTATCACAAAAGAAAAGGGAGATGCCTGTAGGCGTCTCTAATTTATTACATAAAAAATGCAGAATCTAAAAAAGCACGAAAAAATGTTTGAAAAAATCTTGACAAACATTTTTTTTTGAAGTATATTCAATACATAAATCACAAGAAAGGAGAACATAGTAAAATTAGAGAAACAATCCATACTGATTAAGAACTATGTAAAAGGAAAATGTTAGCATATATAAAAGGAAAAATAGAAGCAAAAGTAGATGAATATATAATAATAGATGTAGGGGGATTAGGGTATAAAGTATTTATGTCAGGAATATCTATACAAAATATAGGAGAGATTGGAGAACAAGTAAAAGTACATACATATTATAGAGTAAGAGAAGATGATATAAGCATATTTGGATTTATAACACAAGAAGAGCTAAAAATGTTTGAATTATTATTAACAGTAAGTGGAGTAGGTGCGAAGGTAGCATTAGCAATATTAGCAAATATAAGTGTCACAGACTTTGCAATAGCAGTAATAAATGCAGATGTAACAAAAATAGTACAAGTACCAGGAATAGGAAAAAAATCAGCAGAAAGAATAATACTAGAATTAAAAGACAAATTAAAGAAAATACAACAAGAAGATAAGGTTTCAGGAACATCAGCAAATACAAAAATTGAAAAAGCAATAGAACAAAATAACAATATACAAGAAGCAATATCAGCACTACAAGTATTAGGATACAATAAGAAAGAAATAGAAAAAGCATTTGAAAAAATAGAAAAAGAAAATATAACAACAGAAGATTTAATAAGAAAAGGTCTATTAATATTAGGACAATAGAAAATAAAGTCAAAGGAATGAAGGTTATGAATAATAAAGAGCCATTAGCATTTAGGGTAAGACCAAAAACACTAGAAGAATATGTTGGACAAGAACATGTATTAGGCGAGGGAAAATTATTATATAGAACTATAAAAGCAGACAGGTTATCAAGTCTAATATTATTTGGACCTCCAGGATGTGGAAAAACATCATTAGCAAAAGTAATAAGTGAAACTACAAAATACAAGTTTTATAAAATTAATGCAGTAACGTCAGGAGTAGGAGATATTAAGAAAGTAGTAGAAGAAACACGAAATTACATGTTAAATCCAGTAGGAAAAAGTATATTATTTATAGATGAAATACACAGATTTAACAAACTACAACAAGATGCATTATTACCATATGTAGAAAATGGGACAATAATATTAATAGGAGCAACAACAGAAAATCCATATTTTGAGGTAAATAAAGCTTTAATATCAAGGTCAATGGTAATAAAACTTAATCCATTAACAGAAGAAAATGTATTCAAGATATTAAAAAATGCAATAACAAGAAAAGATGGATTAGGAGAATATAATATAAATATAGAAGATAGCACATTAAGAAAACTTGCAAACATTGCAAATGGAGATGTAAGAACAGCACTAAATGGTCTAGAAGTAGCGGTATTAACAACGCAAATGGACAAAGATGGAAATATAAATATAACAGATGAAGTATTACAAAATAGTGTACAGCAAAGAAAAGCAGTATTTGACAAAAATGGAGACACACATTACGACAACATAAGTGCATTCATAAAATCTATGAGAGGCTCTGACCCTGATGCAACATTATTTTATTTAGCAAGAGCAATAAATGGAGGTGAAGACCCAGTCTTTTTAGCAAGAAGGATAGTAATTGCAGCATCAGAAGATGTAGGAATGGCGAATCCAAATGCATTATTAGTTGCAACATCTGCAATGCAGGCAGTTCATATGATAGGAATGCCTGAAGCAAGAATAATATTAGCAGAAGCAGCAGTATATGTAGCAACATCAAAAAAATCAAATGCAACATATTTAGGAATAAATAAAGCAATAGAAGATGTCAATAATAAAGACACAGGAGAAATTCCAATGCATATAAGAAATGCACCAGTAGAAGGAATGGAACTGTTAGGATATAGCAAGGGATATTTATATCCACATAATTTTCCAGGGCATATTGTAGAACAGCAATATTTTCCAGATAAAATGTTAGGAACAAAATATTATATAAAAGATGAAAATATAGAATTTTAGCTTTTTAAGCTAAAATTTTTTTGTACAAAAAATTTTAAATGTATTTGTGAGATAAATAATAAACAAAATATTGGAAATAATACAATATTATGTTGAAGAAAATAATTATAGGAATATTAGCTGGATTTGTAAGTGGATTTTTTGCAACAGGAGGGCGGAATGATATTAGTACCAGCATTTATACATTTATTAAAAATGGAAGATAAAAAAGCAAGAGCAACATCTGCTGTGTGTATATTACCTATGGTATTAGTAAGCGGAATATTTTATTATAAAAATAAATACATCGATTGGAAAATAGGAATCCTATGTGCAATAGGTGGAATATTAGGAGGATATATAGGAGCAAGATTACTAAAAAAATTAGATGAAAAATATTTTAAAATAGCATTTATATGTTTTTTAATATATACATCTATAAAATTTATATTCTAAAAATGATTTAAAAAGGAAGAGTAATAATGAAGGAAGTACTAATAGGTTTAATATCTGGCATAGTAAGCGGAACTGGTATGGGTGGAGGCACTGTTTTAATATTACTATTAACAATTATATTAGGAATAGAACAACATGTAGCACAAGCTAGTAATTTAATATTTTTTATACCGACATCAATATCAGCAATAATAATAAATTGGAAAAATAAGCTAATTGATATAAAAGTATCTATAATAATATCAATTTGTGGGATTGGTGGTGCAATAATAGGTGCAATAATATCAAGCAAAACAAATGTAATTGATTTAAGGAGATATTTTGGACTCTTTTTAGCGATTATAGCAATTTTTGAAATATATTCCTATTTTAGGAAGTATATATTTAAAAGTGGAAGAAATACTAAAAAAAGAAAGAGGTGATTTATATGAAATTTGCAAAGGGAATATTATGGGGAACTCTAATAACAGCAGGAATAGTAATGATATGTGCTGAAAATGATATGATGAATATGAATACAAAAAAGATGACTAAAAAAGGAAAACAATTTGCAAGAAAGATAGGACTAATCTAAAAATAAGATAATATTAGAAGTAAGTGTAGTATATATTTTTTATTTTAACTAATTTCCCAGTCAGCGGGAATTCTCGCTGACTGGGAAAAAAGGTGTTTATAAAAAATTATATATACTAATTAGTCTTATCCCAATATTAATATTAAAAATCAAAATCTTTTGAAATAATTAATATTAAAAGTTCAACAATTCATAAATAGCCTTAGCGTAAATATTTGTAGCAAGAATAAGCTTATCAATATCAATAAATTCATCAACTTGATGGCACATATCTTTATCTCCAGGGAAATTCATACCAAAAGAAATACAGTTAGGAAAAGCTCTAGCATAAGTTGCACCACCAATAGCAATAGGACTAAAATCAGAATTATAACTTGAATTAAAAACATCACACAATGTTTTTACAAGTTTATTATTTTTATCTACAAATAAAGAATCCATTTTACTTAAAACAGTAATATTATTATTAGAAAAACATTGCCAGAATTTATCTATAACAATATCAACTTCAGTATTTACAGGAATCCTTAAATTAACTCCAATGAAAATATTATTATTTTTAATATATAATTGAGAAGTGTTAAGAGTAAGTTTTCCAGACTCATCATCTATATTTAATCCAATTTTAGTGCCATCATATTCATCACCAATATACTTACAAAAATTATCAAATAAAGGAAAATTAATTTTATATATTTTAAATATTTCGTTTAATACTATAATTAAATGAGAAATAGCATTTACCCCTAAATCAGGGTGAGCACTATGAGAAGCAACACCATAAGAAGACAATTTTATTTTATAATCCTCAAGTTCATTTATTTCAATATTATAATCCAATTTATCTATTACTGATTGAATAAGTGATAAATCAATAGAATTATCTAATTTTAAAGTTATACTACAAAACTTTGGAACAACATTAATCGCATTATTATTACAATCAATATCAATTATTGATATTAAATTATTAGAAAGTATTTTATCAGATATACATAGTGACAAAACGGATTTTTCTGCATAAATACATGGAAAATCACTATCAGGGCTAAAACCTAAAGAAGGAATTTCCTCATGAGACTTATAATAATCAATACATTTCCAATGAGTTTCTTCATTCAAACCAACTATCAGACGAACTCTTTTATTAGGTTTTAAATTATTATTTTTATAATAATCCATAACTGCTTTCATTGCATACAAAGAACTAATAACTGGTCCTTTATCATCAATCGTACCTCTACCATAAATACAGTTATTATCAATAGTTGCGGAAAATGGCGAATATGACCAATCATCTGATTTAGCGGGTACAACATCTAAATGTCCAACTATTCCAATTAGCTCAGAGCCATCTCCAAATTCAGCATATCCACAATATCCATCAATATTTTTTGTTTTAAAACCTAGTTTACTTGCTAAATCTAAAAAATAAATTAGAGCATCATTACAGTCTTTACCAAATGGCATTTTTTCATCATTAGTTTCAATAGAAATACTAGGGAAATTCACTAAATCTGATATGGAATCTATAATATCTCTTTTCATTGTATTTATACTTTTTTCAAACATATTTACCTCCTTAAAATTAAATATATTTTATTAATATTCAATATTAAAGTCAAGTATACAGTATAGATTCAGGAAAATTATAGAAATACAATAAAAACTGAGATTAACAATTTAAAAAAGGAGATATTAAAAACATCTCCTTTAGTTACTATAAATAACTTCTAAAATATATTTTTTGATTAGCATTCTTCTTCGTGTTCTTTTTCTTCACAACAACAAGTTTTTTTGTCATCTTTACAAGGTTTCATATCAAAATCACATTTATCTAATTTTTCACCTTTTAAGCATTTTCCTTCATGGAAGCATTTAGCACAAACTTTAACATGTTTAACATCATCAACCCAAATTTGAATAGCATATTCTTTTCCAGGGCATAAAGGTCCGAAAACGAATTCACCATTTTTATCTGTGAAAGTATGAGAAACAGGTCTTCTTTCTTCTTTACCGAATCTACAATCAACTTCTATTAACTTAACTACAGCATCACTAACTGGTTCTTTGAAACAGTTTCTTATAACACCATATATAACATCACGATGATCTTCTGGTAAACTGATATCTAAATCAAATTGTTTACCTTTTTCGATAACACCATCAACCTCAACAACTGGGCATGGTTTTTGTTTTTCAAAATCTAAATCCATATAAATCTATCCTTTCTAAATTGTGCAATGAACATTGCTAATATATAATATGTCGAAAAAGGAAAAAAGTTAAAAGAAAAAAGAAAAATATACAAAAAACTGTATAGACCACTTGACACATAGGCATTTTACGAATATAATACGGGTAACTGAAAAAACAGGAGGACAACAAAATAATGAATGAAGAAATGTTTTCTAATTACCAACAAATGTCAGATGAAAAATTAATAGAAGATATAGAAGCAAATGACCAAAATGCTTTAAATTGTCTAATAAAGAGATATAATGAAGTAGTATATATGAAAGCCAACAAATTCTTTATGATAGGAGCAGAAAAAGAAGACATGATACAAGAAGGAATGATAGGTTTATATAAAGCAGTTAAATCTTACAATTTAGAAAAACAAAATTCATTCAAAACATTTGCAAATATGTGTATAGAAAGACAATTAATAACAGCAGTAAAGAATTCAAATCGACAAAAACATATACCATTAAATTCATCAGTATCATTAAATGCATCAGCATATGAAGAAGATGATAACAGTGTATCTGTTATGGAGGTATTAGAAACAAAATCTGTAGAAGACCCATCAGATATAATAGCAAATAAAGAATATTATAAATATATCGAAACAAAAATAAATGAAAACTTAAGTGATTTTGAAAGACAAGTACTAGAACAATATAAAAAAGGACAATCCTATATTGACATAGCGACAAAATTAAACAGTAAAGTTAAGTCAGTAGATACAGCAATACAAAGAATTCGTAAAAAAGCTACCAAAATAAAAAATGAATTAGGGTAGACAAAGAGAAAGAAGATGACAAATGGAAGAATTAGAAGAAGAAATCGGATATAAATTCAAAAATCCCAAATTATTGAAAACAGCATTAACGCATACATCATATGCATACGAAAAAAATGTACAAAGCAACGAAAAACTTGAATATTTAGGAGACAGTATATTAGAATTTATATCAAGTGAGTATTTATATAACAACTATCCAAAATTAAAAGAAGGAGAAATGACTAAAGTAAGAGCTACAGTAGTATGTGAAAGTAGTTTGTATAAAATAGCACAGAGATATAATTTTGGAGAAAAGTTATATTTAGGAAAGTCAGAAATAATGAGTGGAGGAAGAAATAGACCAGCAATATTGGCAGATAGCGTAGAAGCAGTAATAGCAGCAATATATTTAGATGGAGGAATAGATAAAACAAAAAAATTCATAATAGAAAATTTAAAAGAGGAAATAAAAATAGCCTCAGAAAATGTAGGACAAAAGGACTATAAAACAGTACTACAAGAAAAGTTACAAATAAAAGGTGATGTAGTTATAGATTATATAATAGTAAAAGAAAAAGGACCAGACCACAATAAAGAATTTGAAGCAGAGGTAAGATGTAACTCAAATCCATTAGCACGAGGAAAAGGAAGAACAAAAAAACAAGCAGAAATGCAAGCAGCAAAACAGGCACTAGAAAATATGAAGAGGTGAAAAGTTTGAAAAAACAATATATAATACCAATATTTGTACCACATTTAGGATGCCCAAATGATTGTATATTTTGCAATCAAAAATCTATAAGTGGACAAACTAAGATGATAACAAAAGAGGAAATAAAAAAGACAATAGACTTTTACTTAGAAAAAATAAAAGACAAAGAAGCAAAAGTAGAAATAGCATTTTTTGGAGGAAGCTTTACAGGAATAGAAGTAGAAAAACAAGAAGAACTTTTACAAACAGCATATGAATATATAGAAGCAGGAAAAGCAGAAAGTATAAGAATATCTACTAGACCAGATTATATAGATAAACAAATATTAAAAAGGCTTAAAAAGTATAAAGTAAAAACAATAGAATTAGGAGTACAATCAGCAAATGACTATATATTAAAAAGAAGTGGAAGAGGACATACATTTAAAGATGTAAAAAAGGCATCAAAAATGATAAGATGGAATGGATTTAATTTAGGACATCAAATGATGGTAGGGCTTCCAGATAGTACAAATATAGATGAAATAAATACAGCAAAACAATTAATAAAACTTAAACCAAAAATGGTAAGAATATATCCAGTATTAGTAATAAAAAATACAAAACTAGAACAAGAATATAATGAAAAGAAATATGAACCATTATCAACAGTACGAGCAGTTGATATATGTAAAGAATTATATGCAATGTTTAACAAAAAGAAAATAGAAGTAATAAGAATAGGACTTCAAAATACAGATGAAATATCAGACCCAAAAGAAGAAAAAAGTCAAGTAGTTGCAGGTCCATACCATCCAGCATTTAGACAGCTAGTAGAATCAGGTTTATGGTATGATTCAATTGTAAATAGAATAAAAAAATTAAATGTAAAGGTAAAAGAAGTAGAAGTAACAATCAATCCAATAGATATTAATAATGTTGTAGGTCATAAACGCGAAAATATAACTAAACTAAAAGAGTTATATGATGTAGATTTAGTTGTTAAACAAGATAATAATATTAAACAAGGTAAATCACAAATAAAAATTACAAAAATTTATACGGACTTTGCAGAAAATACAGATAAGTAGCCATTACATTAAGAAAATCTTAAATTTTTGCGAATATTAAAAAAGCTTGAAGATAAAACTTTGGGCTTTAAAATATTGAGTAGGAGAGGAAATAATAATGGATAAGATTTTTACAGTACAGAATATAATAATATACTTAATAATAATAAACTTAATAGGGTTTTTAGCAATGTATTTAGATAAGAGAAAAGCTAAGAAAGGTAAATGGAGAACACAAGAGAAAACTCTTTTTGGAATTTGCTTATTAGGCGGAGGTATTGGTACTATTGCTGGCATGTATACTTTTAGACATAAAACTCAAAAGTTAGCTTTTACTTTAGGTATGCCTGCTATATTAATACTTGAAATTGCGATATTTTTATATTTTAAATTTGTCATATAAAATTGATTTTTATGTAGATTTGATGTATAATATAATTACCATACCACAAGGAGGCATTACATTATGGCTAAAGAAAGTTCTAACTTTGTAGGAGTTCACAGACCCACAGAAGGAAATCCTAATTATTTTGAATATCCTTCTGATAAGGAATGCTCATTGATTGCCAGTGGAGAAGCATCAGCAGAATTTGGATGTCCGCTTTCTGCACAGAGAGGGGAACCTTACAGCAGTTGTTCACAAGGCTTAGATTCCTACATTTGCCAATTTGCTATTAAGAAGTAGCCAAAGAAACCATCATGATTACAAGCAATATCAAGGTAATTATGATGGTTTTTTCATGAATTTTTAAACATACAAAAAATGTAAAAAACTGACTAAATTTACGAAGTTTTGTGAGAAAACTATTTACAAACTTCAACATAAATAATATAATACAACTAAATTGTATAATTAATTACTATAAATAAGAGGAGGTATATTATGGGATTTATTAAAGCTTTTACAGGAGCTTTAGGAGGAGCACTTGCAGATTCATGGAAGGATTTTTATATTCCAATGCAAAATGTTCCAGGAACAGCTGCAATATTTAGAGCAGTACAACAAGAAACTAATGCAGGAAGAGGAACAAATACAAAAAGATCAGAAAATATTATAACAAATGGTAGTAAAATAATAGTACCAGAAGGAACAGCATTAATTACATTACAAGATGGAGCAATTACAGGATTAATTACAGAACCAGGAGGTTTTATATTCACATCAGATGACCCAAATTCTCAATCAATGTTTTCAGAAGGAGGAAGATTATCTTCAACTCTTTCTCAAACATGGGATAGATTTAAATTTGGAGGACAACCAGCATCTCAACAGTTGGCATTCTATGTAAATTTAAAAGAAATACCAAATAACAGATTTGGAACTCAATCAGAAATTTATTGGGATGATGCGTATTTAAATGCACAAGTAGGGGCAGTAACAAGAGGTACTTATACATTACAAATAGTTGATCCATTATTATTTATAAAGAATTTTGTTCCAAGTGAGTATTTACAAGTCAATGCACCAATATTTGATTTTGCAGATATGGATAATGATGCAGGAGCACAATTATTTAATGAAGTTGTTGGAAGTTTATCAGCAGCATTTTCAAATTATACAAATGATCCTAGCAAGGGAAATCGTATTACAAAAATTCAAGGAGATCAAATTGGATTTGCTAAAAGCTTATCACAAGCAGTTGAAGATGGATATCAATGGAAAACAGATAGAGGACTTGAAATTGTTAAAGTTGCTTTACAAGCAATTGAATATGATGAAGATACAAAAGTATTATTAAGAGATGTAAAAAAAGCAGATGCATTGTCAGGAGCAAGAGGAAATTCATTTATGCAACAATCAGTAGCAAGAGGTTTCCAAGCAGCTGGAGAAAATGGAGGAGCAAATGGAATGGCATTTATGGGAATGGGAGTAAATGCTGTAGGTGGAACAATAGGAGGACTACAACAACCAGTACAACAGCAACCTGTTCAAAGCCAAGAAGATCCATATGAAAGATTAGCCAAACTAAAAAAATTATTAGATGATGGAATTATATCACAAGAAGAATTTGACCAAGCAAAATCTAAACTTTTGGGGGTGTAATTTATGGAAAGTAATTCCACTAATGAACCTAAAATTATAAAAACTGATTTAGAAGCAAAAGACGGGCAAAACAAATGCCCAAAATGTGGAGCAACGGATATATCCTTGAATGCTAAAAAGGGACTTCTAAGATGTAATTTTTGCAGACATGAATTTAAACCAGAAAAGGTAGAAGGTTTAGAAGAAGATATAACAAAATTAGAAGGCGAAATAATGGGCTCAGGAACACAAGATATCCAAGAAAATAGTAAAAATATCATGACCTTAAAGTGTAGTAGTTGTGGTGCAGAAGTAGTTATAGATACTACTGAAGCAACACAAGCAAGATGCCATTGGTGTAGAAATACATTATCAATAAATCAGCAAATACCAAATGGTGCAATTCCAGATGTTGTATTACCATTTAATATAACTAAAGAAGATGCTAAAAAACAGATAGAAGAATTTGTAGGAAGAAGAAAATTCTTTGCACACCCAAAATTTAGAGAAGAATTTACAACAGAAAATATAATGGGAGTTTACTTACCTTATATGGTGGTTGATATTAATTCACATGCATATTATAGAGGACAAGGCGAACATGAAGTAAGAAGATATACTAGTGGAAGTGAAAACAATAAGAGAACTTATTATGATGCAGATTTATATGATATTGAACGTGAATTTGATTTAACAATTGGTGGTTTAACAGTAGAATCAAGTTCTGATAAATTAAATAAAAAAGCATCAGACAAAACAAATAATGTAATAAATGCAATTATGCCATTTGATATAGAAAGTAATGTAAAATGGAATGCAAATTATTTAAAAGGATATACTTCAGAGAGACGTGATACAAATATAGATGAATTAAGACCATTGGTTGATAGACAATCTAAAGATATATCTAGATTTGCAGCAAATGAGAGTTTAAAGAATTATGACCGTGGTGTTAGATGGGATAAAGAAGAACTTACTGTAAAAGGGAAACAGTGGAAGTCAGCATATTTGCCAGTATGGTTATATAGCTATCAACAAATTAAAGATAATCAATCAGTATTACATTATGTAGCAGTTAATGGCAGAACAAAGAAAACGATGGGAAGTGTACCTATATATTTTCCAAAACTTCTAGGAATATCTGCAATAGTAGAGTTATTAGGATTTATACTAATGCTACTTGCATCTGATTTTAAGTACAGAAAACTATTTTTAATTTTAGGATTTGTATATTTCTTTACGATATATTTTAGATATAGAAATTCAAATGCAAGACATAAGCATGAAGTAGAAACAAAAAGAAGTATTTTTAATTTAAGAAAAACTGATAATCTAATAAAACATCAAAAAGGCTTATCAAATTCAACTATGTCAGGTGCAAATAATAAAAGAGTACGAGGCTAACAAGAATAGGCAAAGTAAATAAAAAGTAATGAAAGGGAGAAAAAATGAAAAATATTATTGAAAAATGTAAAACAACAAAAATTTTAGCTATAATTGGAGTAGCAGGATTAATATTAGGCACAATGATGCCATATTTATCATATAACATTTTAGGATACAAATACTCAATATCATTGTGGGGATACTGGGAAGGAAAGGTTGTAATGATTTTAGCTATTGCTAATTTATTATTTATATTTAAAGATGTAGTAGAAAAATATGTACCATTTTTATTTGATACAGGAATAGGAAGAAGTGTTAAAAATTTAGATAATCCTAAATTTTCACTTGTTCCAACAATTCTTATTGCTATTTTTGTTTTTATAACAACAATAAATTTAGGTGTTGAATCGTTTAAACATTACAGTATAGGATTCTATATACTATGGATTGGAACAATATTTTTAGTTGCTTATGCAGTGTTATATAAAAAAGAAGACAAATATATGAATAATATAAAAGAATAATAACGCATATTGAATAATAGTATAAGAAAGTGTATTTATATAATTTACATATGTAAGGCAAAAGATATGATATATATAATGTAATTTTTTAATATAGTATTATAAGATTATAAAGTAATCATATGATGCTATTAAAGGAGATTAATTAGAAATAATTAGTCTCCAGTTTTATAAAAGTATAATAGTTAATTATTATTAGTAATTAATTGTTATACTTTTTTGCGTGCAAGAAAACAAATAGGTAGAATTCAGAATTTGCAACAGATACAAGACACACGAAACATAAAAAAACAAAAAAACAAGTGCACATAATTTGATGAAATAAAAATATAAAAAATGTAAACCAAATTATCAACAATAAGGCTGTGAACAAAAAAATAAAAAAGGTCAGTAATAATAGTTATTCACAAAGTTATCCACATTATCCACAAGAAATGTGGATAAAAAAATGTTTCTAAAAAATAAAATTGAGGAAACATAAAATGACAAAGAGTACATAAAAACGAACCATAATGATAAAAATGAATATAATAAGAGGAGAGGACATTAGCCAAAATAAAGGTAAAAGGTCCGTTTTAGCAGAAAAAGGAGTGAAAAGAGTGTTTAGAAGATTTAAAATAAAAAGATATAATAGAGAAGAAGATTGCATAGAAATAGATTATATAGAATTAAAAGAAAGAGTAAGAACAGGAGCGATACTATTAGATGTAAGAAGTGCACAAGAATATCAAGAAGGACATTTAGAAGGAGCCATATTAGTACCAGAATACGAAATAGAAAAAAATATAGAAAGAATGATAAGCAACAAGCACCAAGAAATAATAGTATATTGCACAAGTGGAAGCAGAAGTAAAAAAGCCTGTAAGACTATGAAACAAAAGGGATACAACAATTTATATAATTTAAAAGGAGGAATAGATAATATTTAACAAAAAATAACAGTAAAAATACACAAATATAACTAAAAATTCTATTGAGATTTAAAATCAGATATGTTACAATGTAAAAGAAGAAATATAAAATGGAACTAATAATGAACTTAGAAAAAATGGAGGACAAATGAACGAAAGGCAAGAAAATATACGAAACTTCAGTATAATAGCGCATATAGACCATGGAAAATCAACATTAGCGGACAGATTAATAGAAATGACAGGTGTATTAAGCAAAAGGGAAATGGAAAGTCAAGTACTTGATAATATGGAAATAGAAAAAGAAAGAGGAATAACCATAAAATCACAATCAGTAAGGATGAAATACAAAGCAAAAGATGGACAAGAGTACATCTTAAATCTAATAGACACACCAGGTCATGTAGACTTTAACTATGAAGTATCAAGAAGTTTAGCAGCATGTGATGGAGCAATACTAGTAGTAGATGCAAGTCAAGGAGTAGAAGCCCAAACGCTAGCAAATGTATATTTAGCAATAGACAATAACTTAGAAATATTACCAGTAATAAACAAAATAGATTTACCAAATGCAAGACCAGAAGAAGTAAAAAAAGAAATTGAAGAAATAATAGGAATACCAGCAGAAGATGCACCATGTATTTCTGCAAAATCAGGATTAAATGTAGAACAAGTTTTAGAAAAAATAGTAACAAGTTTACCTTCACCAAAAGGAGAAGAAACTGCAAAAACTAGATGCTTAATATTTGATTCATTTTACGATAATTACAAAGGTGCAATAGCATATGTAAGAGTATTTGATGGCACAGTAAAAGCAGGAGATGAAATAAGACTAATGGCAACAAACAAAATATTCACAGTAGTAGAAGTAGGGTATTTTGAGCCAGGAGAATATATAGAAGCAGAAGAATTAAAAGCAGGAGAAGTAGGATATATAGCAGCAAGTATCAAAGTAATATCGGACATACATGTAGGAGATACAATAACACAAAATAATAATCCTGCAGAAGAGCCATTAAAAGGATATAAAAAAGTAACACCAATGGTATATTGTGGACTATATCCAATAGATGGAAGTGAGTACGAAGACTTAAAAGAAGCATTAGAAAAATTAAAATTAAACGATGCAGCATTAGAATATGAAGTAGAAACATCTGCAGCATTAGGATTTGGATTCAGATGTGGATTTTTAGGATTATTACACTTAGAAATAATAGAAGAAAGATTAGCAAGAGAATTTGACCTAGGACTAATAACAACTTCGCCATCAGTAATATACAAAGTACATAAAACAACAGGAGAAATAATAGAAATATATAATCCAACAGAATTACCACCAGAACAAGAAATATCATATATAGAAGAGCCAATAGTAACAGCACAGATGTTAACACCAAAAGAATATGTAGGAAACATAATGGAAATATGTCAAAACAGAAGAGGAATATATATAGACATGAAATACCTAGATGAAAATAGAGTAACATTAATTTACGAAATGCCACTAAATGAAATAATATATGACTTTTTTGACAATTTAAAATCAAAAACAAAAGGATATGCATCATTTGACTATGAATTTAAAGAATATAGACAATCTAAACTAGTCAAATTAGACATACATGTAAATGGAGAAAAAGTAGATGCATTAAGTTTTATAGTACATAAAGACACAGCATATGATAGAGGAAGAAAAATGGTAGAAAAATTAAAAACAGTAATACCAAGACATTTATTTATAATACCATTACAAGCAGTAATAGGGGGAACAGTAATAGCAAGAGAAACAATATCAGCCATGAGAAAAGATGTATTAGCAAAATGTTATGGTGGAGATATTACCAGAAAGAAAAAGCTATTAGAAAAGCAAAAAAGAGGAAAAAAGAAGATGAGACAAATAGGAAATGTAGAAATGCCACAAGAAGCTTTTCTAGCAGTATTAAAACTAGATGACAAATAACGAGCCTAATTTTGTTATATAACAAAAAGGAGGTATAAAAAATGCACCTTATTAAATAATGAAATACAATAAATTTCATGTTTAATAATAAAAGAAAGGGAAAAAAATGAACACAAGAAAGAAAAAAAGTAATATGGCAAGAAGAGATACTGAAAAAGGAAGAGACAAGCAACAATATAAAAAAAGCGGATATAGGCAAGAGAAAGTAAAAGCTATTTCAAAAGAAAATAGAAAATCAAAAGAAAATGATGACCAAAAATTCGAAGACCAAGTAGAAGGAAGAAATTCAGTATTAGAGTTACTAGAAAGTAACAAAGACATTAACAAAATTTTTGTAGCAAAAGGTGAAAAACATGGCTCAATAAACAAAATAATAGCAATAGCCAAAGAACAAAAAATAGTAGTTGTAGAGAAAGACAGAAGACAATTAGAAGAAATGTCACAAACAGAGAATTGTCAAGGAGTAATAGCAATAGTACCGCCATATGAATATTGTGAGGTAGAGAACATACTAAAAAAGGCGAAAGAACAAAATGAGGACCCATTTATAATAATCTTAGATGGAATAGAAGACCCACATAATTTAGGATCAATAATAAGAACAGCAGAGACAGCAGGAGTACATGGAGTAATAATACCAAAGAGAAGAGCCGCAACAGTAAATAGTACAGTAAACAAAGCATCAGCAGGAGCAGTAGAGCATATGAAAATAGCAAGAGTTACCAATATATCAGACACAATAGAAGAATTAAAAAGAGAAGGATTATGGATATGCGGAACTGATATAGAAACAAACAAATTCTATTATAACCAAGATTTAAGAGGACCAATTGGTATTGTAATTGGAAATGAAGGAAAAGGAATTAGTGAAAAGGTAAAGAAAAATTGTGATTTTCTAGTAAAAATTCCTATGAAGGGAAAGATAGAATCACTAAATGCTGCTGTATCTACAGGAATTGTAGTTTATGAGGTAGTAAAACAAAGAAAGTTGGAGGTAAAATAATGAGAAGTAACAAAAGTAAGGTAATATTAATAGTTACAATAGTATTAGTAATCTTAATTCTAACATTAGGAGGAGTAGGAGCATATTTATATCTAAAAACAGATATATTCAAATCAAACAGAGAGTTATTTGCAAAATACATGGAACAAACAACAACACAGATAGAAAATATATTTGACACAGAAAAAGTTTCAGACATGACAAAAAAAATAAAAGAGAAAAATAACGAATCAAAAACTGTAGTAACATTTGAGAACGAAGAAAATGAAGAATTAAACAAAATATCGTTATCAATGAGTATAAAAAATGATGTAACAAACAAAAAGATGTATAATGATATAAAAATACTTAATGAAGAAGAAAACCTGGCAGAATTTGAATATATTTCAACAGAAGAAGCAATTTCATTAAGACTAACAGATATAGTAAAACAATTTTTAACAATAGATAGTACAAACTTAGAACAACTATCAACAAGTTTAGATATGGAAGTAGGAGAATTAGAATCAATATTAGAATTATTAAAATATAAAGATTCAGAAAGCTCTATGACAATAACAAACGAAGAACTAAAAACATTAAAACAAACTTACACAGATATAATAAATGCAAATTTAACAAATTCTAACTTCTCAAAACAAACTGATGTAATGATAACAATAAACGGAAAAACAGTTACAGTTAATTCATATGTATTAACAATAAAACCTGACCAATATAAAAATATATTGAAAAAGGTTATGGAACAATTAAGAAATGACACGATAATCTTAAGCAAAATAGAAGCAATTGATATAATAAATGCAGGTGATAATCAAAATTCGTTAAAACAAATGTACATAAGCAATATCGATGAAATGTTACAAGAACTTGAGACTACAGAATATAAAGACAATTTAGTAGTTAATGTATATGAACAAGAAGGAAAAACAGTAAGAGTAAAAGTAGAAGAAGGATTTTACACAATAACAATAGATACAATAGAAAATGATGAAATGTTAGGAGCAAATATAAAATTAGTTTCATTAGAAAATCAAATTGAAAGTGCTATGGAAATAAACTTAACAAAATACAAAACAGAATATTATAATTTAGCAATAGAACTAAAAAATATAGCAGAGCAAGAGCAAAACTTAATAGTTGAAATAAGAGCAACAAATAATGAAGAAAATATACAATTAGAATTCGGTATAAAATATATTATGAATGAAATAGCTACAAAGGCATTAATAACAAGTAATATACAATTTGTAGAAAGTATTGAAGATATGATAATACTAGCAGAAAATACAAATAATATAACATTAAACAATTTAACACCAGAAAGATGCAAACAAATAATACAAACAGTTGCAAATTCAGCAACAAAGAAATACATAGAAACATTAACAAATATAAGAAAAATGCTTATAAAATTTCCAGCTACTATAGATGTCCCACAAATACCACAAGAATCACAAGAAAAACAAAACAATGTATTAGATTCACTAAAGGATGCAGAAATAAATTCATTTAATTCAAAATTCAAAAAATATGAAGGAGATGATATAACAGGATCTGCTGTAAATACATTGATAAGAATAGTATTAGATAACAATAAAGAACAAAAAGAACAAGACAAAAAAGTAGAAATAACAGGAAATATAGAACTAAAAACAACAGAAAAACAAATGCCAGAAAAGGAAGCAGACATAGGAAAAACATATAAAGTAGTATTAAATTATGACGAAACAACAGGATTTATAAACACAATTAATATTACTGAGAATTAAAATAAGGTGATAAAGATGAATCAAATATTAGTTACACAAAAAATATATGTTACGCCAGAACTAAAGAGAAAAAAGAAAATGTATAGACTAGGATTTGTATTGTGCATAATAGTAATATTACTATTAACAGGACTATACATATATTCTGAGTACGAAAGATATATGGGTAGTACATTAGCAGATGATTTGTTAGGTAATATAGACTTTGCAGAAGAAGATAATGGTAATACAGACACTTTAGATGTCGAACTTATAGAAGATGCACTGGTAGTAGGAATAACACCAGAACAAACAGATAATAATGAAAATCTAAATTCCACATTACTACAAGACAAAGAAAAGAATTTAATAAATTCAGGAAAATATGTTGCAACAAATGGAAAAGAGTATTCGATAATAGGAATAGTAGAAATTCCAAAAATAAATGTAAAATATCCAATAATAGCAGAGACATCAGATGCATTACTAAAGGTTTCAATATGTAAATTTTGGGGACCTGAGGCTAATGAAGTAGGAAATCTATGTTTAGTAGGGCATAACTATAAAAATTCAAGATTTTTCAGCAAAGTGCCAAAATTAAGTGTTGGAGACATAGTGAAAGTTACAGATTTAAAAGGAAGAACTGTACAATATGCAGCATATGATATATATACTGTAGACCCATCTGATACAAGATGTACAAGCCAATTAACACAAGGAAGAAAAGAAGTTACTTTAATAACATGTACAGATGATACAAAATTTAGAGTTGTAGTTAAATGTAGAGAAGTATAAGAAAAATATGATATTAAAAAAAGGTAAAAATTTCTAAACAATTATTGTTTAGAAGTTTTTACTTTTTTTTGCTAGATTATGGTAATAGCCCTATTTAGTAAATTGGAACTGAGTAAAGATATATTATATTTGCATATGAAATTTTTTTATATATTGGCAAAAAATAAAAATTTTTGAAAAAATAAAAGAAAAAATGAAATTTTTTCTAAAGTAAATATGAAAAAAAATGACATAATAAAAATATAAAACAAAAAAAGGAGGAAAAATTAAATGAAAAAGATAATAAATATAATTATTGCAATCGCAATAATATCATTACTTATCCTTACAGGAAGTAGTTATGCAGATGCTTTAAATTCATTTGATATAGAAACAAGTAAAACAACAGTAAGACCAGGAGAAGAAGTAACAGTAACAGTAAGATTTGGACAACAATTAGGAGCATATACAATAAATGTAGCATATGATGACAATATTTTCGAATATGTAAGAGCAGAAGGTGGAACAGCGAATGACACAACAGATAAAGTAATAGTAGTATATCATGATACAACAGGAGGAACAAACCCAAGAGAAAATATGACAGTAACATTCAGAGCAAAAGCTGGAATAACAACATCAAATCCAACAGAATTTACAGTAACAGCAGAAGGTATGGCAAATCCAGACGCTTCAATAAATTATGATGACATCACAACACCAATAGTAAAAAATGTAACAGTAGAACCAGAATATATTAATTATACATTAAAATTAGAACACACAGGAAATATAGTAAAAGGGAAAGAAATACCAATGACACTTTCATACACATCACCAATGGGACACTATTATGAGCATGCAAGATTAGTAGCAGAAGCAACTACACCAGCAGGAGCAACAGTAAAATTATTAGCAACAGACAAGGCAAGACTAGAACATGATATTATAGAAAGTGGATGGGGAGATGCCCAAGGATTTAAAATAGGAGGAAAAGATGTAGCACAAGTTCTACAAGTAAGAGGAATATTCAGTGAAGTAGGAAATTACAGTATTACATTAAAATTAATAGATAGAGATAATTCAGATACAGTTATAAGTCAAGAAACATTTCAATTTACAGCGCAAGAAGAAACACAAACAAATCCAGGAGTAACAACGCCAGAAAATAATCAAACAACAAAGCCAACAGAAACATCAAAAAATGAAACACCAAATACTTTACCAAAGACAGGAGAAAACATTTATATTCCTATAATCATTGTCATAGTTGGACTAATAAGCTGTTATGTAATTTACACAAAAAAGAAATAGAGTAACAATGAAGTTGTTTTGTAATTAAATACAAAGCGACTTTAATACATATGGAAAATATATAAAATTAGAAATATGGGAGGGTATATTCGCATAATAAGCAATATAGGCAAGAAATATGAGAGAAAGGAAGAAAAAAGAAAAAAAAATAATACAACATATAATTGTATATGTAATCCTAACTATATCAATATGGATATGCATAGATGAATACAAAGATAGAAAGATAAAACAAAAGGAAACAAAAGATTCTAAATATATAATAGAAGACCTTAGTATACAAAATAAAGATATTGGGGAAAATACAAATAATACGGAAAAAACATATCCAAAAGAAGAAATAATATCAGAATACAAAGGATATGAAGTATCGGCTAAAATAGAGATTCCAAAGATTAGGTTAGAAACATATATATTACAGAACTATTCTGTACAAGCCTTAAAAACATGTGTAACCAAATTTTGGGGAGTAAATGCAAATGAGATTGGAAATTTTTGTATAGCAGGACATAATTATAGAAACAAGAAGATGTTTCAAAATTTAAAAGAATTAGTAATAGGAGATACATTCTTTATATCAGATAACAAGATAGGAAAAGTAGAATATGAAATATATGATATATACACAGTAATACCAGATGATGTAAGTTGTTTGTCACAAGAGACAAATAATAAAAGAGAAGTAACGCTAATTACATGCACGAGTGATTCTAAAAAGAGAATTATTGTAAAAGCGAAGGAAGTAGAAAACTAAAAGGGGGATAAAATGAAAGCAAAATACTCTTTTATTATCATAATATTTTTGATAATTTTATCATTTTTATTAATAGTTAATAAGGTAAATGCATCAGATAAATTACAAGGGATTGAAAATTTTCCAAGCAATTATCAAGCATATTTAAAAGAACTAGCAAAAAAACATCCAAATTGGAAGTTTACTGCATTATATACCAACTTAGATTGGAATTATGCAATAGACCAAGAAAATGTATTTGGAAAAAACCTAGTACCAAAGAATTATTCAGACAGTTGGAAAAATACCACACCTGGTCAATATAATGTAGAAGTTGATAGTGGGTGGGTTGATAGTTCAAGACAAGCAGTAGAATACTGCATGGACCCAAGAAACTTTTTAAACGAAGTAAGAATATTCCAATTTGAAGGATTATCTTATGATGTAACTACAAATAATTTAGATGGAATAGAAAAAATTTTATATGGTACAGAATTCTATAGTACGAAAGTTTCATATTTAGACAGCTATGGAAATATTTATAATATGAATGAAAAATATTCAGATTTAATTTTAAGAGCGGGACAAACATCACTTGTAAGTCCGTATCACTTAGCATCTCGAATAAAACAGGAAGTAGGACCATTTTTAACACATAGTTCAATTAGTGGAACAGTAGATGGATTTAAAGGATTGTATAATTTTTATAATATAGGGGCCACAAGTTCATCAGAGCCAATGGGAGCAATCAAAAATGGGTTGCAATATGCAAAGGATGGCAAAGGAGCAAGCCAGCAGACAAAAGACAAATATTTAATACCATGGAATACGAAAGAAAGAGCAATCACAGGAGGGGCAATTTTTATAGGCTCAAGCTATATAAATGTTGGACAAAATACAATTTACTTACAAAAATTTGATGTAAATGATGATAGAGGAGATGGACTATTTTGGCACCAATATATGACTAATGTATTAGCACCATATAGTGAATCTAAATCTATATATAATGGATATAAAAATAGTGGAATACTAGATACAGCAATGACATTTATAATACCTGTATATAACAATATGCCTACAATTCCAACACAAAGTCCAGGTATAAATGCAAATGAATTCATACAAGATAATACAAAAGTATATTGTAATGCAACAAATGTAAATATAAGAACAGGTCCAGGCACTTCATATGAGACAATTACAACTGTTTCTTATCAAAATGTAATGACAAGAATAGGAAGAGGAATTCAAGCAGGTGAAAGATGGGATAAAGTTATTTTAGATAATGGAATAGTTGGATTTATTTATCAGACTTATGTTACTGAATTACCTCCAGTTCAGATAGAAAATATTGATTTAGCAATAGATAATACAACAATACAAAAAGGAGAAACAAAACAATTACAAGTAAGTATATCTCCACAAGAAGCATCAAGTCATAAGGTATTGTATAGTTCTAGTAATTCAAGAGTAGCAACTATTGATGATAAAGGAGTTATCCAAGCTTTAAGACCAGGAACAACAACAATTACAGTAAAAGCACAAGAGAACAGTGTACAAAGTCAAATTGATATAACGGTATACAGCAAAGTAACTGGAATAAAATTAGAACAAGAAGAAATTTATCTACAAATAGGAGAGAGTTTTAAAATTACAGGAATTATAGAGCCAGAAGATGCGAATGAAAAAGGAATTATATATAGTAGTTCAAATGCACAAATAGTAGATATAAAGCAAGATGGAACTATAACAGCATATCAACAAGGTGAAACTACGATAGTTGCAACTTCTAAAGAAAATCCTGATATAAAAGCAGAATGTAAAGTAATAGTAGTAAGAAAAATAGAAGATTCAGAAATAGATTTTGAAAGTCCATTAAAAGTAAATGAACTAGAAATCAGTGGAATAGATTATAAAGAAAATACTGTACGAGATATAAAACAAAAAATAATAACTAATTTAGAAATTGAGATTGTAAATAATGAAAATAAAGTATTACAAGATACAGATATTGTGGGAACTGGAACTAAGATAAGAATTAAGGAAAATAATCATATTTTAAGGGAATATACAATTATTATATATGGAGATGCAAATGGAGATGGAAAAATAAATAGTGTTGATTTACTAGTGATACAAAGACACATTCTAGAAATTGAACATTTAAAGGAAATATATAAAAAAGCATCAAATGTAAGTAAAAGAGTAGCTAAACCGACATCTGTTGATTTACTAATAATACAAAGACATATATTAAAATTACATGTTATAGAGCAATAGATAAAGAGGAGGAAGTAAATGAAAAGGAAGATATTAGTAATAAGTGAATGTATATTAATTATTATGCTTGTAATATGCTGTTTTTGCAAGACATCAAATGCTATTAATACAGGAACAGTATATTTAGAGAGTAATAAAAATATTTTTGAACAAGGAGAAGAAATAGAAATAAAAGTAGCAATTGAAAATACTAAAACGGTATCATTTACGACAAATCTTTATTTTGATAACTATAAATTAGAGTATATTTCAGGTCCTGAAAACACAAATGTAGTAGATAATAGAGTAATATATGTATGGTATGATATTACAGGTGGCAGTAGCCCTAAAGATGGTGAACTTGCAGTATTTAGATTTAGAGCAAAGGAAAATGGTATTGCAACTTTTAACTTAGATGGTGAATTTTACGATAGTGAAAGACAAGTAATTCAAACAGAATTTAGAGATGTTCAAATACAAATTGGAAAAGAAGAAATAGAAGTGGAAGGACAAGAAAATAGTAATCAACAATTAGATAGTAAAAGTGATAACTCAACATTACAAGTATTAAGGTTAGATAAAGAAGGAATAATACCCGATTTCGACAAAAACATCTATGATTATTATTTAACAGTTGGTAATGATATAAATGATATAGATGTTTTGGCAATTAGTGAAAATCCAAATGCCAAAATAGAAATAGTCGGAAATAATAATCTAAAAGAAGGATTAAATAATATTATTATAAAGGTTACATCAGAGGATGAAACTCAAAATAAAGTATATACAATACAAGTAACTAAGACTAATAATATTGAATTAGCAAATACTAATTTAGAAATTTTGGCGATAGAAAATATTTTATTAAATCCTCCTTTTGATGCAAATATAACTCATTATAGTATAGAAGTACCTAATGATGTTACTAATCTGAATATATTTGCTGTACCTCAAAATGAGAATGCTAAGGTTGAAATAATAGGTAAAGACAATTTGAAAGAAGGTAATAATTCTATTAGTGTAATAGTTACAGCACAAAATGGTTTTTCTAAGAGAGTATATGAGATAAATTGCTATAAGAGAAATCAAGAAGAGCAAAGTAAATATGAGCAAGAACAAGAAGAGAATAAGAAAAAACTAGAAGAAATTTATGAGGCAGAAAGAGTGGATAATAAAGATGATATATTTAATAAAAATAATATTATAAAAGTTATTTTAATTACACTTTTATCAATTGCTATTATAATTGTTATTGCTGTTTGCTGGGGAAAACATTTGAGGTTAAATAAATAAAATTATATATTAAGACTGTTTAGGTATATCTCAGAGCAAAAATAGGGGGAACTTTAAGATAGTATAAATGCTAGTTTAAAGTTCCTTCTATGTATTGTAAAATGACCATTTTTATATTAATATAATTACATATTATTATAGAAAGAGAATAACAATGGAAATAGTCCAATCTTACTATCTGCTCCACATGCAGTTAGACAAAGTAGAGATGGGGAGATAAAAAAGGCAGATACTATGACAGGTGTCATTGTTGAGGAGTTATGCCGAAGAACAAAAGCACATGGAATAATAAGAACATTTAATTTAATAGATGACCCAAATTATGAAGATAGTGGATATGGTTTTAAATACAAAAAGGGAATATTAGATATTATAGAACAAAAAAATATAGTATGTATGCTTGATATACATGGATGTAGAAAAGGATATGGTTTTGATATAGATATAGGAACAGATAATGGAAATAATATAAATAGAGCTAATAATTTATTAAATATAATTAATATGGGATTAATAAAATGTGGAAAAGTTGGAATAGATACAATCTTTTCAGCCTCAGATAGCAAAACGATTTCCAACTATATTAATAGAAAAAGCAATATAGCATGTTTTCAAATAGAGATTTCTTCTATTATAAGAAAAGATATAAATAGATTAATGCAATTATTAGATGCATTTGAAGAAATTATAAAAAATCTAGAGATAGAAATAGAAAAAATGAAGGAATTTGAAGAAAGAGATTAGACATTGTGTACTAAAAAATCAGACAGATTAAAAGGATAAAAATTTGGTATAAAAATTTTCAAAAAAAGATTGAGTATTATCTGACTTTATGATACAATACAAATGTTCGTAGTAAAAATAGGTATAACTGTCTAAGGAGATGATTTTGTATGGCAGATAATAATAAATTAGAAACAATTTCAAATCTTTTCGAAGGAAATGAAATAAGAAGTGTTTGGGATTCTAATAAAGAAGAATATTATTTTAGTATTATAGATGTTATTAGTGCATTGACAAATAGTAAAATTCCAAAAAGATATTGGTCAGATTTAAAAAGAAAATTGATGCAAGAAGGAAGCCAACTGTACGAAAATATCGTACAGTTGAAAATGATGGCAAAATGAGAGACACAGATACACTAGATACAGAAGGAATTCTAAGATTAATAGAGTCAGTTCCAAGCCCAAAGGCAGAGCCGTTTAAATTATGGCTTGCTAATATGGGAAAAGAAAGAATAGATGAAATTTTTAATCCAGAGATAGCAATTAATAGAGCAATTGACTATTATAGAAACAAAGGATATTCAGATAAATGGATAGAAGCAAGACTTAAAGGAATATTGGATAGAAAAAATTAACTGATATTTGGCAAGAAAATGGCATTAAAGAAAATTACCAATATGCAGTTTTAACAAATGATATATATAAAACTTGGTCAGGAATGAAAGCAAGTGAATACAAAGACTACAAGGACATAAGAAAAGAATCATTAAGAGATAATATGACTGATATTGAAGTCGCTTTAACAGATTTAGGAGAAATAGCTACAAGAGAATTAGCAAAAGAGCATAAACCATATGGCTTAAAGGGAAATAGAAAAATTGCTAGAATGGGAGGGCATGCCACTAAAGTGGCAAGAGATGATATAGAAAAGAATTTAGGTAAATCTGTTATTAGTAAAACGAATGCATTAAATTATAAATATCTAGATACTAACAAATTGAATAAAAAGAAATTATTAAAAGATAATAAAATGAAATAGTGCATAAAAGTAAATAGAAATATATAAAAAAGAGCAAATAAATTAGAAAAAGTCTAGTTTAGATGTTCTTTTTTATATTCTAGGAAATTTATCATTGTATGATAAATTTCCGTAGAAGATAATTATGGCGGAAGTTAGAATTTGTAGCAGTTTGCACTGCGTACAAATTCTTAGTTTCGGTTTTTTATTATACATACAAACTCACATAAAAATAAGAAAAAACATATAATACAGAAGAACAATAAAAGGAGGATAGAATATGGCGAAGATAATAATATATAACAATGACACAAACAGAATGGAAGTATACTATCGAGGAGAAAATGAACCAATGCCATATAATGCAAATGGAACATTAAAAGTAAGAGAATTTAGAGGCTCAAGCAAAAGCAATATATTATGGAGTGACAAAAGAACAATGCAAGCATGGAATAGCCAAAGATATATATGGGGAGGACCGATACCAGTAGGATTTGCATTTAAAAGACCATATGAAGGAGGACATGGCTCACAAAGTCAACACTATGCAGGAACAGCATTTGATGTAGCACAAACATTCACACCAGCAAGAAGAAATGCATTAAGAAACAGTGCAATTTCATCAGGACTATGGGGATATGTCGAGCCATTATCGATATCACCAACATGGGTACACTTTGACAGAAGATTTGGAACACCAGCATGTAGTTCAGGAGGATATCCATTAGTAAGAAGAGGGTCAAAAGGAAATTATGTACTAATAGCACAAGATAACTTAAACACACTAGGGTATCCAACAGGGGGATTAGATGGAATATTTGGAAGTCAAACAGAAACGGCAGTAAGGAATTATCAAAGGTCAAGAGGCCTATCAGCAGATGGAATAGTAGGATGTAATACATGGAGGTCATTACAAGAAAATGTAGTAGGAACAGGACCTACGAATACAACAATAAATTAAAAAATAGCAAATAAAAGCCCCATAAATTCTATAAAAATAAGAAAAATTGAAACTATTAACATCTTAAAAATTTCAAATGCAATAAAAAAATATCAAAAAAATAAAAAAAATTTAAAAAAGTACTTGCAATATTAATAAAAGTGTATTAAAATTTAGATGAAGTGGAGAGAAGTGGTAGAAAGTGGTAGACAAAGAATAGAAATGGGGTGAATCAATTGCTTATAGGTGAATATGAACATTCTCTAGATGTTAAAGGAAGAGTAATAATGCCAGCAAAATTAAGACAAGACATAGGAGAAACATTCATAGTAACAAAGGGATTAGATGGATGTTTGTTTGTATTTTCACAAAATGAGTGGTTGAATTTCGAAACAAAACTAAAATCATTACCACTAACAGACAAAAATGCTAGAAACTTCGTAAGATTTTTCCTATCAGGTGCAACAGAATGTGAGATAGACAAGCAGGGAAGATTCTTAATCCCAACAAATTTAAGAGAGGCAGCAGAATTAACAAAAGATGTAGTAATAATAGGAGTAGGAACAAGGCTAGAAATATGGGATAAAGAAAAATGGTCAAAATGCGATGAAGAAATTTCAGCAGATGAAATTGCAGAGAATATGACTATGTTAGGTATATAGCTTGCAAAAGTTTATATAAAAAACTAAAGAAAAAATTTTAAGGAAACAAAAGAAAAAAACACAAAAGACAAGTTTTACTAAAGATTAAAAAAGTAAAGAAACAAAAGAAAAGACTACAAAAGATAAAACAAGAAATTTACCAAAGAAAAATTATACTAAAGATAAAAATTTAAAAATTAAACACAAAAGAAAAATAAACGAAAGAAAAAAGAGAGATACAAAAGCTAAAATTACTAAAGATAAAATTGTACGAAAGAAGAAAATACAAAAGATAAATAATAGAAAACTAAAAGAGAATTACAAAAGATATTTAATATTCAAAAGAAAAATAGATGAAAAAATTAAATACACAAGATAGAGCAGCTAGGTTTTCTATTTAGAAAAGCTAGCTGTAAATATTAAATAAAAACAAAATAGAGGTGTAACTTGGAATTTTATCACAAACCTGTGTTATTGGAAGAAACACTAAATGGATTAAATATAAAAAAAGATGGAATATATGTAGATGGAACATTAGGTGGAGCAGGGCATAGCAAGGAAATACTAAAAAGGCTACAAAATACAGGATTATTAATAGGGATAGACAGAGATGAAGATGCCTTAAAAGCAGCTAAGTTAAATTTACAAGAATTTAAAAATGTCAAATACATTCATGGAAACCATGATGAAATCAATAAAATATTTGAAGAAAATAATATACCTAAAGTAGATGGAATACTTCTAGATTTAGGTGTATCGTCATATCAATTAGATGAAAAGTCAAGAGGATTTAGTTATCTTGGAGACAACGACTTAGATATGCGAATGGATAGAAATCAGTCATTTACAGCAAAAGAACTTATAAATACATATTCAGAAGAAAGACTGGCAAATATAATATTCGAATATGGAGAAGAAAAATATTCAAGGAAAATAGCAAAAAATATATGTGAATTAAGAAAAAACGAAGAAATAAAAACAACATCACAATTAGTACAAATAATAGAAAAATCAATTCCACAATTTGCAAAAAATAATGGTCATCCCGCTAAAAAGACATTTCAAGCGTTAAGAATAGAAGTAAACAATGAAATAGAGCCATTATATAATACAGTATTAAATGCAATAGATTTACTAAAAGAAAATGGAAGACTATGTGTAATAACATTCCATTCATTAGAAGATAGAGCAGTAAAGAGAGCATATGAAAAAGCAGAAGGAATATGCACTTGTCCTAAAGAATTACCATATTGTGTGTGTGGAGCTAAGTCATTAGGAAAAGTAGTAAACAAAAAACCTATAGTAGCAACAGACAAGGAGCAAAGTGAAAACACAAGATCTAAAAGTGCAAAATTAAGAATATTCGAAAAAAGAAATACATGATAATATGAGAATATACAAAAGAGGAGGTGTAGTAAATATGGCAAGAGGAGCATATCAATATGAAACTAGTCCAAAAAAACTAGAGCCAAATTATAGAAGAAAAAGAAACAAAAAGAAGTTAGAAGTAATAGAAAATACTCCAAAAATAAATAAGAAGTTAGAAAAACAAATAAAAAAGGAAAGAAAAAAACAGATATTTTTAGTAGTTGCTATTTTTGCTACATTATTAGTAATAAGCTACAGAAATTCAATAATCAATGAAGAACTTAAAGCAATAGAATCACAAAAAAGTCAACTAGCAACTATACAAAAGGAAAATAAACAATTAGAAATTAGTTTAGAAGGTAGTTTAAACTTAAATAATATAGAAAAAATTGCAACAGAACAATTAGGAATGCAAAAACAAACAAATAATCAAACAATATATACAGAGCTAGATAAAGAGGACTATATAGAAGCATCAACAGAAGGAATACAACAAGAAGATAAAAGCTTCTTTAGCAGAATATTAGAAATATTTAATAGATAAATTAGAATATAATATATAAAAATTCTAATTTATCTATTTTAGATTTTTAAACTTTTAATTTTTTTATAATTTTAATTTCTTTATACAAATTATCTATAATATTTTTTCTTATACTATAGGCATTCTTATATTCATCATATAAAGACTTATAGTTTTCAATAGTCTCGTTATTTTTCAATAAAATATTAATACCTGACAAATAATAATCTTTCTCTTTTTGCTTTTTTGAAGAATTCATAGAATCTTCATATTTAAGAATGGTTTCAAATCTATCAAGTTCAGATTTTAATTGTTTTACATACCCTTCAGTACAATAAATTTCATAATATATATCGTCTAATACAACTTTAAATAATTTTTTAATAATTAAAGGATTTGACTTACCTGTATTTTCAGAAAGTAATTTACTTTTTTTATTAATTGGTTTGACATCTTCAATCATCATTTTTAATGCATCAGAAATATCAATATGAGATTTATATTGGCGTTTACTAACTAAAGCATCAAATATATCAGCAACTCTAATAATTTGAGCTTCTAATGGAATATCTTTTTTAGTTAAAGCATTAGGATAACCAGTACCATTTAAAGCTTCATGATGATTTAATGCAGTAGCAGCATAAGGTCTTAATTCTAAATCTTCATTACACATGTTATATCCATATATTGTATGTTTTTTCATTATTTCAAATTCATCTTCAGTTAAAGTGGAATTTTTTTGCAATATATTTTGAGGTATAAACAATTTTCCAATGTCATGTAAATATGCACATGTAGTACAAAAAATTGTAAAAGATTTTGAACAATGTAAATATTCACATAATCTACAAGTAATGTTAGCAACATTTTCACAATGAATTCTAGTATATACATCTAAAGTATCTAATAAATTAAGTTGATATTTAATATGTTTATCTAAATTATATGATTTTAAGCTTGTTGTATCGTAAAAATTAAAAATAGGTTGTTCCATAGAAATCTCCTTCTCATATAAGATAATGATAACATTATGCGAAAAAATTAGCAATAGAATTTTTAGGAAAAATAGCTATTTTAGTAATGTTATAGTTTATGATGTCGAAAATGGTCGACGAAAAGAACTTTACAAAGGTATATAATTATAGTATTATAAAACCATACAAATTACTTTATTCAAAATTCAAATAAATTCAAAAAAAGTTAATTCAAAAAATTAATTCAAAAAAATTTTATTCAAGAAATTTATTCGATGAAACAAGTAAAAAAATATCCAAAAGGCAGGTGACAAATATGAATGTATTCTAAAAGATTCATAAATATTGCAGCACTTATTTTAACGACTGTAGTATTTTTAGGTATGAATTTTTTAACAAACAAAAGAACAGAAAATAGTTTTGAATTTATAACAAGATGTGAAAATATAAAAAATAACATAATAAACAATAATGAAAAAATAATAGAAGAAACAAATATAGAAAAAGAAGAAATTTCACAAAATTCAAATTGGCAAATAGAAATACCAGAAATATCACTAATAGCACCAATTGCAGAAGGAACAGATGCAAATATATTAAATGGATATGTAGGACATTTTGAAGAAACAAAAAAATTGAATGGGAATATAGGATTAGCAGCACATAATAGAGGATATCCTGTAAATTATTTTGCAAGGTTAAAAGAATTAAAGGAAGGTGATAAGATAATATATACATTTGGTGAAAATAAAAAAATATACGAAGTTATGCAAAATATACAAATAAGTGATATTGATTGGAGCTATTTAGAAAACACACAAGAAAATAAAATAACATTAATAACATGTATAGAAAATAAGCCACAATACAGAAGATGTGTACAGGCGATAGAAAAACAATAAGAAAGGAAGCAAAAATTGAAATTAACATTAAAAATAGTAGGAATATTACTAATAATAATTATGATTATATTATCAGATTTAATATTAGTAAAAAATTCTGTACAAGCAGACTCGATAAATCAAGTAAACGTATATGACAAAGTATATTGTGATAAAGTATTAATATATTCTGGAAAACCATTAGGAGGAACATATGTAGTATATAATAAAGACGGAATAGAATATCCGGCATATTGCATAAACCCTGATTTACCAGGGATAGGAGAAGTTGACCAATATGATGTAACAATATCAGGAAAAATACAAGATGTAAAATTATGGAGGATATTAATAAATGGATATCCATACAAAACTATTGAAGAATTAGGAGTAGCAAATGAAAAAGAAGCATATTTAGCAACGAAACAAGCAGTATATTATTATTTAAAAAACAGAGACTACAATAAATATTCAGCAGATTGCGATGAAGGATACAGAGTATTAAATGCATTCAGACAAATAGTAGAAACAGCTGAAAATTCAACAGAAATACCATCATCAAACCAATCTGAAATCACAACTAATCAAACTAATTGGGAACAAGATTTAGAAAATAAAGATTATGTATCAAAAACTTATGAAGTAAAATCATCAGCAATAATGAAAAATTATATAATTACTATCTCAGGAGAGAATATTCCAGAAGGAATAAAAATTACGAATATAAGTAATAAAGAAAGAAATAAATTTAATAAAAACGAACAATTTAAAATATTGATTCCAATAAATAATTTAAATAATAATGGAGAATTTAAAATAAATGTAGAAACAGAAAGTTTAACAAAACCAATTTTATATGGAGTATCCCAAAACCAAGGCTTTCAAAATTATGCCTTGACAGTATATGAATATGAAGAAGGTAATACTACATATCCAGAAAATTATGGAGAAAATAAAACAAAAATAAATATACTAAAACAAGATAAAGAAAGTAAAAAACCATTACAGGGAATAGAATTTGAATTATTAAATGAAAATAAAGAAATTATTTATTCAAACTTAATAACAGATATAAATGGAAAAATAATAATAGATAAAATATTACCTGGGAAATATTATTTAAAAGAAACTAGGACTTTAGATGGATATATAAATTATGATGAACTTATAGAAATAAACATTGAATTAAATGAAACAATTAATATTGTAGTAAATAATTCTAAAGAGAAAAAAATTGAAGTATCAAATAAAATAACAGAAATAGAAGTTGAACAAGAAAAAATAATAAAAAAATTACCAATTACAGGAATGTAAAAAATCATAATCAAAGGAGGGTAGAGATAATAAATTATAATATTGAAATAATGCAAATTGAGATATTTATAAAATAGGAACAGTTAGTTTCCTAGATAAAAAAGAATAAAATATATAAATAATTTTAATAAAAATATTCATTAATAAAGTAATTTGTATCTTAATTTATATAAATAACAATATATGGTTATAATATTATAATATTCATAATTCTCTGTATAAGCTAGAAAAAAGTGGTAAAAATATAAATAGAAATATAAACGGTTTATGAAAGGTTGGATATATATGGATACAAGTGGAATGAAAAATATAGTGGTATTAAGAGAATTACCTTCGAATATTATAGAAGAAGCAATATTTATTGTAAAGTCAAATAAATATGCAAAAAAATTTGAAACTATTGAAAAAAATAGTAAACAAAAAAATGAACAAAAGAAAGAAAAGGACAAAGAATATATTGTAAAAGAGGCAGAAATGATTGTTTCAAACTTTGTCACAAAAATAGAAAATAATAAGGTACCAGAAAAGCCAAGTAAAACTTTAAAAACAAAATATAAAATATTAAGAAATTATAGTCTTATAGTAAGCATAGGATTATTCATAAGTTTAATAATAAATTTAATATGATAACATAAAAGCTCTTTTTCCATCATATACATTAGTATGAAACAAAGGAAAAGGAGTGTTTTATTTGGAAAGAACTATATCAGTAGAAGAAAAAATAAGAAGAGCAGAAGAGATTTACAATAGAAGAAAAGGATATGAATTAAGAAATACAACAGCCAGAGTAAATTTAGAAAAAAATAAAAATACATCAGTAATAAAGAAGATGCGTAATCAAATAATTATATGTGCATTAATATACTTAATATTTTATGGATTAATACATAATAATTTTATATTTTCAGAACAATTAAAAAATAAAATTAATGAAATTTTGGCATATGAAGTCAATTTCAATGAAATATATTCACAAATCTGTAGCTATTTTAATAACTTAGAGAATAGACTAATGAAAGAAAATACAAATGAGCAACAACAAGAAAATACAAACCAACAAGAAAATCAAGACAATACACAAACAGAGGGCGAACAAAATACCCAAAACACTGGAAGTCCAGAGGATTCCCAAGATACTAATAATACACAGAATACAGAAAATCCAGTTGATACAAATAATCCAACAGATAATAGTATAGGAGGAGCAAATGAGCAAGATATAGGAGTTAATATTGGTGAACAAAAAGAATTAACAGAAGAAGAGCAGATGAAACAAGAGGCAAATGAAATAAAAAATAATATTAGTTTTATAATACCACTACAAGGAACAATAACATCTAAATTTGGGGTACGTAATCCAACAGTAAGTACAGTATCTAAATACCATACAGGGTTAGATATAGGTGCAGACATGGGAACAGACATAATTTCAGCAACAGATGGAAAAGTAATATTAAACTCAACAAAAGGAGACTATGGCAATCATTTAAAAATTGAAATAAACGATATAATACTAGTATATGCACACTGCTCTAAATTACTAGTAAATGAAGGAGAAGAAGTAAAACAAGGACAAAAGATTGCAGAAGTCGGGTCAACAGGAAATTCTACAGGACCGCATTTACATTTTGAAATTAGAAAAGCAGGAAGATATATAGACCCACAATTAATTTTAGATATTTAAATATATATTTTATAGCAAAGAAAAGGAAGAAATATGAGATTAAGAATAGATTTAAAAATCTTTGTTTTTTTATTGTTGTTTTATTTAACTAAACAAATAGAAATATATTCAACAATAATGTTTTTTTGTATATTACATGAATTAGGTCATATATGCATGGGAATAATTTTAGGACTTAAACCAGAAAAAATAGAAATAATGCCATTTGGCTTATCTGTGGCATTTAAACTAAATACAAAAGATTATAATAAAAAAATAAAAAATGCAAATTTATTAGAACTGAAGAAAATAGTGATAGCAATAGCTGGACCAATTACTAATTTAATTATAATATTATTTTATATATTTTTAAATAAATCAGAAATAAATATAATTTACGCTAATTTACTAATAATGTTATTTAATATAATACCAATATTCCCACTTGATGGAGGAAGAATTTTAAAAAGTATTATACACATATTTTGGGGATATACAAAATCTATAGAGTGTATACATATATTTTCAAACATTACAATAATAGTATTAACATTAATAAGTAGTATAGTAATTTTAAAAATACATAATATTGCAATTTTAATTATTTTGATTTATTTATGGACTTTAGTAATAAAAGAAAATAAAAGATACGAAAATGTAAAGCAATTTTTGGAAAAATAATTTTTTATAATATTTTAATGAAAATTCTCTAAAAACATGATATAATGATGAAAAATGAGAGGAAGAAATTAATGAAAGTAATTGTTATAGGTGGTGGACCAGCAGGGATGATAGCCTCTATCGAGGCATCCAAAAAAGGAAATGAAGTAATATTATTAGAGAAAATGGATAGGTTGGGAAAGAAATTACTAATAACAGGAAAAGGTAGATGTAATATAACAAGTTCATTAGAAATGGAAGAATTTATAAAAAACATACATGGAAATGGAAAATTCTTATATAGTTGTTTTCAAAGATATACCAATCAAGATATAATAGAATTCCTAAAAGAACAAGGGCTAAAAGTAAAAGAAGAAAGAGGAAATAGAATATTTCCTGTAACAGATAAATCTATAGATGTATTAAACTGTTTTATAAAAAAGTTAAAAGAATTAAATGTAAAAATAAAATTAAATACGATTGTTAAAGAAATATTAATAAAAGATGGACAAGCTAAAGGTGTGCAAACAAATAATGGAGAAATATATGCAGATAAAATAATTTTAGCAACAGGTGGAAAAAGTTATCCACTAACTGGTTCAACAGGTGATGGATATAAAATAGCAGAAAAATTGGGGCATATCATTCAAGAAATAAGACCATCACTAGTTCCATTAGAATTATATAATAAAAAAGAAATAATAAATTTACAAGGGCTAAGTTTAAGAAATACAGAAATAAAAATATTAGATGTAAATAAAAATAAGATAATATATGAAGATTTTGGAGAGATGATTTTTACACATTTTGGAATATCAGGACCAATTATATTGAGTAGTTCAGCACATTTAATAAGATATTCTAATTTAGATGAATTATTAGAAAATAAAAAAATAAAAATATATATAGATTTAAAACCTGCATTATCAGAAGAAAAATTAGAAGAAAGAATTTTAAGAGATTTTAGCGAATTAAAAAATAAGCAATACAAAAATAGTTTAGATAAATTATTACCACAGAAAATGATAGAGTATGTAATTAAAAAATCAGAAATAAATCCAGAAAAAAGAGTAAATGAAATAACAAGAGAACAAAGAAAAAAATTAGTGCATATTTTAAAAAATATGGATTTTGATATTAAAGGATTTAGACCAATAGAAGAGGCGATTATTACAAGTGGAGGAATTAATATAAAAGAAATTAATCCTAAAACTTTAGAATCAAAATTAATAAAGGGATTGTATTTTGCAGGAGAGATAATTGATGTAGATGCATATACAGGAGGGTTTAATTTACAGATTGCTTATTCAACAGGATATGTAGCAGGTCAAATAGAATAAGTTGTAGATGAAAGTTTGGAATATGGAATTAATTGATAGACAATATATAGATAAATATAATAATGATGATTATGTAGGCACTTGCTATGGCACTAACATAAATTATGAAAGATTTATGTATTATATAAATGGAGATATAAGTGAAAGATATAGTACAGTTAATGGTTGTATAGATAAGTCAGCACCAATAGAGGAAAGAAAATATATTTTTAAATGCCGTATTTATTTTGCTGGAAATAGTAAAAGGTGGAATGGTGGAGGTTTTGCTTTCCTTGATTATGAGCATAAGGGTAAAAGTTATGTAAAACAAAAACATTAAGAATTTAGAGAGGAAAAATACATGGAAGAATTTATCACAATAAAAGAATGTTCGACAGCAGAAGTTATAGAAAAAAAATCAAAATTTATTGCAAATATATTTTATGTAGAAAATGTAGAAGAAGCAGAAGAAAAGATAAAACAAATAAAAAAAACATATCATGATGCAAAACATAATTGTGTAGCATATAGAGTTGCAGAAAATGGGAGAATTGTTGAAAAGAGTAGTGATGATGGGGAGCCATCAGGGACAGCAGGAGCACCTATGCTTTCAATATTACAGAAAAATAATTTATGTAATATTGTTGTTATTGTTACAAGATATTTTGGAGGAATACTGTTAGGAACAGGAGGATTAGTAAGTTGTTATTCTGAAGCGACTATAAATGCAATTTCAAAAGCAGAAAAGATAATCAAATGCCAAGGAATAGAAGTAGAAGTTGAATTAGAATACAATAATTTAGAGATATTTAAGTATTATTGTAAAAATGGAGATATAGAAATAATAAATATAAAATATTTAGATAAAATTATTTGTAAAATTGAAATTGAAAATAGTAAAATAGCCAAAATGCTACAAGATATTGAAGAAAAAAGGATAAATATAATAAGAAATAAAATACTTGATAAAAAATATATTAACAAATGTATAAAAAAATAATACTTACATAAAAGCTGGAAGAAATTTCCATCTTTTATATTGCCAAATTTTGGCACAACTTGTATAATTCAAATTGTAAAAAAAATACGATTTTTGATAATAGGAGGAAAAAGAATGAGAGAAAAAATGAAAGTACTAATTGCAGATGACAACCCAGATTTTAGTGAAACACTATCAAGTTATATTCAAAGACAAGAAGATATGGAGGTTATTGCAAAAGTAAGAGATGGAGAGGAAGCGCTTGATGCAATTTCAAAATTTTCACCAGATATAGTATTATTAGATGTTATAATGCCACATTTAGATGGAATAGGAGTTTTAGAAAGAATTAATGTAATAAAAATGGAGAAAAGACCAATTTGTATAATGCTATCAGCAGTAGGACAAGACAAAATAACTCAAAGAGCAATATCATTAGGAGCACAATATTATATAGTAAAACCTTTTGACATTGATATATTAATAAAAAGGATAAAAGAATTAAAAAATTATCAACCTCAAGCAAATAATAACAGCTTTATTAGTAGAGAAATTAAACCACAATACATAGAACTTTCAGAAGATAAGACTAAAGAGGGAGGTAATTTAGAAGCACTTGTTACTAATATCATTCACGAAGTTGGTGTTCCAGCACATATAAAAGGATACCAATATTTAAGAGAAGCTATAATGATGGTTGTAAATAACATTGATATGATAAATCAAATAACTAAGAGCTTATATCCAGACATAGCATTAAAATTTAATACAACACCATCAAGAGTAGAAAGAGCAATAAGACATGCTATAGAAGTTGCATGGGGAAGAGGTCAACAAGATGTGGTAGAATCAATTTTTGGTTATACAATTTCTGCAAGTAAAGGAAAACCAACTAATAGCGAATTTATTGCAATGATTGCAGATAAATTAAGACTTGAATTAAAAAGTGCATAATATATAATAAATGAAAGGTACACTTAAAAGTGTATCTTTTTACATGTTATTTTTAAAATATTTAACCAATAAATTATTCTATTATGTAACTCATATATACGAAAGTTCAGTTTCATTTTTTTAAGTGCATTTGTTACTCGTATAGCTTTTTTATTGTATTTATAAAACTTAGTATTAAAAGGAAATTCTAAATACTAATATGTACAAATAAAAAATACTATGTTATAATTTGTCACATAAAGGAATACGCATTAAAAAAGTACATATTTAATAACTGTTTTATAGCGAGAATCCTTGATTTTTTATATATGAAAAAGAGAAAGGGGAAAAACATGGAAGAAAAAGAAAAAATACAAGAAATAGAAAATGAAGATGTAGAAAAAACAGACGCAGAAAAATTAGAAGTAAATGAAGTGAAAGGTGAAGAGCCAAATCAAGAAAATATAGAAGCACAAGAAGTAGAATCAACTGAAATAGAAGAAAAAAATAGCATAAAGGAACAAAAATGTTTAAATTGTGGAGCTACACTAAAATGTGAACAAGAATTTTGCCCCAAATGTGGAATGAAACGAGGAACACAAAAAAAGCTTTACTGCCCAACATGTGGAGAAGAAGTAAAAGTAGGACAAAAATTCTGTCCGAAATGTGGAGGAAAAACTAATATAGGTGTTAATAATGTAATGGATTCAATAATAAGAACATGCAAGAAAAATATGAAAAAAATTATTATAATTTTAATTGTAGTAGCAGGTTTAATTATTATGGGAAAACAAGTTTTACCAAAAATATTTATCTCGACAGATGAGTTATTAGAACAAGGAGAATATGAAAAAGCATATAAAAAAGCAAGTACAAAAGAAAAAGAAGATATAGAATCAGAAAATTTAATAGCTGTTTTATGTAATGATGTAATAGAAGGATATAAAGACCCATCATCATTTGAATTAAGAGATGCATGGTATGATAGAGATAAGAAAGTAGTTGTGTTAAAGACAGGAGGCAAAAATAGTTATGGTGGAATAGTATTTTCATATGATTACTTTACATATAGTGAAGAAGAAGGGAAATATGAATATTATTGCAGTTTATCAGATTTAAAGAAAGAAGAAACTTCAAAATATGATGACTATGAGGAAACACTAGAAAAAATATTAAAAAATGCAGCTCGTTCAGTAGTATCAGAAGTTATAAACAAAAATGATTGTAAATTAAGTAATGATAGCGTAAAAAATATAAACCGTTTATTTAAAGAAGATAAATTAGAAGAAATAGAACTAATAAAAGTAAATGAAGGTAAAACAAACAAAGGTTAATACTAAAGCCAATAAGAGAAATCTTATTGGCTTTAGTAAATAACTATATATATTCTAAAGAATCTTTTTTTACTAAATATTTTCTATGTGATAATTTTTTTAAAACATCTTTTTTAATAACAATATTGATAGGAGATTCTCTATAATTAAAAGGTTCAGAAAAATAGAAATAGAAATCATCAGTCTCTGATACAAAAGTTCTTTTATACTTTTTATTATGCCTTAATTCAGCTGACTTTTCTAGAATTCTTTCTGAATTCCAACCATTAGAAGATAAGTATTCTTTAATTGTCTCTCTTTTAATAAGATAACATTCTACACTTACAAAATCATCACATTTAATATTTCGGAGAATTTCTTTTATTTTATTTAACTGTTCCTTATTATTATATATAGATTTTATAACTTCGTTATATATTGTTACTTTAGGCCAAATAAGCATATATGTATCTGTTTTTAATTCATTATTATATAACCAACCTGGATGCAAAACATTATCTCTACCAATAAAGTCAATCTCAAAAACAAAGGTGTTCCTACAAACATCTATATAGTGCAATTGAGCTTTTTCATCTATATTTACTAAATTTCCATTATTATATTCAATAATAACATCTATACCTTCCATTTGTAGAGTTTTATCTGAAATTCTATTAATATTCTTGCACTTTAATTTTAATTTATCATATAAATACTTATCTAAGTATTTCGCTAGTTGCTGTTCTGCAGTCATATCTTCTTCTTTTGTTGTCATATTATTACTTTGTATCATATTATCACTTCCTGTATCTAATATAACATATTTTTTGTAAAAAGCAAATTTGTGTCATGGGGACGTTCTTTTTGACACACTTAATGATTTTTATGAAGTGTGTCAAAAAGAACGTCCCCATGACACACCCATGATACACTACACTTCCTTTTCAAAATGCTGATAATCTTTACTTTTAGACCAATTTCCGCCCCAAGACCAACCGTGGCTAGTAAAAATCTTATATAAAGAATCATTAGTATTAATTTGATATTCACAATGTAGACTTCTATCAGCATATAATGCACCTGATACAGGACTTATTCCACTATTTGTTACATATGGGTTATATAGGGGATTAATATCTATTGCTGTACCGCTTGGAATGATAGGATATTTTATGAGTGCCTGAAATAGGTCGATAACAAAAACAAGAAGTATTATTATCTGACATAGACAATTCATCATTAGCATTATATTCATCAATTAGCTTAATTTTTTCTATAGGATAGTTAATTTCATAAAGTTCTTTAAAGATTTCTAAAACATCATCTGAGAGGTTGGAATTTACAATCATTTCTCCAACATGAGATTGTTTATCAAAACCAAAATAAGTTACTTGCAAGTAAGAAAGAGAGTTAGTATCAACCAAGTTTTTACATTCTAAAGGAATGGACTTGCCAAGCATATTCTGATATATAGCATTTGGTATTTTTTGTGATGTAAAAACAGCTTTATCTATTAGTTCTTGATTACTAAAAGTAACAACAAAGTTATCATTTCCATCATTTATTTTATTTTTAATATTATTAAATTGCTGAAACAATAAAGATGCTATCAAAAATATAATTATAAATATTGTTAATTTTTTCATACTATATGTTATTCTTGAAAATGTATATATAGAATAAGAGCATAAGTAACATTTTACATATGTATTTAACGAGCGAAAAATGGACCACCTTATAATTAAGATTTTTAAATAACATAAAAACGATATATAACCTCTTAATTGATTAAAATTAAAATTTAGTATAAGTGTCAATACTTGATTTATCAATGCATTTTAGTTTTGACACGTTAATAAATTTTAATATAATTTAATACATGGTTATGTAACTAATTGGTCCAAATTTCAATTATAATACTGGTCCAAAATGGTCCATTTTTCATTTGAGAAATACAATATTAATAAATTAAAAAATTAGGAGAGTTTTTTAGTACTCTCCTAATTTATTTTATAAATTAATAATTTTTTCAATAAATTCTACATCTTCAATTCTATTAATTGCAAAACATTTCTTTCCTAAGTCTTTTATTGAAGCTCCTAGATGATACATTTCTTTATTGTCTATTATAATAAATCTATCATGAAATTTATTAGTTTTAGCAACTTTCAGAACAGGATATTCTTTATTAAATTTTTTAACATCTAAATTTTCAATATTACTTTTATCAGATGTTAAAATAACTACTTCCACATTATTTTTCTTTTTAGCTAACATTTTCAAAATACTATCATCAATATAATTATCTATAATTAAAATCTTGTTATTTGCCTTTTTTATAATATCTATAATGATGCTATATGCATCATATATTTGACCATCAAAAAATATCCTCTGTTTGATATTTTCCTCCAGTTGTAATTGATTAAAGACTTCATCAATTTTTTTATCATGTTCTAATAATTTATGTTCTACACTCGTTAGTCTTTCAAATACTTGTCCATTAATCAATAAAAATTTGCGCATTTCAATAAATGCTTTCATAATATTTACACTAACACTTACTGCAATATCACTTTTTAACAAAGCTGATAACATTGCTATACCTTGTTCAGTAAATACATAAGGTAAATATTTTCTATGTTGTCCTCTTCCATTTTCGTTTAAGGTGACAAATTGGCACCTTAAAGATTCAAATTCATTCTCATTCAACTGAAAACAAAATTCTTCGGGAAATCGCTCTATATTTCTTTTTACCACACGATTTACATATTTTGTCTCACAATGGTATATATTTGCCACATCACTATCTAGCATAACCTGTTTATCTCTTATTGTATATATTAAGTTTTTTATATCTTCGATAGTCAATTCATTTTGAATTGCTAAATTATTTTCTTCCATAGCTTCACATCCTTTTCTTACTTTATATATCTTAAAACATTTGTTCTTTATTGTCAAGAGTTTTATATTTTTTTATTTTATAATTTATACTATTAAACAAATATAATGCTACTCTATTTTGTTCTATTGAATCCATTTCTATAACTTTTGATATAGCAAACATTATGTAAGAATAGTTTGTAAAATTAACAGTTGTTGTTTTGTATTCTATATTAATTTCTTTTAGCAAATTATCAAAATATTTACACATTTCTATTTTGCTATAGTTTAAATTTGTATGACTATAATTATCGCACATACATATTGCAAGTCTTAATTTATTTTCTATATCCATATCTTTTATTATATCAATTAAATACTTTACTTTTTCATTATTCATAATCTTTCCTTCTTTCTTATTTTTATTTTTTGGGGATTGGGGACGAAGTTCCCATATTTGAATTTGGAGTATATCCAAATTCAGTGCTTGCTAGGACAAAATTTTCTTATATGTTTTGGTATTAATGTTAAATTATCTATCATATTTCCATTTTCAATATATGGGCAATTTATAACTCCATCTGTATAAAAATGCTCTTGTAATAGTTCTACATATTTTTCTAATTCTTCTTTTGAATATTCTCCAATTTTTTCATCTGAAAATACAAAATAGTCTTCTTTTAATTTTTCTAATTCTGCATGTTCAATTGCTTCTTTATAGATAAATCCAATGTTATTATTTTTTAAGATTTCATATAAATATTTTATATATTCTTTGCTACTTTTTGAAATAAACTCTTCTGTAAATTTAACATTTGTTATTTCAATATCATAATTTTTGTCTCTTTTTATTTCTATGCAATCAATTAATTTCTTTATTAATTCTTGTTTTGCTTTTCCTTTTAGACTATTAAAAAGAAATGTAAATGCAATTTTGTTATTAGATATAACTTTGCCATTTTCTACATCACAATATAATTTTTTTAATAGTTCTATTGTGTATTCTTTAAAATCATTATTTGGATCAATTTTCTGTTTCTTCTTATTCAAGTTTTCAATTTCTTTTTTAATTACATCGTTTTTATGGTTAATTGTTTCTACATTTAAGGTAGAACTTAAATATAAATCTACTAACTTTTTCTTTTGGTGTTCCACTATATTTAAAAAAGTTTGTAGAAGACAGTATTTTCCTACAAGTAGGACATCTTACAATGCCATATTAAAAAAAGAAGAAGTAAATCAAAGAAGTTACGTAACATTTGAAGAAGCAAGATTAGCAATATTTGAATTTATAGAAAGTTGGTATAACAACAAAAGAATACATAGTAGTTTAGGATATATTACACCAAATGAAAAAGAAAGATTATACTATGAAAAAACAGCATAATCTTTATAAAAAAGTGTAAAAATATGTGTCTAAATACTTGACCTAAATCCAGTTGTGCCTCATTCCACATAGCACGACTAATTATTGGCTCTACTACATTCATATAAACTAAAGTATCTTTACTGTTTGATTTTCCTTTTTCATAATCTCCCATATATACTTTGTTGTCTATCATTTTCATTATTGTCGTATCTCTCCAATGTTTAGGATATAATACTTTTTCTTTATTTAATGTATTACTAATTTGTTGATAGCTTTTTCCTTCAAGATACATATTAAATATTCTTACTACAATGTCTTTTGTAGTTTCATCTATTACAGTTTTTTTATTGTTATCTTTTTTATAACCCAATGGTACTATTCCGGGTAAATGTCCAGACTTAATTGCACCATTTAAACCAAATTTTGTTCTTTCACTAACTATCTCAATTTCTAGTTGAGATAAAACTGTTAACATTCTTACAAAAAATCTTCCATTAGCTGAAGAGGTATTTACATCATCTTTATCACACACCAAATAAGTATTGTGTAATTCTAATTGCACAATTAGTTCTTCTAAATCACGAACTGAACGAGTAACTCTATCTAATTTATAAGCTACAATGTAATTGATTTTACCACTTTTCATATCTGCTAACATTTCTTGAAATGCTGGTCTATCTTTAATGTTTTTAGCTGATATTCCAGCGTCTTCATATACTCTAAATACTTTATATTCTTTAAATTTACAAAGTTGTAATAGTTTTTCTTTTTGTTCTAATAAACTAAATCCGTTCTCTGACTTGATCTTCTGTACTAACTCTAATATAAATTCCTGCTATTTTCTTTTCTTCACTCATTTTTAAATCTCTCCTTTCAATATTGAACGGAAAGCTACTTGAATAAATTTTAAGCACAAAAAAACTCTAAAATTAAAGTAGCCTTTCTATGTAGTGTTTTAGTTGAGATAAAGGGTATTTATACCTTAAATCTCCCACATAAAAGAATCACAGTCATTAAAGAATAAAAATAGCTTATCTTTAATAATTACTCTATGTGGTTCTACATACGCTAAGTTTGTATGCTCTACAATTCTTAAACAACCTTCAAATATCATTTCGTGTTCAAGTTTTATAGCATTCAAACTACAAGCCCATTCAATTTTAGAGAGCAATTCTCTTTTAATCTTGTTTTTCTTCTTTACAATACTAATCATACCACACCATCCTAGTATAATAATGTTAAGTTAAAAATAACTTGACATTATTTTATTTTTTCTATGAGTTATTCAAAAACTCATAACATAATATTAGACCAATTTATGGTATAATTATTGTAATTGTTAGAGTGGTTTTAGCCACCATCCTGAGCGTTAGGCTCTTTAGAAAGACTAAAGCCTCTACTTTACATTCGGATATTAATAAGTTGGATAAGTATTATTTTTATAATAATGACTTTTATTTATTGCTAGGTTATATTCTTGTAAAGACATTGAGGGTTGCCTCTAACATAAATTAGAAAGGGTGTTTATATTATGTTTTATTTAGGTATTGATATTGCAAAGGTTAATCATGTTGCTTCTTTAATTTCAGAAGATGGTTATATTTTAGTTAAAGCTATTAAGTTTACTAATTCAATAGAAGGACTACAAAAATTACTTGACTCTATTAGTAATTTTGACACATCGCAAATTTATTGTGCTATGGAAGCTACTGGTACTTATTGGCTGTCTTTATTCTCTGCACTAACTGATAAAGGTTTTAATGTTTCAGTGTTTAATCCTTATCAAATAAAATCTTTTAGAGGTGCCTATAATAATCGTAAGCAAAAAAATGATGTTATTGATTCCATTTTAATTGCCAATTTTTTAAGCTTTAATGGTACTGAGCAAACTTCTCTGCCTAATGATGACTTACTTGCTTTAAAAAATTTAACTAGATATAGGAGTAATCTTGTTGATAATATTTGTAAAGCAAAAACTCAAGTTACAGGTATCTTAGATAAAGTTTTTCCAGAATATTCAGATTTGTTTTCTGATACTTTTAGTGAAGCTTCTAAACAAATTTTGCTTAACTGTCCAACTCCTAATGAAGTTGTTAATTTTAATACTAGAAAATTAGCTAATTTGTTGAAAAAGGCTTCTCGTGGTCATCATTCTACTGACAAAGTTCGTGAAGTTAAATCTTTAGCTAAAAATTCTTTTGGTATTAAATTTACTGGAGATGCTTGCTCTTTTGAAATCAAACAACTTGTTAACCAAATTATTTTTCTTGAAAATCAAGCTCATGAATTAGAAGTTAAAATTAAAGATATTTATTCTAAACTTGATAATCATTTGCAAAGTATACCTGGTATTGGTAAAGTAACTGCACCCACTATTTTAGCTGAAATTGGTGATATTAATAATTTTAGTTCACCAAGCAAGTTAACTGCCTTTGCTGGACTTGATCCTTCTGAAAATCAATCTGGTAACAAAAAATCCTCTAATGAAAAAACTTCTAAAAGAGGTTATCCTTATTTAAGACATGCTTTATATACTGCTGCTATGGTTGCTGCTAATAATGACCCTATAATGCATGATTATTACATAAAAAAACGTGCTGAAGGGAAACATCATTATGTTGCTTTAACTGGTGTCGAACGAAAACTATTAGGAATTATTTTTCATGTCTTAAAAGAAAATAGAGATTATAGACCACCTAAACTTTCATAATATATATAATTTCTAATTTTCAATGTACTACAATAACTTTACATAACTTTAATGTTCTCATTAAAGTCTTTTTCACATTTCTAAAATATTATTTTCTTTTTTTAGAAGTTTTTTTCAAAAAAGACTTGACTTTTGATAGTTGGTCTTCTTTATAGATTTAGGATGATTTTTTGCAAAAGAAAAAATCAACCATTTTACTGATTGATTTTCATATCTCTCTGTTCTATAAAAAGTTCGAACAGATACGTCGTTGGAGCGAATCACATACAAGTTACGAACTTTGTTCTCTTTCTACAAATATTATATATGAATTACGATTAAATTTCAATGGGAGTATAGCAAAAAAAATCTATTTGTAGTAAAATTATCATAAGATTGATGATTATTTTGGAGGTTTCATATGAATAAAAATTATGTAGTAATTATATTGTTTAACAAAGATAAGGACAAATTGTTATTAGTGAAAAGAAATAAAAAACCTTATAAAAATTGTTGGAATGGAATTGGTGGGAAAATTGAAGGAAATGAAACTCCTATTGAAGCTGCTAAAAGAGAATGTATGGAAGAAACGAGTATTAGTTTAGAAAATCCTAAACTTCTGGTAACATATGTTTATCCAGAATCAAATATTATGAATAGTAATACACATTTACATGTTATATATGACTTTGTTCAAGAAGTAGAAGTTGTTGATAACGAGGAGGGTTATTATGAGTGGAAAACTATTGATTTTGTTATGGATATATATAATAAAGAGATAGCAGGATTATCAAATTTAAACCAGTTTGTTAAAGAAATATTAGATTTGGAAAATATAAAAAAATTTTATGAATAAAGGAGGCTTTTTCTTGAATAATAAAAATGTAACAGTAGTAATAGATGGTCAAGCAGGAAGTTGTGGGAAAGGAAAAATTTGTGGTTACTTAGTTAAAAAAGAACACTTTTTATTATCTACAAACAGTTGGTCAAGTAATGCTGGTCATACTTATGTAGAAGATAATGGAGAGAAAATTATAGTTAGTCATTTGCCTATGGCAATATTAGCTCCAAATTGCAAATTAGTACTAAATGCTGGGTGTGTTATTACTCCAGAAATATTATTTGATGAAATCAGAAAATATAAGAAACTTATTGGAAATAGAAAAATTTATATTCATCCAAGGGCAATGATCATTTTAGATAAACATCGCGAAGAAGAAAAAAGAATAATAAAGAGTGGTTCAACATTTAAGGGATGTGGAGTAGCTCAAGCTGAAAAAATTATTAGAAATCCTAGCATTATTTTAGCAAAAGATTATTTTAAAAATCTTCCAGATGATTTAATAACTATTATTGAAATAACTGATACTGCAAAAATTATAAATGAGTGTGATGATAATATTTTAATTGAAGGTGCTCAGGGCCAAGACTTGGATATAAACTATGGTCTAGATTATCCTTTTGTTACAAGTAGAATGTGTAGTGCAAGTCAACTTATTGCAGATGCTGGATTAAATCCTTTTAAAGTAAAAGATATTTATATGATAATAAGACCATATCCTATTAGAATAAGTAATAAAACTAACATTGGAGAAGCCATTTATAGTGGCGATTATGCAGGTAGCGCTGAAATCACCTGGAATGAGATAAAAGATAGATGTGGATGTAATATTGATTTAGAAGAATATACAACTGTAACAAAAAAAGTAAGACGTGTTTTCGAAATGAATTGGGATAGATTAAAATATAATGTAATGATAAATCAGCCAACTCAAATTGTTTTAAATTTTGCTCAATACATAGATTGGAAAGCATATAGATGTAGCAATTATGATGATTTACCAACGAAAGTAAAAGATTTTATTAAAAAAATAGAAAGAATAACTAATATACCTGTAACAATAATTGGGACTGGAGAAAGAAACTGTGACATTATAGATTTGAGAAAATAATTTTTTTCAGTATTAACAAGGGTATGGGATTTCCCATAAATTGAAAACGTGCGGGAGTAGGTTTTCAGTGCTGGCTAGGACAAAAGCACAAACTTGTACTTACGGTAATTTTAAAGGACTGCTGGGTTTGCAGTCCTATTTTCATACATAAATTAGTTCCTTTAAGATAACTTCTTCTGCTATATTTTTATAATTATTCATTAGTTTTACCCATTGAAGTTGGTTATCCATTTTATTTTTTTCAGATAGTAATTTATCAGAATTTTTGCATTGTTCCATTAAAATATTTAATCTATTTTCTGCTTCAATACTAACTGAAACAAGATGATTTGTTAGTTCA
>CAMUDX010000004.1 GCA_947087745.1 uncultured Clostridium sp. | reverse complement strand
GGAATTCCCGCTCACTGCAAAATAAGCTATTCTAAAAAAACATATAATATATTAGTCTCATTTATCTTGCATTGTGAAATTCAAATCTCATATTGCATAGAAAAAAGTGAAAATCGAGGATTTCCACTTTTTAATTCTGCCAACTTTATATCTAATTTTATACTAATATTATATTTAGTTTATTTCTAATTTAAATTATAATCTATAATCCAAAACTAACACCTAGTGCATTATTAAGTTGCTCCATTATGCTTGAATTGTCGATATGCCCTATTTTTTCTTTTAATCTACTTTTATCTATTGTTCGAATTTGCTCTGCCAAAACAACTGAATTACTTTTCAGACCACTTGTATTTTCTCCTAATTCTATATGAGTTGGCAATTTTGTTTTATTAGTTTGTGATGTAATTGCTGCTGCAATTACTGTTGGACTATATTTATTTCCTAAATCGTTTTGTATAATTAATACTGGTCGTATTCCTCCTTGTTCTGATCCCACAACTGGACTCAAATCTGCATAAAACATATCGCCTCTTTTTACTACCATTTTCTTCACTCCTAAACTGCTATATTTTACAAGTTTGTTTATTTATACATTCTAAATTAGTTGAAGTAAAGAATTTTATACGTTATAAATATTTATATTCTATATGCTACTAAATATATTATATAAATCAAAGGCCAAAATGTCTTCTTTGTTTGTACTATTTATCTTTACCTCATTATATAATATGTACACTGTAGTCTTTTCGTTATCATCTTTTATCTCTAATTTTGTTGGATTTGCAGTTTCTTTGTCTATATATAGTGTTTCGTATTTTGTATATTTATTTGAGTTTTGCGATATTGTTTTCATAACAATTTGTGTTTCATTTTCTTCATAATTTGATTCTTCTGATTTTTTATAATCTTCTATAAATGATATCAAATCTATACAGTTATCTCCTAAATAAGTATAATTTTCAAAAACTGTGCTTAAATCCAACTGACTATTTTTTAGTGTTAAACTAGTTCCATCATTTATCAGTTTAATTCCAGCAATATTGCTAGGTTCTATTACTTCTTGAGTGCTTATATTAGGTGATACATACTGTTGTTTTAATATATATTTGTTTGAGTTTTTATTACTACTAACTTCTACTGTAACTTTAACTTCATATGAACTAATTCCTAGAATGTATTCTATAATTTCTTGACTAGTTTTATTGTTTCCAGTTTTAAAAACTTTAATCGTTTTTTTATAAAAAAATCCGAAGAAAATTGCTAAAATCAAAATGATAATAATTACAACAAAAAATACTTTTTTATTAATCATAATCCATCCCCTTCTTGTGGGACAAGACTTTTCTTGTTTCTCCACACAATAATTTTATTCATATTGTATGAAGTTTATAACAATTTTTAATTTACTTTATTGTAACTATGGCATTTTAATTTTAAAATTTTTACCTATTTAAGTTTTTAACAATTTTTAAACATTTCTTCAAGTTTTTCTATTAATTCTTTTTTAGTCTCTATTTTATTTATATATTCTCTCATTTTTGTAGCATCTTTCATATTTTTAATATAGCATGCCATATGTTTTCTTAATTCTTTTATAGCAATACTTTCACCTTTTTCTTCTACTGCTAAGTTTATATGCTCTTTTATAATTTCTATCTTTTCTTTGTTCGTGGGAATTGGAATTTTTTTACCTGTTTCTAAGAAATATTTTATATTTCTAAAAATCCAAGGATTTCCTATACTTGCTCTTCCTATCATAATTCCATCAACACCTGTATATTCAAACATTTTAAGTGCTGATTCTTCATCTTTTATATCTCCATTTCCAATTACAGGAATCTTTACAGATTGCTTTACTTGCTTTATTATTTCTAAATCAACTGTATTTCCATAAAATTCTTCTCTTGTCCTTCCATGAATGGTTATAGCTGATATACCAGCCTCTTGTGCAATTTGTGCCAACTCGCATGCGACTATATTTTTTTCATCCCATCCTTTTCTGAATTTCAAAGTAACTGGTACTTCTGAATTCGCAACAACTTGTTCTATTATAGCTTTTGCCTTTGGCAAGTCTAGTAAAAGTTTACTGCCATCACCATTTTTTACTACCTTTGGTGCTGGGCACCCCATGTTTATATCTACTATATCTGCTATTTTACTTATTTCTTTTGTTGCATATCCCATTGTTTCTGGCTCACTTCCAAAGATTTGCATTGATATTGGTCTTTGTTCTCCTTCTGTTCTTAACAATAATTTTGTTTTTTGATCATTATAATATATTGCCTTTGAACTTACCATTTCTGTGCATACTAATGCTGGATTAAATCTTTCACATACTTTACGAAAAGGCAGGTCTGTTATACCTGCCATTGGTGCTAATATCAAATTATTTTCTAATTCTTTTTCTCCTATTTTTATCTTTTTTATATACATTTCTTGCCTCATTTTTATATATTTTTTCTATTTTATTCTCTCTTCATATGCTATCTTTCCACTGTTTACTTATTTTCTAATTCTTTATGCTATTTTACAAATATTGTTTTTTGCCTTCTTGAACTTACACTAAGCAAAACTCCTATGCATATAAAGCTAGTAATCATCGAGGTTCCCCCATAACTTACAAATAATAATGGTACACCTGTTATTGGTAATAGTCCCATTGTCATACCTATATTTTCTAGCATATGAAATAAAAATATACCTGCTATTCCACTTGCTATATATGAGCCTGTATCATCTTTTGCTGTTTTCGCTATATATATTGCTCTAGTAACTATGAGTACATTTAAAATTATTACCATACTTGAGATTACAAATCCCATTTCTTCCCCTATTACTGAAAATATAAAGTCTGTAGTCTTTGGATATAAATATCCTAATTGAGTTTGGTTGCCTTTTAGTATTCCCATTCCTGTCAGCTCTCCAGCTCCTATTGCTAATTTAGATTGTAATATGTTATATCCTGATCCTCGTGGGTCTGATTCAGGATTTAAAAATACTTGTATTCTCGTTTTTGCATGTGGTGGTAATATCCATAAATATACTATAGGTAGTATTATTACTATTACTAATAGAGTTACAATTATATATTTTTTATTTATTCCTGTTGCAAATAATATTACTGCTGTAGATATTATATATGCTGCAGCTGTTCCATAATCTGGTTGCAATATTATTAATATTAATGGAAGAACTACTGCTGATAACACTATTAGTAACTTCAATGGTCTGTCTATTTCTTCTTTTCCTTTTTCTTGTATCTTTGATATTATGAATGCTAAAAAAATTATTACACATACTTTAGCAAGCTCTGCTGGCTGAAGTTTAAAGTCTCCTATCTCAAACCAACTTGTTGCTCCATTTGTTGGCTCTGTAAATAATACTGCTATTAGTGCAATTATAGATATTCCATATAAAATTGGCGATATCTGTACAAGCAAATTATAGTCTATCATCATTACTACTAACATTAAGAAAAGACTTGCTATTATCCATAATATTTGCTTATTAAATTCACTATGTCCTGTTTCTGAAGTAGCTGAAAATAACGCTATTAATCCTATAATACATAGCGCTATACTCCATACTACAATCCACCATTCCATATTTTTTAATAGTCTCTTTTTCATTTAACCACTCTTTACTTCTAATTATACTTTTTAATATATAATTAGGTCAATTTTAATTTTTGGATTATATTGTTTCTTGATTTTCTATTTTTTGTTGTATATCATCTTCTTCGTTAATTTCCTCTTTTTCTTCTTTGTTATCTTCTTGTACTTCTACTTTATCAATTATTACATTATTATAATTTCTTTGTTGTTGTTCTCTCTCTTTTTCCTCTTCTACTTTCTCCATAACTTTTTCAATTTTTTGTTCTATTGTCTCTTCTAATGTTTTTTCTTTATTGTCACTTTCTGTATTTGTTTTACTATTTTGTCTTACCTCATCTTTGATGTTCATTATTGGGATGTTTGCATATAGGGCTGGGGCTCCATTTGTTCCATCTTCATTTTCTTTGTTTGTAAGCCTTACATCTATTGCATTCTCATCTACTTCTATATATTTCTTTATTACTTCGATTATTTCTTGTTTCATTAATTCTAAAAAGTCTGCAGATACATTTGCTCTATCTTGCATTAAAACAAGATGTAATCTTTCTTTTGCTGCATCTTTTGAATTACTTGTTTGTTTTTCTGCTTTTCCTTTTATTTTATTTAAAAGCTTTATTATGCTTTCCCACATTCTACTATTACCCCCAACTCTGTTTATTTTTTGAATAGTTTTTTTATCATAGCAAAGAAATTCCTTTCTCTTCCTGGTATAGTTACTTCTATTTTTTCTCCTAATATTCTTTTTGCGATTTCTAAATATGCTTTTCCTGATGGTGCTTTCTTATTTTGTATTACTGGCTCTCCTTTGTTTGTTTGTGTTATTATGTATTCATCATCTGGAACTACTCCTATTAGGTCTATTGATAGTAAGTCAACTATATCGTCAACATCCATCATTTCTCCTTTTTTTATCATGTTGGGTCTTATTCTATTTACTACTAACTCTGGATTCTTTATTTCTGCTGCTTCTATTAGTCCTATTATTCTGTCTGCGTCTCTAATTGCTGATATCTCTGCTGTTGTTACTACTACCGCTCTATCAGCTCCTGCTATCGCATTTTTAAATCCTTGTTCTATTCCTGCTGGACAATCTACTAGTATATAGTCAAATTCTTCTTTTAACTTACTAGTTAGTTTTTTCATTTGTTCTTCGTTTACAGCACTTTTATCTCTTGTCTGTGCTGCTGGTAATAAATATAATTCTTTGAATCTTTTGTCTTTTATTAGAGCTTGTCTTAATTTACATTTTTCTTCAACAACATCTACTATATCATATACTATTCTATTTTCTAGTCCCATTACTACATCTAAGTTTCTTAATCCTATATCTGTATCAATTAGTACTACCTTTTTTCCTTCTAGTGCTAGGCTTGCCCCTAAATTTGCAGTTGTTGTTGTTTTTCCTACCCCACCTTTTCCTGAGGTTATTACTATTACTTCTCCCATTTTTTTCCTCCTTAGGATTTTTACACTTCTTTTTCTTTTTTCTTAATTATAATATACTTAAATATATAAAAAGTCAATCCTATGTACATATTTTTCGTAAAATTTTTGTAATATTTTTGTAATATTTCTGTATTATTTATTTTTCTACTTTTTTATAGTGCGTTTATAGTACAGAAGACACTAGGAGATAATGTTTATTTTTTTATTTTAGCTTTTTTTCTAGTCAGCGGGAATTCCCGCTGACTAGAAAAAAAGCTAAAATAAAAAATGTATACTATTATCCCCTTACTTTTATTAATAAAAATAGTTTATTATTCCATTATATATTCCCCATGCTAACCTGTTTTGGTAATCGTCTTCTAATAGTTGTTTTTCTTCCTCTTGGTTTGATAAAAATCCACATTCTACTATTGTTATTGGTATTTCTACATGTTTTATTATGTATATATTTTCTATTGTATGTGCTACTCTATGATTTTCCTTTTGTATTGCTTCATTTAAGTGGTCTTGTATTGATGTTGCTAATTTTTTTCCTTCTTCACTTCCTTCTTTATAAAAAGTTTGCCATCCATAATATTGTTGTTGTGGTATTTTATTTAAATGTATTGATACAAAAATATCTGCTGACGACTCATTTCCTATTTTTACTCTGTTTCGTATATCTGATATTTTCTTTTGTTTTAATGTCTTGCTGTCTATATCATATATTGCATTTTCGTCTGAACGTGTTAATATTACTGTACACCCACTTTGTTCTAATAAATTTTGTAGCTTTAACGCTATTGCCAAATTTGTTTGTGCTTCTGTAGTTCCTTTGGAACTCTCTGCTCCTTCATCTGGTATTCCATGTCCTGCATCTATTACTACAGTTTTTCCACTCACTGGTAATGTGACTGTTTCTATTATCTCTTTTTCTTTCTCTCCAGTTTGTAATATAAATACAAATACTCCTATTAGTATACATGTTAATATTGCGGTTATTCTTTTCTTATTTATTATTATCATGTTATTCCCCCCATATCTTATTTATATGTGTTTTTATTGTTTTTATTCTTTCTTATTTGTCAAGTTCAGATTACATAAATTATTGACTTGACCTGTAAAATATGATATACTGACAACATATTAAAATAAGCGGGAGGAAATCAATTATGGTAGACAATGCCAGTACTAGTATTAGCTTTAAAGATGCTGTAGTCATCTTAGAGCTAGGTTACCACAATCGTGAATTAAGTTTTCTGTTGTTTAATAGAAATAAGAATATTTTATTACCATTAAACGAACAGCAAGCTAAAAGTACCATATTACCTGGTGATGAACGGAGGACTAAAGTAGATAAAGTTTTAAACAATCCTGAAGACTATTTGGATTCTCTGCAACTTACCTTGAGTTCTATATATTGTATTACTGAAGATATAGTTGATTTTTCAAAGAAGTGTAATATTAATATAAATCTTCTTTCTGCAAATGATGTTCCTAATGATGATATACATTACTACATATTTCACTATTTTTCGGATGAAGCTATCAACATTACAAATTCTCTTCTTTCGAAAAAGAACAGTCCTATTGATTTTATTAATTTGGATATAAGCATAAAATATGTATATAGTTTCTTGACACAGTTGAAGGCAGATTTACTGATAACCATTTCCCGATTTGAGGAATATGTAAAGAACTATCCAACAGCACAATCAAGGAATGAATTAATTAAAAGCCAGTATATTGATACTACTTACGATTAATTAATCAATCTTGCAGTTGTACTCCTGAAAAGAAGCCCTCAAAGGTTACTAATACCTTTTGAGGGCTCTTATTTATATTATATAATAAATTCTAAGTTTTAGTTTCTATATTATACTGATCTATTATGTTTTCTTCTGTCTATTGCATAACTACTTCCTTGTATTGATTTTGCTAAATGTTTTACCTGTGTACCTACTTCAGAAATCTCTAGTATATTAGTGAATCTATCCTTTTCTGCAATAACTACTCCTATTGAAATTCCTGTTATTGGAAATATTTCTATATTTCCCTTTCTGTTCTCGCTTTCTATATATCCTTTTTCTAAATCTTCTTTACTAAAAAAGTTCTTTATTCCTTTATCGAAAGTTCCTATTATTATTTGGCATAATTCATCAACATCTACATATGGTACTATAGCTAAAAAATCATCTCCACCTATGTGCCCAACAAAACTATTGCTACTTTTATTGTTTTTAGTATCATTGCTATGTATACTGCTTAATATTACTTCTGCAGTATACTGTATTACTTGATCTCCTTTTAAGAATCCATATACATCATTGTATGGTTTAAAATTATCTAAATCTAAATACAATACTGCAAATTCTTCTTTATTTGATAATCTCTTTTTTAGTTCAGCATGTATCTGTACATTTCCTGGCAATCCTGTTAGTGGACTTATTGTTCTGTTTATTGATAATAATCTACCTAAATTTTTTATTGTATAAAACAAATAGTCTTCATCTACGGGTTTTCTGATATAATATTCTATTGATTCATTTAATATCTTTATTCTGTGTTCTTTTTCTTTATTGGATGAGACTACTATAACTGGTGTTATTGTATTGTCTTCATCTTGTCTTATCTGATGGCATAATTCTATTATATCTCTTTGTATCGCATCTTCATTTATAATTATTAATGACGGTATATTTTTTAATGCTATATCTATTTGTTCTGATTTTATATTTGTAAATTTATAATTTTCTTCATTTTTGAATAGTTCTCTAAATACTGCAATCGAAGAATCATCATCATCGATAATATATATTTCTTGTAACATATTCTCTCCATTTCTTAATTTATTTTGATTTATCTAGCCTTTGTGTGATTATGAATGAAAGGAACATATTTAATGCTCCTATCTCATTATTCTTATCTAGAAAATCCTGTTATTCTTCCCTTCTTAGTGCTTACTAAATCATTCAAATTATAAACAGTTGCTTCTATTACACTATCTCCTTGTGGTATTTCTACTTTGTATTCAAATGTTGCTGTATTTAATTCTTGCTCTAATATTACTTCGTCATTTAAAACAATTTTTATTCTTGATAAACTCTCGTCATCTTTTGCTTGTATTATAAAATTATTTACTCCATCTGTTGTTATTACTAAATCTGGCTCTTTATCACCTATTACTGGTTGCTCTTTTGTTTGTGTATTTCCTTCTTCATCTACTACTGTAACATATAGTTTATGTATTCCCTGTTTTATTGCTATTTCTTTTATAATCTCATTTAGGTTGCTACCTATGTCTATAGTATTTTCTGGCTCATCATCCCATCTATATGTGGCACTTGTTACTTGTAAATTACTTTTTATTTTTATCCTTACTCCATCTGCAATTGATGAGAATGCTATATCTATTTTTGATTCTACTTTTGGCTCTGGCTCTGGTTTATTATTTACAATCTCTTCTTGTGGTCTTGTTCCATTGTATAGGTATATTCCCAATGCTATAAAGCATATAGCAAATATTACCAATATCGCTGTGAATACTTTTAATACTTTACTTACATCTGTTTTGCTTTTGTTTTTCCCTGTATATAAAATTTGATTCATTTGTTCCACCTTATATCACATATTTAGGTTTTTCTAAGGTTTTGCCTATAAACCTTTATATTTTTTATCTTTCATTTTAGATTATAGCATAACACTTTTTTGTAGTCAATTAGATTTTTGGCTTCAAAGAAAAGTATTTTTTTCCATATGAAAAGGTAGACATATTTTTATTATAATATAAATATTTTTATTAAAATTACTCCAACTATAATTATAATACATGATACTAATATTAAAACAACATATATTTTTCTTATTCTTTCGTCTGTCTTTGTTGATATTGTATTCTCTGCAATATCAATATCATCTTCTGTTTCTTCTTCACCATATAATCCTGTTGTGTATTTATCTATATTTCCTACATATACTGTTGGTGGCTCATTAATTTCTTCCTCTTCTGCTACAGATTGACTTACTTTAAAATCAAACTCTTGTACTACAATATTATCATAGTCTTCATCATCTTCTTTATATATTTTCCATTGGTCTTTATTATAAACTGAATCTGAATATTCTCTTTTCCATTGGTCACAATCTGAATCTCTATCTTTTATTTTATTTCCTTCTAAATCTATTACTTCTTCTCCATTTTGATTTACTGCCTTTTCTGATGTTATTGCTGATTCAACTACTATTGTCTTTTCGCTTGAAGTTATTTCTTCTTTTACTCTAAATATTACTGATGTTTCTTTATAATCTATTTTATTCTCTTTGTCTGCATAATCCTCATAATCTTTATTTCCAAATGCTTTTATCAATTCTTCTTTTAAGTTTGTTGTTTTTATTATTGAATTGTTTGCATTATATCCCCATATACTATTTGTATCAATTACTATATCATACATGTCTGTTGCTTTTATTTCTTCTGTTACATCTTTTAATAGTATTCCATCCCAACTATATATTATTATGTTGTTTGATGAATCTTTTCCTATCATTAAAGCTTCTAATCCTTCTGGTATATTGCTTGATATCTCTTCTACATATCCATCATAATCTCCTTCATTGTATACTCTAAATGTATATTTTACAAAGTCTAGGCTTTTTGCGGATACTGGATTTTTTTCCATTTCATACTCTGCTGTCGTTATCTTTTTCCCTGTTGCGTCTGTTGTATTTAACTTAGATGTATCTACTTTTATTAGTCTTTCTCCTACATCTTTTTTATTTATTTTATCTACATATTGAATTAGCTTTAAATCAAATACTTGTGGTAATATTACTAGTTTTTCAAAGTCATCATCATCTTGTTCTCCTTTGTAATATGTTTCTTCTTGTTCTAAATCACTTGTATTTTCTATGTTTCCTATATATCCTATATCATTTATTGTTTTTAGTTCCTTAGCTGTTTTTATTGATATTGTATGTGGCTCTGAATCTCTATCTTCACCCTTTTGGTCTGTTATTATTGTTCCATCTGCCTTCTGTTGTTCATATATATATGATATACTTGTTAGATATGTATTTTGTTCTTCATCAGCTACACATTGTACTATACATTCAAATTCCAATGTATCAAAGTCTAGTGTTTTTCTTGCACTAAATGCCTCTATATTTGCAATTTCAATAGTTGTATCTAACTTAAAAGTTATATTATTTTTCGCCTCATCATATTGTACTATGTATTTATTTCCCTTTTCTGTAATTATATAATATTGTGTCTTTCCATCTATTAATTGTGTTGATAATTTAGATACATTTAGTTCTAAGCCTATTGGTAATTGACTTTTTACTATACTTGCTGTTCCATCTATTGATGCTTCATTATATATATTTATGTTATATGTTACTTTACTTCCATTTTTTACAACTATAGGTGTTTTTACATGATTATACTGTGCTGTTGTTACTATTGAATTTTCCTCTTGTAAATCTTCTAATCCTGTTATTGTTATTTTTCTATTTTCTTCTGTTGGTATTCCATCTATCTCTGTTACTACTTGTCTTAAGCTTAAATCAAATAATTTTGGTGATATTATTAACTTTTCAAAGTCATCGCAATCTTTTTGTCCTTTATAATATGTTTTGCTTTGAGATAAATCTGTTAAGTTATCTGTATTCCCTATATATCCTATATCATCTCCATATGTTATTCCATCTTGCTTTGTGTCATCCTCATTTTGATATATAGGAGATGTCAATCCTTGCAAGTCATTATTCTCATACATTATTACTGCTTCATTTGTCTTTTTGTTATATGCTTCTTCTATATATGCTATATTTGTTAATATTGTTGATTCTCTGGTATTTATATCTGCCATTACTTGGCATTCTAATATTATTTCTTCTTTTGATAATTGTCTTCCATTAAATGCTGGTATAGCTTTTGGACTTGTGCTTTTTAGTGTAAATGTTGCTGTATTTGTGGCTGTACTATATTCCAATGTGTATATGTTTCCTGTTGTTGATTTTACTTCTTTTGTATTTAATAATCGTAATCCTGTCATTGGTGTCCCTGGTAGTTGGTCTACAATTTTTGTTGCATATCCTTCTTCTTTCCCTTGGTTATATATTGTTATTGTATATATAACAATATCTCCTTTTTCTACTAATACAGGGTCTTTTCTATGTCTATATATTAATTCTTCATTCTCTTTATTTACTACTACGTTTCTTTTTGCTGTTTGTTTTATTTCATTTACTATTTCTTTTGTGTTTCCTTCTTTGTCTTTTAATTGTGTTATTACTTTTCTTAATGCTAAATTGAATTCATTGTCTAGCTCTATGGTCTGTTGGTTTTGTTGGCTTTGTACTTTTTGCTGTGTACGTTGTTCTTCGTCTTGTTGTGTTTCTTGTCCTTTATTTGCATTTGTACCGTTTGAACTTAAATTAAATTCTACCTGACATATAACTAGCATAGATAATATTAAACTGACTATAAATTTTCGCATTATCTTTTGTAGTTCCATACTTTTCTCTCCTTATAATATATATTTTACACTTTCTTTATTTATAGTCAATATGTTGTTTTTCACAGGTTTTTCCATTACTTTGTAGCTCTTACGGATATTTATTTCTAGCATTTGCTTTTTGTTATTACATTTTCTTTACTTTTTCTTTACTTTTATGTATCATGTGTTATGGGAGTGTTCCTTACATTACTATATATTTTTATAAAACCTCTTATTCTCCAGTGAGCGGGAATTCCCGCTCACTGGAGAATAAGTTAATTTTAAAAAATACATACATTACTGTCATTCTTTTTGTTCTAAATTCACAATTTTATATTGTATTCTATTCAATAAAATAGCTAATTTTCAAATGTGCGCATTTTTGCGTAATCTTGAAAATTAGCTTTAACTTTTAAAATATATATTTGTCCTTATACTTCTTAGTATCTACTATTTGTTTCTCACATGCTATATTACATATTTCTTTATTAACACTATTCCTGTTGATATTATTAATAACACTACTATACCTAAGCTATAGTATATTCTGTTTACTTCTCCTCCTGTTTTTATTGATAATATTACTTCTGCATTGTCTATATCATCTTCTCCTTCTTTTTGGTTGTCTGGTGTTGAATCTCTATCTGGTATTCCTTTTTCATTATAGTCTTCTGATATTTCTGCTGTGTTTCTCTTTAATCCTAAATTATTCTCTTCATTTACCCATCTTAGTACTACTTCTACTTCTGCACTTTGTCCTGGTTGTAATAACACTTTCTCTAATTGTCTTGTTGATATTACTCTGTTTCCTTCATCTTCCCAGTTTTCATTATCTTCTTTCTTAAATTCTAATCCCTCTGGTATATAGTCTGTTATTTCTGTTGCATATCCTGCTATATTTCCTTCGTTTGTTATTTTTATTGTATATGCAAATTTTACTACTGTTTGTTTTATTTTCTTTCTGTTTATTTCTACTTTTGGTATTATATCATTTTCGTCTCCTATATTCCCTGTCTCTATTACTGTTTCTTTTCCTTCTTCTGTTACTATTGCTTTTGTTACATATTTTAATAATGCTAAATCGAAGTATTCTACTCTTATGTTTTCTATGTCTTCATCATCTTCTTTTGGATATCCTTCTCCATTTCCTGGTATTGAATCTTTGTCTTTTATTGGGTCTCCGTATTCATCACTGTCTTCTGATATCTCTACAAAGTTCGTTATTACATATTCTGATGAAGATGGGTCTTTTACTTTGAATGCTACTTTTATGTCTCTATAGTCTGGATTTGTCCCACTTATTCCTGCTTTTGGATTAAATGCTTTTATTAAGTTTGCTGTATATTTGCTACTTCCTAATATCGCTCCTTTTTCTTCTCCTTCTCCTTTTGCTAGATGTGTTGTCTTAATTTTTACTGCTTTTCTTACATCTTTCGTTTCTTTTCCTTCTTTGTCATACATCTTCCATTCATATTTTTCATTTGTCTCATGCTCTGGTAAATATTCTAAATATTCTGGTATATCATCTGTTATTTCTGTTGCATATCCTGCTATATCTCCCTCATTATATACTCTTATTGTATATATTACTGTGTCTCCTACATGTACTACTAATGGGGCTTTGCTATGGGTGTATGTTATTTGGTTTGTTTCTTTGTTATAACTTACTTCTGGTATTCTACTTGTTACCTTCGTTTTTGTTATTTCTTCATTTGGTTTCTTGTTCTCGTTTACTCCTGTTTCTTCTATTTCTGTTATGAATTTTCTTAATGCTAAATCAAATTCTTTTGCTTCTGGTAATATTACTACTTTTTCAAAGTCATCATCATCTTCTTCTCCTTTATAATATGTATCGTTTTGTGATAAAATAGATGAATTACTCTTATGTCCTTTATATCCTATGTCTTCCCCATATGTTATTCCATCTTGTGTTATATCATTTTCTCCATTATATGTTGGGTATTTTGATGGCTGTGAATCTCTGTCTCCTTCTATTGTAATTACTTGATTTGTTTTGCTATTGTATTCTTCTGCTATATATGCTATATTCGTTAATGTCATGTTTTGTGACCTGTCTGCTGTTGCCATTACTTCACATTCTAATTCTATTGTTTCTTTTGATAATGTTTTTCCATTATATGCTGGTATTTCTCTTGGTGATGTACTTTTTAATGTGAATGTTACTTTATTTGTTGTTGTACTATATTCTACTGCATATACATTTCCTGTTGTTGATGTTACATCTGCTGTACTTAATAGTCTTAGTCCTGCTCCCCATGTTCCTGGTAATTGGTCTACTATTTTTCTTGCATATCCTGCTTCTTCTCCTTCATTGTATATTGTTATTGTGTATTTTACTTTATCTCCTTTTTCTACTAGCACTGGGTCTTTTCTGTGTCTATATGTTGCTGTGTCTGTATTTCTATTGTCATCTTCATTGTTTAATGTACTTGTATCTACTGTTACATTTCTTGTAGCACTGTTTCCATTTGCATCTACTATTCTTTTTATATTTCCTTCTGCATCTTTTACTTGTGTTATTACTTTTCTTAATGCTAAATCAAATGCTTTCTCTTCTGGGTAGTTTTTTACTTTTACATATATGTTTCCATCTTTTAAATATACTTTTACTGTATCTCCTATTTCTTGGGTTATATCATTTCCCTCTTCATCTCTTACTACATATGTTACTTGGTCTACTTCATATCCATCTGCTGTCTCTTTCTTTGTTACTGATACCATTATTATTCCATTAAATTCGCAGTATTCATCTGGTGGTATTTTTTCTTTTATTATATATGTGTCTGTTCTATTTAAATTACTTTCTGTTATTTGCACCTTACTTGCTACTGTTAATTTCCCTGTTACTACTTTTTCTACATCATTTACTATGAATGTTGCTGTACTGTTTAATTGTTCTCCATTTTCATCTTCTTTTACTAATATTAAATCATATTCTCCTATCTTTTGTTTTTTGTGTACTTCTATTATTGGTTGTTCTTGATTTCCATATGTTGTTGCTGTCCATAATTTTACTGTATTATTTTTTAACTTATATGTTCCTCCTGCTTTTGCTACTTCTTTTGTTGCAGCATCTATTAAGTAATTATATAGTATAGTCGCAAATTCATTCCTTGCTGGTCCCTCCCCTGTTGTTCTATTTAATGAACTTAATTCTGAATAGTTTGTTCCATTTGTTGTATATTTTAACCATGAACTATTGTTTCCTAATTTATTATATATTCCATAAGTTGATGAATCTACTTTGTAGTTTGTGTAATACCATACTACTGCTTGTTGTATAGCTATTATATCATCGTCTGTTAGTGTATATGCATATTCGTTTCCACTTGATAAGTCTGTATAATCATATCCTGGTGTTAAGTCTGGATTGTAGTAATATAGCTTATTGCCTGAATCATCATATGATTCTATTCCTATTTGCTCTAAAAATTTGTTTTTATCTATTTCTCCTGGAACATACATATGATCTACTACCCATAATAACTCATTTGCATATTGAACTATTGTACTTAAATTTGCTGATGATTGACTATATGTTAACACATCTGTTGGTCTACCCAAAGTTTCCCAAGTGTACCCATATGATCCTTTTATACAGTACAAGTTAGATGCCACAACTGAATTACTACTCGCTGAAGCTGTTTCATACGACCTAATTCCCCATAATTGTTTTCCTGTTGTTCCATTTGCATCCATGTCAATTCCATATCCCATTCCACTTTGTCTAAGTGCAGACAGAGCCAGATATAAATGTTCTCCTGAACTTCTTATAGTTGTTGCATCTGTTTCAAATCGCAAACCACTCATTTGTCCTATTATTATTATTGTTAATAGCAGACTTGCTATTAATTTCTTTAGTATTTTTTGTAGTTCCATATAATTATCTCTCCTTATAATTATATTTTACTATTTATTTTTCCTTAGTCAATATACTATTTTTAATAGATTTCTTTATTAATCTTAATGGCTTATTAGCAACTTACGGAAGTTCCTTTTAGGCATTTCTTTCTTTATATTACATTTTCTTTACTTTTTCTTTACTTTTATGTATCATGTGTTATGGGAGTGTTCCTTACATTACTATATATTTTTATAAAACCTCTTATTCTCCAGTGAGCGGGAATTCCCGCTCACTGGAGAATAAGTTAATTTTAAAAAATACATACATTACTGTCATTCTTTTTGTTCTAAATTCACAATTTTATATTGTATTCTATTCAATAAAATAGCTAATTTTCAAATGTGCGCATTTTTGCGTAATCTTGAAAATTAGCTTTAACTTTTAAAATATATATTTGTCCTTATACTTCTTAGTATCTACTATTTGTTTCTCACATGCTATATTACATATTTCTTTATTAACACTATTCCTGTTGATATTATTAATAACACTACTATACCTAAGCTATAGTATATTCTGTTTACTTCTCCTCCTGTTTTTATTGATAATATTACTTCTGCATTGTCTATATCATCTTCTCCTTCTTTTTGGTTGTCTGGTGTTGAATCTCTATCTGGTATTCCTTTTTCATTATAGTCTTCTGATATTTCTGCTGTGTTTCTCTTTAATCCTAAATTATTCTCTTCATTTACCCATCTTAGTACTACTTCTACTTCTGCACTTTGTCCTGGTTGTAATAACACTTTCTCTAATTGTCTTGTTGATATTACTCTGTTTCCTTCATCTTCCCAGTTTTCATTATCTTCTTTCTTAAATTCTAATCCCTCTGGTATATAGTCTGTTATTTCTGTTGCATATCCTGCTATATTTCCTTCGTTTGTTATTTTTATTGTATATGCAAATTTTACTACTGTTTGTTTTATTTTCTTTCTGTTTATTTCTACTTTTGGTATTATATCATTTTCGTCTCCTATATTCCCTGTCTCTATTACTGTTTCTTTTCCTTCTTCTGTTACTATTGCTTTTGTTACATATTTTAATAATGCTAAATCGAAGTATTCTACTCTTATGTTTTCTATGTCTTCATCATCTTCTTTTGGATATCCTTCTCCATTTCCTGGTATTGAATCTTTGTCTTTTATTGGGTCTCCGTATTCATCACTGTCTTCTGATATCTCTACAAAGTTCGTTATTACATATTCTGATGAAGATGGGTCTTTTACTTTGAATGCTACTTTTATGTCTCTATAGTCTGGATTTGTCCCACTTATTCCTGCTTTTGGATTAAATGCTTTTATTAAGTTTGCTGTATATTTGCTACTTCCTAATATCGCTCCTTTTTCTTCTCCTTCTCCTTTTGCTAGATGTGTTGTCTTAATTTTTACTGCTTTTCTTACATCTTTCGTTTCTTTTCCTTCTTTGTCATACATCTTCCATTCATATTTTTCATTTGTCTCATGCTCTGGTAAATATTCTAAATATTCTGGTATATCATCTGTTATTTCTGTTGCATATCCTGCTATATCTCCCTCATTATATACTCTTATTGTATATATTACTGTGTCTCCTACATGTACTACTAATGGGGCTTTGCTATGGGTGTATGTTATTTGGTTTGTTTCTTTGTTATAACTTACTTCTGGTATTCTACTTGTTACCTTCGTTTTTGTTATTTCTTCATTTGGTTTCTTGTTCTCGTTTACTCCTGTTTCTTCTATTTCTGTTATGAATTTTCTTAATGCTAAATCAAATTCTTTTGCTTCTGGTAATATTACTACTTTTTCAAAGTCATCATCATCTTCTTCTCCTTTATAATATGTATCGTTTTGTGATAAAATAGATGAATTACTCTTATGTCCTTTATATCCTATGTCTTCCCCATATGTTATTCCATCTTGTGTTATATCATTTTCTCCATTATATGTTGGGTATTTTGATGGCTGTGAATCTCTGTCTCCTTCTATTGTAATTACTTGATTTGTTTTGCTATTGTATTCTTCTGCTATATATGCTATATTCGTTAATGTCATGTTTTGTGACCTGTCTGCTGTTGCCATTACTTCACATTCTAATTCTATTGTTTCTTTTGATAATGTTTTTCCATTATATGCTGGTATTTCTCTTGGTGATGTACTTTTTAATGTGAATGTTACTTTATTTGTTGTTGTACTATATTCTACTGCATATACATTTCCTGTTGTTGATGTTACATCTGCTGTACTTAATAGTCTTAGTCCTGCTCCCCATGTTCCTGGTAATTGGTCTACTATTTTTCTTGCATATCCTGCTTCTTCTCCTTCATTGTATATTGTTATTGTGTATTTTACTTTATCTCCTTTTTCTACTAGCACTGGGTCTTTTCTGTGTCTATATGTTGCTGTGTCTGTATTTCTATTGTCATCTTCATTGTTTAATGTACTTGTATCTACTGTTACATTTCTTGTAGCACTGTTTCCATTTGCATCTACTATTCTTTTTATATTTCCTTCTGCATCTTTTACTTGTGTTATTACTTTTCTTAATGCTAAATCAAATGCTTTCTCTTCTGGGTAGTTTTTTACTTTTACATATATGTTTCCATCTTTTAAATATACTTTTACTGTATCTCCTATTTCTTGGGTTATATCATTTCCCTCTTCATCTCTTACTACATATGTTACTTGGTCTACTTCATATCCATCTGCTGTCTCTTTCTTTGTTACTGATACCATTATTATTCCATTAAATTCGCAGTATTCATCTGGTGGTATTTTTTCTTTTATTATATATGTGTCTGTTCTATTTAAATTACTTTCTGTTATTTGCACCTTACTTGCTACTGTTAATTTCCCTGTTACTACTTTTTCTACATCATTTACTATGAATGTTGCTGTACTGTTTAATTGTTCTCCATTTTCATCTTCTTTTACTAATATTAAATCATATTCTCCTATCTTTTGTTTTTTGTGTACTTCTATTATTGGTTGTTCTTGATTTCCATATGTTGTTGCTGTCCATAATTTTACTGTATTATTTTTTAACTTATATGTTCCTCCTGCTTTTGCTACTTCTTTTGTTGCAGCATCTATTAAGTAATTATATAGTATAGTCGCAAATTCATTCCTTGCTGGTCCCTCTCCTGATGTTCTATTTAATGAACTCAATTCGGAATAATTTGTTCCATTTGTTGTGTATTTTAGCCATGATGAGTTCTTTCCTAATTTATTATATATTCCATATGTTGATGGATTTACTTTATAGTTTGTGTAATACCATATTACTGCTTGTTGTACTGCAACTATGTCATCATCTGTTAGTGTATATGCATATTCGTTTCCACTTGATAAGTCTGTATAATCATATTCTGGTGTTAAATCTGGATTGTAGTAATATAACTTATACTCTGCATCTTCATATAGTTCAATTCCTATAGATTTTAAGAATTTTTCTTTATTGTCTTCTTGTGGAATATACATATGGTCTATTATCCATAATATCTCATTATAATATCCATCTACTGTATTCTCATTAAATGTTGATTGGTCATATGTTAATACTGCATTTGGTTGTTTTAAGTTCTCCCATGTATACCCAAAACCTGCTTTTATACAATATAAATTAGATGTTACCACTGAATTACTACTTGCTGAAGCTGTCTCATATGATTTTATATTCCATATGTATTTCCCTTCAGTTCCACTTGATGTCATGTCTATTCCATATCCTATGCCATTTCCTACAGCAGATAATCCCAGATGCAAGTTATCTCCATCTTTACTATTTATTGTTATTGCATCAGTTACAATTTTTAACCCTTCTAAATTATTAATTACTATTATTGTTAATAGCAAACTTGCTATCAATTTTTGTATTAATTTTTGTAATTTCATTTTCGCTTCTCCTTAATTAGTATTTATTTTATGCTCTTTATTTTTATAAGAGTTTATTATTTATGATTTTCTTGTAAAGTTTATTCGTTTTATAATGTTACATTAATATTACAAACGCATTACAATTATATTACATTTTCATTACATTTTCAAGTGTTTATGTGATTTTTTCCGAATCTTTTAATGTTACGGATTAGTAATATGAACGTCATCCCTATATACTCTTTTAGTGCAGAAGAATATTAAGTTTTCAAAATATCTTTTATATTTTGAATTATATAATCCATTGTATAAATACATTGTTATAAAAATTTTAAATTAAATATTAAAAGTGTGTCAAAAAACACGTCCCTATGACATATAATTGTACAGGTGACTATTATGTTTTTTTCTAAAAAAATTATTTGTTTTATTGTTTTATTATCTCTTATAACCATATTACCAACATGTTGTTTCGCAGATGATTATATAGAGCCTATAGATGATTTTGTAGATGTTAATTCTATTGTAACTTCTTCTTCTGTCTCTTCTCTGCCAAATATTAATTGCAGATCTGCTGTTGTTATAGAACGTTCGACTGGTGCAATTTTATTTGGTAAAAATGAATTAGATGTTAGGAAAATGGCTTCTACTACTAAAATAATGACTGCCATTATAGTTATAGAAAATGAAAAAAATTTATCAAATATTGTAACTGTGTCTAGTAAAGCTGCTAGAATCCATGGATCTAGGTTGGGTCTTTCCACAAATTGCAAAGTTACTGTGAATGATTTACTATATGGATTGATGTTGTGCTCTGGTAACGATGCTGCTATTGCTTTAGCAGAACATATTGGTGGTAGTGTAGAAAATTTCGCAAATTTAATGAATGAAAAGGCTAAACTTTTGGGATTATCAAACACTCACTTTGTTACTCCTCATGGTTTAGATGATGATGAGCATCATACTACTGCATACGAACTTGCTTTATTAACTAACTATGCCTTAGAAAATGAAACATTTTGTAGACTTGTTGGCACTTCGAATTATACTGTTTATATAAATGGTAGTCCTAAAAATATACATTCAACAAATGAATTATTGGGTAATTTAAATGGTGTTTATGGTGTTAAAACAGGTTTTACAAATGGTGCTAATAGATGTTTGGTTTCATCATGTAAACGAGGTGATTTAGATGTTATTTGCGTTGTCTTGGGGGCTGATACTAAAAAATTTAGAACTCAAGATAGTGTAAAGCTTATAGAATATGCTTTTAGTAATTTTAAAATGATGAATATCAAAGAGCCAATTATGAAGGATTTTGAAAATTGGAAGATTAATAATTTGAATAGATTTAATGTGGATAAATGTTCAAATTCAAATATTGATGTGTATTTGCCTGAATTGCCTTATGATTATTATCCCGTGAATAAAAATATAGATACCATTTCTACTGATATCACAGCAACATTTAATTTTGATGCACCTTTTTACAAAGATTCTAAAATTGGTAATGTTGATATAATTGTTGATAATAAAATTATATTTTCTCTTGATTTTTATAATTTATTTACCATAGATAAAAGAAGTATTAGTGATTATTTTTATATGTTCTTTAGCAACTATATTAATTACTTTGAAGATATTATATAATAAAAAACTTTCTCCCACTTACCATTAAGGTTTGTGGGAGAAAGCCCTACTGCTTCTGCAGTAGCTTACTCTGTGGTTTTTTCATCGACCTCCGCATTGTCATCAACTGCCTCGGTAATTGCTTCACTGGATACTGTACTGGATTCTGCATCAGGGCAATGTCTTACTATATACGCATTTCCCTTTTTGGTATGCACACCATACACATTCCCCCAGATAACATGAACAGCTGTTACCTCTTCTTCCAGTACTGGCTCCAGTTTGCCCTTATCGTTAATCACCTCAAGGTTTTCCAATATCATCCCCTTAGCCGGCGGATTGCTACATTTCAAAACGCCAGTGGACGTTGGCCGTTTTCCCTTAGGCGCCTGGAAGAGGCTACTGTCAAACTTACCCTGTATGCCTTTTAAGGCATACTCGGCGTCATTTTCACCTTTTTTAATGATACCTACCACCTCATAAGGTGTTCCGTTTTTCAGGATTTCCGTATCCTCTCCTCTGTAAACCACATTGTTCCATCCTGTCATTCCTTTGTCCTCCTAATATTTTTTTAGTGGATGTGACGTCGAAGTCATAAAATATAGACTTTCAAGGTTAATTATAGCACATTTTACATAATTTAGCAAGTTTTAATGATAAAATTGTATACATAACTAACTTTCCTGTGTTTTTAGAGTCTTCTTATATAATTTATAATAACTTCTATATTCATATACAAATTAATTCTTTAATAGCCTCAAACTTGCTTTCTCCTATACCACTAACATTTTTTATATCCTCTATACTAGTAAATTTACCATTTTCATTACGGTAATTAATAATCTTTAGAGCAGTAGATGTACCAATTCCAGGTAGAGTCTCTAGTTCTGTTTGTGTAGCACTATTTATATTAACAATATTTATTTTACTCGTAGTCTTATTTTTGTTAGAACTTGTTACATTCTCTCCACTTTCCATACTTATATAATCTTTTATACTATCAATCTCTTTATTATCTACAGTTTCATTAATAGTTGGAATTTTAATTTTCATTCCATCTTCTAATTGGTACGCTAAATTTACATTACTAATATCAGCTTCTTCTGTAAGCCCTCCTGCTTTTTCTATGGCATCTGCTATTCTACTGTTCGTTGGCAATTCAATAATGCCCCAATTTTTAACTGCTCCTGTTATATGTACTATTATGACTTCATCATTTGAATTATCTATTTTTTCAGTATTGTCAGAATTTTGTATTTCTTCTTCATATGGGATTAATTCTTTTACATTTTCTGTCTTTTCAAATTCTTCATAAGTACGACTATTATAGAAATGTATACCATACGATATTATTCCTAATAAAATACAAATACTTAACAAAATAATACTATTTTTCTTATTTATTTTCTTCATGAATTCCTCCTTTTTTATTGAAATTTATTTCTAAATAATATATAGTAGACAAGTAGATTATTTTAATAAACATAATCACTAAAATATTATTTAGGAGATATATATGAAATTAAAAAGATTTATCATTGGTATATTAGTTTTATTGTTGTTTTTTATAAATAATTATAGTTACTCATATAATGAAGATAAGCTAAATTTGTATTCTCAAGCAGCAATATTAATAGAGGCTTCTACTGGTAAAATTTTGTATTCAAAAGATGCAGAAGTTACTAAATACCCAGCTAGCACTACAAAAATATTAACTGCTATATTAGTAATAGAAAAGTGTAATCTTGAAGATGAAATTTCAGCTAGTTATAGTGCAATAAAGTCAATACCATCTGGATATTCAAATGCTTCTATAAAGGTAGGAGAAGTTTTAACGGCAGATGAACTTTTGCAAGTATTTCTTGTTCATTCTGCAAATGAAGCTGGATTTATATTAGCTGAACATCTATCTGGGTCAATTAATGAATTCGCTAAATTAATGAATGAAAAGGCAAAAGAGATTGGATGTAAAAATAGTAATTTTACTAATCCAAGTGGTATACATGATACCAACCATTATAGTACAGCATATGATATGTGCTTAATTGCTAGATATTGTATGCAAAATCCAATATTTAGAAATTATGTTTCTATGCCATCTTGTACCATAGCTCCTACTAATAAATCTGAACAGAGACATTTTTCAAATACCAATGAATTACTAATTCCATCTAGTACATATTATGATCCAAATGTTACTGGAATAAAAACAGGATTTACAACTCCTGCAAAACACTGTCTAATTTCTGGATATTATGAAAATGGAATAGAGTTAATTTCTGTTGTTTTAGGTGCTCCTCAAAACACGGCGGATAACATTGGTGCAAGATTTATAGATACAACAAATTTATTTAATTTTGGTATGGAAAATTATAAAAAGATACAAATTGCTGAAAAATCTTCAGTTTTAGATACTATTAATATAAAAAACGCTGAAATAGGTTCTAATCGTTTAGATGTAATACTTGAAAATGAAGTATATGCCATAGTTCCTAGCTCCTTTGATATGAATTCTATATCATCAAATATGAAAATAGAGATAAAAGATGGTTTATCTGCACCAATCTCTGCAAATGACATAGTTGGTACAGTTACATATACAATTGATGGTACTTCCTATACTCAAAATTTATTAGCTGGGAGTTCAATAAAACCTTCTTCTACTATATTGAATTTATTAAAAATAATAGTTGCTTTAATACTATTGTATATAGCTTATAAATTTATGTATGGTAATCGTAAGAATTCTAAACATCCTTCTAATAAGAAAAAAAAGGTAGTTAGAAAAAAATATAGTGAAATTAAATATTAATACTTTTTATATAGCGGTTGTATAACAACCGCTATATATATTTATTTATTGTAATTTGTTCCTATTACAATTGTTATATCAGCTGTGCTTGAACTGTTATTACTGTTTTGTATTATTCCTGCATTTAGTACTTCTTTTATATCTTCAGTAACACTTTGTTCAACTTTTGTATTGTTTATAATTGCTGTATTTTTTGTTTCTTTTGTTGTTGTTTTTTTAGATATTGTATAGCCTTCCTTTTTTAATATAGTTTCTACTGCTGTTAAAGTGCTATCTACTCCACTTCCATTTATTAGTTCTATTTTTATTTTTGCATTTTCTTTTATTTTAGTGTCATCTTTCTCTTGACTTTGCCCGTCATCCTGATTTTCTCCCTTTGTCTCAAATAATTGTTGTACTAATTCTTTTGTTTCTGCTTTATCATATTTATAAAACCATAATCCATTAATTTTTGTTGGTGTTCCTGGAAGTGTTCCTGTTTGTATATTTTCTACATTAAATTCTAAAGCATATGGTATATAGTCTTTCGCAACAGATAAGTCTACATTTGTTTTTACATATTTATATGCTATATCCATTATCTCACCAATTTTTGTGATGTTTTTTAATTGTATTGTTTGTTTTATTACTTGTGTTATGAATTCTCTTTGTGTTCTCATTCTTCCTAAGTCATTATCTCCATATGATGCAGGATATGATGTTCCATTATTATTATGCCTGAATCTTACTAAGTTTTCTGATTTCTCTCCATTTAGTTTTTGTGGTCCTGCTTTTAAATGTATGTGTAAATTTTGGCTTGAGTCATCATAGTCCATATTTATAGGTACATTGAATTCTACTCCTCCTATTGTATCTACTAATTTTATTAATGCTTCTGTATCTACAACTACATAGTATTCTATTTCTAATCCTGTTATATCATTTACTGTTGATAAAATTTTGTTTATGTCTTTTTGATATAACGCATTTATTTTGTTATAAGATGTGGCTGAACTCTCATTTTTTCCTATAAATGTGTCTCTTGGTATTGATAACATTGATGCTGTTTGTGTTTTAGGGTCATACGATGCTACTATTATTGTATCTGTTAATACTGCTGATGTATCTGTGCTTACTCCTAATACTAATACTTTAAACTCTTCCATGGTTTTAACTGTGTCTTGGTCATGACCTAATGCTGTTTGTATCATTCCTGTTATACCCCATCCATTTTTCCATGTACTGTATGCTACAAATGCTCCTATTGCTATTGCTACTAGTAATATTATTATTAAGAATGCTTTTAGTACTCTGTGTTTCTTCTTTTGTTTTTTATTTTTTCCCCTTTTATCTATTCTTTCCCTTTTATTTATATTTTCTACTTTTTCTTTTGCCACTTTTTTCACTCCTATTTATTTTTTAATAAATTCAGTATTAGTATAACAAATCTTTTTACAAATATCAATATTTTTTGACTAAAAAGACTAATTAAAATCTTATATACTTTTGATTATTTATTTTCTAAATACAGAAACTAGTATAAGCATTTATTACTTATACTAGTTTTCTTAATTACATTAATATATATTATTTTTTATACTTTTTATATATTATCGTACCCCTTATTGCAAATACTATTAATGTTGCTGTTACTACAATCATTACTACAAATACAATTGTTGTAATTTGCTGTTTTGACATACCTGCATTTGGTATTCCTCCATTTATTGTTGTTGAATCTGTTATTTCTCCTTCATTATTACCAGGTATGTTTTCTGGTGCTTTTACTTTTTGATAATAATATATTACTTCTTGTTCTTCTGTTATTATTCCTTCTGTTTGTCCTACTACTTTGGCGAACTCATATCCTTGAATTTCTCTTTTCTCTGTCTTATATTCTTCTCCTTTATAGTCTTCTATTATTTCTTCTTCACTTATTCTGTCTTTTGTTTCTATATCTATATATTTTACTGTTATTCTTATCTTTGCTTCTTTCTTATAATAATAGATTACTGTTATAGCCTCTACTTCCATTATTCCTTCATCGTTTTCTGGATATTTTTCTTCTACTAAGTTGTATCTTTCGAACTGTTTTGGCTCTGTTTTGTATTCATCGCCTTCATTTCCTTCGTGTACTTCGTTGTATAGTATTTCTCCTGTGTCTATATCTATGTGTTTTTCTATTATTCCTTTTGATACATGTATATAATAATATTTTACTACTATTTCTTCTTCTGTCATCCTGATTGTTTTTTCTTCTGGCTCTTCTACTAATACATAGTTTTCAAAATCTCTTGCCTCTAATTCTATTTCTTTTCCTACATATCCTTCTTCTTTTTCTTCCTCTATTATTTCATCTGTTGTTTTGTCTATGTATTGTATTTTTACTTGTGCTTTTGTTTTGTAATATATTTTTATTATATTCATATCTTCTTCTGCTACTATTGTTAATGGTATTCCTTTTTCTTCTGCTACTGCAAATCCTTCTACTGCTTTATCTTCATAGCTGTCTATTATTTCTTTGTATGTTGCTGTTCCTTCTACTGTCTTACTTTCATCTTTTTCTCCATTGTAGTAGTATTCTACCTTGTATTTTATGTCTGTTCTCTTTTCATAATATATATTTATTACATTTTCCTCTTCTTTTATTCCTATTGTTATTTCTTCTTTGTCTGCTGTTGCTTTTGTATATCCTGGTATGTCTATTTTTTCTGTTTCTGCCTTTATTATTCCTCCATATACTCCTTCTTCTTCTTTTGCTTCATGTATTACCTCATTTGTGTCTTTTTCTAGGTAGTTTATTGTATATTTTATGTCTGAACGTTTTATATAATATATATTTATTATATTTTTGTCTATGTCTACTCCTATTGTTAGTGTTTCTTGTTCTGTACTTTCATCATATGTGTATCCTTCTATATCTATTGCTATTTCTTTTCCTGTTATTACTTTTCCATATTCTTGGTTTTCTACTACTTCTGGCTCATGTATTTGTTCTCTATTTTCATCTAAGTAGTTTACTGTATAGCTTAAGTCTTTTCTTTTTGTGTAATAGATTTTTATTATGTTTTCTTCATTATTTGCTGTGATTGTTATTCTTTCTTTTTCTGCTTCTGCATTTATGTGTCCTTCTATTTCTATTATTTCTTTGTTTGTTTCTATTACATCTTCAAATGTTTGTTTTTCTACTATTTTTTGTTCCTTTATTTCTTCGTTTGTTTCTCTGTCTAAATATATTACTTTATAGCTTAAATCCTTTCTCTTTGTGTAATAAACTTTTACTATATTTTCTTCTTCGTTTGCTTTCATTGTTATTGGATTATTTACTGTGCTGTTATAATTGTATCCTGCTATTTCTATCTTTTCTATTTCTTCTGGTATTGTTACTTCATTTTCAAATATTTGGTTTCCTACTACTGTTTGTTCACTTATTTCTTTTTCTGTTTCTTTTTCTAAGTATTTTACTGTATATGTTAAGTCATTTCTTTTTACATAATATAGGTTTATTACATTTTGTTCCTTGTTTACTGCTATTGTAATATTTTCTTTGTCACTACTTTCATAGTAATACCCAGGTATATCTATTGCTTCATCATTTGCTATTATTATGTCTTCAAATGTTTGCCCTTTTGCTTCTTTTGGCTCATGTATTACTTTGTTTGTTTCTGCTTCTAAGTAATTTATTGTGTACTCTAGGTCTGTTCTCCTGTCATAATAAATTTTCATTATGTTTTTCTGTATATTGTTTGTTTCTTCTGTTATGGTGTTGCTTTCTATCTTGTTTTCTTCTGCTGCTATTGTTAATGGATAATTTTCTGTTCTTCCTAATATATATCCTTCTTTTGGCTCTTCTTGGTATTCTCCTATTATACTTGAATATTCTGCTACTCCTGTTTTTGTTTTGGTTTCATCTTTTATTCCTGCATAATAGTATTCTATTTTATATCCATAGTTGTTTATTTCGTATTCTGCTATTATTTCTCCATTTTCTCTTCCAAATATATATTTTGTTTTTAGTAATGTTCCTTGTGTGCCTACTATTGTTCCTGGTTTTACACTCCATCCTAAAAAGCTATATCCTTCCTTTTCAGCTTGCCCTATATCTACTGTTTTTCCTACTAATCCTGTTATAATTACTGTTCCTGCTTCTAACCCTGGCTTTGTCTCCAGTTCCTTTTGTAGTTTTCCTCCATCTAGGTTTACTGTTAAGTCTGTTGTTATATATATTTGTACATGACCTTCTTCACTTATGTTTCCTGCTACGTCTACTGCTTTCATTCTTATATATTGCCCATTATGTTGTATATCTAATTTTAAATTACCTGCTTCTGTGTATATTGCATTTTCTATGTTAAACTCATTGTCTAAGTTATCCTCTAGTATATAGTAATATCCCTTTTCACCTGTTTTTACTTCTTTTGTTATTTCTTCTGATGTTGCTAATATTATATCATTATTTTCCCTATCACATACTTCTACTAAGAATTTGTATACACTTGCATTATCCTTTGTTGTTTGACTTATGTTTATTTCATCATTATCATCTATTTCATTTACACTGATTGTAGGTAAGTTTGGAGCTGTTACATCTTTTGCTGTAGTTACTGTTACATTTGTCTCATTTGTTCTTAATACTTCTTGCCATTCTTCATCTGTTTCAGCCTTTTGATATATTTTATATGTTTTGTCACCTTTTCCACCTATTTCAAGATTTAAGTGTACTTCTCCTTTTTTGTCTTCTGTATCTAGGTTTGTTTCTCCTTCTATCTTTATTTGTGGAACTTCTATTTCTACTATTTCACTTGTATTTCCTACTAAGTCTTCTACTAATAGATATATGTATTTTGCTTCATTTATATTTTGTACTATCATTTCTCCTGTTACTGGCATTTCTATACTGTTTTCTTCTGTTATCTCTGGATTTGTAAGTTTTGTGTTACTTGTTGTATATCTATATTTTGATAATCCTGAGTTTTCTTCATTTGCTTCTATTATTATTTTGTTGTTTATTAACTCAGCCTTTGTAATGATTGGTATTTCATTGTCAAATTTGTATTCCCCATAGATTTGGCATGGAATTGCATCTGTCGTTTCTATTATTCCTTCTGCTGTATTTGTATTTCCTACACTATCTGTTATTTTCTTTACGAATAGATAGTATATTCCTGTTTTTCCTTGCCCTATTGTAAATGCTTCTCCATTTGTATAATTTATCCATTCTCCTCCTGACAAAGTTGTATTATTGCTTGATAAATAGTATTGGTAACTATTATTATTATTTAAGTTTGACCCTCCTTCGTCAGTTACTGTTATTGTTACTTCTCTTGTTTTTGCATATTCTCCGCTTGTTGGGTTTACTGTTAGTGTTGGTAAAATTTTATCTATCTTTACTGTATATGTATTTGTTGATGTATTTCCCATATAATCTGCTGTTGTTACAGTTATTGTATATACTCCTGTTTCTGTTAAAGTTGTTGCTTCTGTTTGGTTTTCTAATGTTATTGCTCCGCTTACACTATATGTTGTAATTCTGTGTCCTGAATGCTCATCTGTTCCTTCTATTTGATTTATATATACACTTTTATTTGTCCATATGTCATTTGTGTATGTTTCTCCTTGGCTATCTTCTAATTTCATAGTTAATGTTCCAGCTATTGGAGATGTTTTATCTATTTTTACTGTGTTCGTGTTTGTTGATGTGTTTCCTACATTATCTGTTGTTGTTACTGTTATTTCATATGTTCCTGTTTCTGTTAATGTTATCGCTTCTGTTTGGTCTTCTAATGTTATTGCTCCTCTTACACTATATGTTGTTTTATTGTGTCCTGAAAGTTCATCTGCTCCTTGTACTTGCTCTATATATACACTTTGGTTTGTCCATGTGTCATTTGTGTATATTTCTCCTTCACTGTTTTCTAATCTCATTATTACTGTTCCGACAAGTTGGATTTTCTTTGTCTATTTTTATTGTATATGTATTTGTTGCTATATATCCCATATTATCTATTGTTGTTACTGTTATTGTATATATTCCTGTTTCTGTTAAAATTGTTGCTTCTGTTTGGTCTTCTAATGTTATTGCTCCGCTTACACTATATGTTGTAATTCTGTGTCCTGAATGCTCATCTGTTCCTTCTATTTGATTTATATATACACTTTTATTTGTCCATATGTCATTTGTGTATGTTTCTCCTTGGCTATCTTCTAATTTCATAGTTAATGTTCCAGCTATTGGAGATGTTTTATCTATTTTTACTGTGTTCGTGTTTGTTGATATATTTCCAGCAACATCTTCTGTTGTTATTGTTATTTCGTATGTTCCTGTTTCTGTTAATGTTATTGCTTCTGTTTGGTCTTCTAATGTTATTGCTCCACTTACACTATATATTGTTCTACTATGCCCTGAATGTTCATCTAACCCATCTACTGGTTTTATATATACACTTTGGTTTGTCCATGTGTCGTTTGTGTATGTTTCTCCTTCGCTGTTTTCTAATCTCATTGCTAGAGTTCCTGCTGTTGGATTTTCTTTGTCTATCTTTATTGTATTCGTGTTTGTTGATATGTTTCCCGCATTATCTGTTGTTGTTACTGTTATTTCATATATTCCTGTTTCTGCTAATGTTGTTGCTTCTGTTTGGTTATCTAATGTTGTTGCTCCTCTTATACTATATGTTGTTTTACTATGTCCTGAGTCTTCGTCTGCTCCATTTACTGTTTCTATATATACACTTTGGTTTGTCCATGTGTCGTTTGTATATGTTTCTCCTTCAATACTTTCTAACTTCATATTTATTGTTCCAGCTGTTGGTTCTGTTTTGTCTATTTTTATTGTATATGTATTTGATTCTATATTTTCCATATTGTCTAAAGTTGTTACTGTTATTTTATATATTCCTTCTTCAGTTAGTGTTGTTTGTGTTGTTTGGTTTTCTAATGTTATTGGTCCTTTTACACTATATGTTGTACTTTTGTGTCCTGAATGTTCATCTGCTCCTTCTACTTGCTCTATATATACATTTTGATTCGTCCATGTGCCATTTGTATATTCCTCTCCTGTATTACTTCCTAGTTTCATTGTTAGTGTTCCGGCAAGTTGGAGCTGTTTTATCTATTTTTACTGTATACAAGTTAGTTGCTGTATTTCCTACATTGTCCGTTGTTGTTATTGTTATTTCATAAATTCCTGTTTCTGTTAAGGTAATTCCTTCTGTTTGATTGCTTATATCCATTGCTCCAGTTATACTATATGTTGTTTTACTATGTTCTGAGTGTTCATCTGTTCCATCTACTTGCTCTATATATACACTTTGGTTTGTCCATGTGTTATTTGTATATGCCTCCCCATTACTAGTTCCTAGTTTCATTATTAATGTTCCGGCAAGTTGGATTTTCTTTGTCTATCTTTACTGTATATATATTTGTGTCTTTATTCCCCATATTGTCTGTTGTTATTACTTCTATTATATATATACCTGTTTCTGTTAATGTTGTTGCCATTGTTTGATTGTTTAATGTTTTTGCTCCACTTATATTATACATTGTTGTTTTATGTCCTGAATGTTCATCTGTTCCATCTACTGGCTCTATATATACACTTTTACTTGTCCATGTGTTATTTATGTATGCTTCTTCTTCGCTACTTTCTAGTTTCATAGTTAATGTCCCTGCTATTGGAGCTGTTTTGTCTATTTTTACTGTATATGTATTTGTTGCTATGTTTCCTGCATAATCTGTTGTTGTTACTGTTATTTCATATATTCCTGTTTCTGTTAGAATTGTTGGTGTTGTTTGGTTAGTTAGTGTTTTTGGTCCTTTTACACTATATGTTGTAGACTTGTGTCCTGAGTGTTCACTTTTTCCATCTACTGGTGATATGTATACACTTTCGTTTGTCCATGTATCGTTTGTGTATGCCTCTCCCGTGCTACCTCCTAGTTTCATTGTTAGTGTTCCAGCAGTCGGTAATCTTCTATCTATTTTTACTGTATATGTTCTTGTTGCTGTTAAATACATATTATCTGTTGTTGTTACTGTTATTTCATATATTCCTTCCTCTGTTAGTGTTGTTGGATTTGTTTGGTTTTCTAATGTTATTGGTCCTTTTACACTATATGTTGTTGTTTTATGTCCTGAATGTTCATCTGTTCCTTCTACTTGCTCTATATATACATTCTGATTTGTATACGTGTCGTTTGTGTATGTTGTCCCTTCACTATTTCCCAATTTCATTGTCATTGTTCCAGCAGTTGGAGGTGTATTATCGAATCCTAGTCTCATACCTCCATGATATGTTGTACCTTCAACTACATTTGATGACCCTGTACTTAAATTTCCAACATTATCTGTTACTTGTTTTATAAATAAATAATGATATCCTGACTTTCCCTCTCCTATAGTAAATGCCTGTCCTGGTGTATAATTTATCCATTCTCCTCCTGTTAATTGTGTACTATTTGTTGACAAATAGTATTGATAATTATTATTACCATTTAATCCTGAACCACCTTCATCTGTAATTGTTATAGTTACATTTGCTGACTTTCCATACCCACGGCTTGTTGCAGTTGATTCATTTAGCGAACTTGTTATGCTTACTTGTGGACCTATTGTATCTCTGAATTTTATTATCATTCCATCTGAAGTAAATGTACCTCCTGATGGTTTATAGTGATTATTTATAGTCACATTATTCCCTAAATTTACACTGGCTGAGAAAAAACTACCTCCTACAACATATCCTCCATCTTTAGTGCCTACAATTGATGTTATTTTAGGTCCATTTGCTGCACTAGCAGTTATTGATTTTTGCCATTGTGCATTTCCTGAGCTGTTATATTTTATGATGTATAAAGGACTACTTGATAATTGTATGCCCGCTAGAAATCCTCCATCTTGAGTCTCATAAATTGATTCTACCTTTTCATTGTTATTTTTGTCTATTGCTTTTGCCCATTGTGCAACTCCTGCACTATTATATTTTATTATCATTCCATCAGTACTACCACTACTAATGCGATTTAAAATTATATTATTTCCTAAATTTATACTGTTTGAGTTAAAATTTCCTCCTACTAAAAATCCTCCATCTTTGGTTGTTGCTATTGTTGTTATTTCATCATTACTATTGCTTCCTACTGCTTTTGCCCATTGGGCAACTCCTGCATTATTATATTTTATTATCATTCCATCACGAGTACTGGCTGTTCCATTAAGAGTATTAATATCATTGTTTGCTAATACTATTCTATTATCTAGGACTATTTGTGCTGATGAAAAATATCCTCCTACTAAATATCCCCCATCTTGTGTTTCTATTACTACTCTTATGTCATCATTACCCTTTCCTCCTATTGTCTTAGACCACTGTACATTTCCATTAATATCATATTTTATTAATTCTCCATGTGCACTACCTTGATAACTTCCTCCTCCTACTAAATATCCTCCATCTTTAGTTTCAATTACTGAGTTAAAAGACATCGTTCCGACTTGTTCCCATTTGTTTTGCCCATTGTGCAACTCCTGTGCTATTATATTTAATTATCATCCCCATACTGCCATTACTAGTGTTAGAATTTGTTATACTTACACCATTTCCTAGATTAATAGTTGATACCCCAAAATAACCTACCACTACATAATCTCCATTTGTAGTTTCTATTACCGAAGATATACTATCACTTCCACTTCCACCAATTGCTTTTGCCCATTGGGCTATCCCTGTACTATTATATTTTATTATCATTCCATCGTGGGAACCAGAATTAGTTAATCCTAAATTATTTTCCAAACTTATACTACTTGATAAAAAGTTTCCTCCTACTAAATATCCGCCATCTCTTGTTGCTACTATTGATGTTATGTTATCATTTTTATCTCCACCTATTGACTTTGCCCATTCTGCTGAGGTTTCTGTAAGAGTACTATTTGATTGTATAACAGATGCATCTTTTACATTGTCTAATTCTGTTGTCAATCCTGTTTGCGTTTGAATTCCACGACTAATTATTCCTATTACTATAACTGCTAATAGAACTATTATTAAACTTATTGCAATTTTAACTTTTTTATCTTTTGATAACTTCATAATATTTTTCCTCACTTAAACTCTTATAATAATAATATTTTAATACTTATTATAGTCTTAGTAAATGGCAGAATTTTGATGTTTTATACTATTCATTGCAACTATATTACGGAAACTTCATATACATAATTTATGACATTTTATTTTCTTTTTAATTACATCTTCTTTAGTAATTCATACTTATTTTATTACACCAGTGTATTCCCTAAGCCTTTATGTATTTTCTATAAAATTCAAAATACAAAGACTACTCCAATACAATATAAATCTATTGTATTGGAGTAGTCTTTAAGTTTGAGTGTTTCTTTTTCAGTTTTTTCTTTTCATTCCTTATTGATGATTGTTATAGCACTTTTATTAATTATCAATAATATCTTTCGTAATGTGCAAATAGATTTCTGCAATCTTATGTAAATATACATCACAATTTCATGGTAATTTCAAGCCTTTTAATTTCTTAGTTATATTATTTATATGTTTTTAATTAATTTATACCCTATTCAATATCATATTTAGATTTTGGACTATATGTAGTATGTAAATACTTGTGAGCTAAATGACTTCCTGGTTTTTCTAGGAACTCATCATATAACTGTTTCATTATTGGATTTTCATGCGACTTCCTAATTGTACTCTTTTCATCTATTGTATATAATGCGTCTGCTCTTAGTTTTCTTACATCAACTGTAGCTTGTATTTTAGAACTTTTTATTGGTTGACCACCACCCATTACACATCCTCCTGGACATGCCATTATTTCAATAAAATGATATGGTGATTTTCCCATCTTTATTTGTTCCATTAATTTTCTTGCATTAGCTAATCCACTTGCAACTGCAATTTTTACTTCTTTTCCTGCTATATTTAATGTTGCTTCTTTTATTCCTTTTTCTCCTCTTACTTCACGATATTCTAGTTTATCTATGCTTTTATTTTCTAAAGTATCTACTGCTGTTCTTATTGCTGCTTCCATTACGCCACCTGTTGTACCAAATATTGCACCTGCTCCACTTGCTTCTCCCATAGGGTTATCAAATTTACTGTCTTCTAAATCCACAAAATCAATGTTGGCTTGTTTTATCATTCTTGCTAGTTCTCTCGTAGTTATTACATAATCTATATCTCTTGCACCATCTACTTCCATTTCCGACCTAGTACATTCGTATTTTTTAGCAATGCATGGCATTACTGATACTGTACATATTTTATTTCTGTCTATGCCATATTTTTCTGCAAAATATGATTTTATTATAGCTCCAAACATTTGATGTGGTGATTTACAACTTGATAAATGTTCTAATATATCTCCGTAATTTTTTTCTGCAAATCGTACCCATCCTGGGCTACATGATGTTATCATTGGTAATACTCCGCCATTTTGTATTCTTTTTATAAATTCATTTGCCTCTTCCATTATCGTTAAATCCGCTGCTGTATTTGTGTCAAATACTTTATCAAATCCTATTCTTTTTAGTGCTGTTACCATTTTCCCTTTTACATTTGTCCCTATTGGCATTCCGAATTCTTCGCCTAGTGCAATCCTTACGGCTGGTGCCGTTTGTACTACAACATATGTTTCTGGGTCTTTTAATTTTACCCATATATCATTTATTGATTCTTTTTCATGTAGTGCACCTGTTGGGCATGCTTCTATACATTGTCCGCAAAATGTACAATCTACATCATTTAGACTATGGTCATATGTTGTTGATATACATGACTCAAATCCTCTTTCGATACAATCTATTGCTCCTATTTCTTGTACATTCTTACATGTGGCTATACATCTTCTACATAATATGCATTTATTAAAGTCTCTTACTATTGCTGGTGATTTATCATCTATTTCATGCTTTGACATCTCTCCTGTAAATTCTACATTTAATACATTAAATTTGGTTGCTAATGCTTGTAATTCACAGTTTCCTGAACGTGTGCATGTTAGGCAGTCTTTTGCATGGTTTGATATTATTAAATCTAGTATTACATGCCTTGCTTCTAATACATTTGGTGTGTGTGTATGTACTACCATTCCTTCTTCTACTTTTTGTATACATGATGTGGCAAATCCTTTTCTTCCTTCTACTTCTACTATGCACATCCTACAGTCTCCTACTTCATTTATTTCTTTTAGGTAGCATAGTGTTGGTATGTCTATTCCTACTTCTTTTGCTGCTTCTAATATGGTAGTTCCTTTTTTTGTCTTTACTTCTATTCCATCTATCATTAGTGTGACTAAATTTTCTTTTTCACTCATATTCCTTTTCCTTTCTTTTTAAGGTTTACAATCTCCTTCGTCGATTGCATAAGTAATCCGTAACTCTCAATTTTTACTTTACGAACGGCTTACTTAATAGCTTTAAATGGACAAGTTGCTATGCATGTTCCACATTTTATACACTTTTCTTGATTGATTGTTCTTTTTTCTCTAGCTTCTCCTTCTATTGCTTCAACTGGACAATTTCTTTGACATAATCCACATCCTTTACATAGTTCTTGATCTATTGTTATTTTTGATAACGCTTTGCATTCATGTGTTTTACATTCTTTCTCTATTGCATGTTGCTTGAATTCTTCTCTGAAATATTTCAATGTGCTTATTACTGGATTTGGTGCACTTTGTCCTAGACCACATACACTTGCTTTTTTTATGTTTTCTGCTAATTTTTCTAGTTTGTATATGTCATATTCTGTTCCTTCTCCTGAACATAGTCTCTCTAATGTCTCTAACATTCTTTTCGTTCCTATTCTACAAGGTGTACATTTTCCACAACTTTCTTTTACTGTAAATTCTAAATAAAATTTTGCTAAGTTAACCATACATTTTGTTTCATCCATTACTATTAATCCACCTGACCCCATCATTGATCCTATTCTTGTTAATGATTCATAGTCTATTGGTGTATCTAGATGTTCTGCTGGTATACACCCACCTGATGGTCCTCCTGTTTGTGCGGCTTTGAATTCTCTTCCTTTTGGTATTCCTCCTCCAATATCATATACTATTTCCCTTAATGTTGTTCCCATAGGTACCTCTACTAGTCCTACATTATTTACATTTCCTCCTAGTGCAAATACTTTCGTTCCTTTTGAATTTTCTGTTCCTATACTTGAATACCATTCTGCTCCATTTAATATTATCTTTGTTATATTTGCCAATGTTTCTACATTGTTTATTACTGTTGGTTTTCCGAATAATCCGTAGCTTGCAGGATATGGAGGTTTTACTCTAGGTTGCCCTCTTCTTCCTTCTATTGATTCTAATAATGCTGTTTCTTCTCCACATACAAATGCTCCTGCTCCTAATCTAATATCTATATCAAATTTGAAATCTGTTCTAAATATGTTTTCTCCTAATAGTCCATATTCTCTTGCTTGTTTTATTGCTACCTTTAATCTATTAACTGCTATTGGATATTCTGCTCTTACATATATATATCCTTGGTTTGCTCCTATTGCGAATCCCGCTATTGCCATAGCCTCTAATATACAATGTGGGTCTCCTTCTAAAATACTTCTATCCATAAATGCTCCTGGGTCCCCTTCATCTGCATTGCAAACTACATATTTTTGTTCATTTGCTTCTTCTTTAGTAAAACTCCACTTTTTACCTGTTGGAAATCCTGCTCCTCCACGACCTCTTAACCCTGATTTTGTGATTACATCTATTACTTCATCTGAATTCATTTTTGTTAATACTTGCTCTAATGCTTTATATCCATCAAATGCAATATATTCATCTATATTTTCTGGGTCTATTACTCCACAGTTTTTTAATGCTATTCTTTTTTGCTTTTTATAAAAGTTTAAATCATCAAGCCTATTTACTGCTGAGCCATCTATATCTTTACACAGCAATCTTTCTACTTTTTTACCTTCACATATATGTGATTGTATTATCTCTTCACAATCTTCTGGTTTTACATGTGCATAGAATGTTTCTTCTGGTCTTATTATAACTATTGGTCCTTTTGAACATAACCCAAAACATCCTGTCATTATAACTCTTACATTTTCTATGCCTTTTTCTTTTAGAATTCTTCTAAAATTTTCTAATATCTCTGGTGATTTTGACGAAGTACATCCAGTTCCATGACATACTAATATATGTTTTTCATATGTATTAGCTTTCTCATTTACTCTTAAATCTAGTTCTTTCCTTTTTGTTTCTCTTATTTTTTTAATTTCTTCTAGAGTTTTCATACTACCTCCTTGTACCTTATATGACATATAAGTTCTTATATAATTTTATACTTTATTACTTTTGTTGTAATTCGTCTAGTACCTTATCAAATTGTTGTACTGTCGCATTTCCGTACACTTCATCATTGACCATAAAAACTGGTGCTAATCCGCATGCTCCAACACATCTTACTTCGTCAATTGAAAACTTCCCATCTTCTGTTACTTCTCCTGGTTCTATTTTCAATCTTTCTTTTGCTCTGTCTAATATCTTTTGAGAGCCTTTTACATAACATGCTGTTCCTAAGCATATTGATATATTGTATTTTCCCTTTGGTGTAAGCGTAAATCTTGAGTAAAATGTTATTACTCCATAGATTTCTGCCATTGGAATTGATAGATATTCTGATATTACTATTTGTGCTTGTTTTGGTATATATCCATATTTTTCTTGTACATCATTTAGTATTGCTATTAATTGATTTTTTTCTTTTGGATATTTCTCTAGTATTCTGCTTGTTTCTTCTTTAACTTTTTTGTTAATACATATTTCTTCCATATCATTCCTCCTATTTTTTGTGTCATGGGGACGTTCTTTTTGACACACTTTTTGACTCCGTTTGTCTCTTATTAATTATATTATTATTATACTGCAATTATATCAGAACTTTCTTATTGCTTCAATAATCTGTCGAAATTTCTGTAGTTAGAAAAAAAGAAACACTATTTGGAATAGTATTTCTTTTCATATTTACTTTATTTTTATTTATCCACGGTTTTCTTCTCCTTGTTCTGGTTTACTTGCAACTGGCTCTTTTTTTACTGATGGTTTTGCACTACTTAGTTCTTTTCTTCTATTGTTTGCACTATAAATTAATCCGCTATATTCTGTAGTTGAAATTTTTCCTTCTCTTAATTCTTCTCTAGCATTTGTAAGTATATTATCTAAGCCATCTTTATCTGAGCTTGATATTTGTCTTCCTATATCCTTATACGCACTTGTTACTTGTATTTCTTTCTTAAATTTATTTTCTCTTTTTCTTGCTTCTCTATTTTTTAAATCTTCTGCTATTATTTCTGCTCCACTCTTTCCTTTGTCAAGCTTGTTATTATTACTCCTTTTTATTGTATTTGATATTCTTTCTGTTATACTAGCTATAAATCCTTTCTTTACATTTGCTATATTAAACTCTTGAGCATAATTAGCACATTCTAAAATTCTATTTTTTTCTTCTGCTGATATATTTTTATTTGTATGTAGCCCCTTTAAGTTATATAGAACATTTGCTGAATTCTTATTTTCTTTAGACATGTCTGGTTTTAAAATACTCTGTATATATTTCATAGTCTCGTTAGTTCCATATCTATCATCATATTTCATCCATGCTAATACAACGGATGCATCTACATATCCTAATTCTTCTACATCTACTCCTATTTCTTGAGAGATGAAATTTTTAACAGCCTTATCGCTATATTTCCCTCTTTTTATAATTACAATTTTTCCATCTTTATCTTCTGCTAGATAGCTATCTTTCTTAGCTACATATGTTAGTCTTGGGTATTGTTTTGATTTATTTTTTCCACTACCTAACATCTTTATGGATTTTTCTTTTACGCTTATTTCTGCATCGTGCTCATTTACATTTAGTATTTCTCTTTCTTCAGGAGTTAATTGTTGTTCAGGCTTTGGAGTTGGAGTTGGTTTTTGCTCAGGTTTCTGTACTGGATTTGGGTTTGGCTTTTGCTCAGGTTTTTGAGTCGGATTTGGCTTTGTTTCTTGTCCTTCTTTTTTATTTTCTGCTTCTTTCTTTGCTCTTTCCTTTTTTTCTTTTTCTAGTCTTTCTTTCTCTGCCTTCTCTTTTGCTAGTCTTTCTTTTTCTAGCTTTTCTTTCTCTGCCTTTTCCTTTGCTAGTCTTTCTTTTTCCAATTTCTCCTGTTCTTTTCTTTCTACTTCTTTTCTATCTTGTACTACATTAAGATTTTCTTCCCATTCCTCTTCTTGTAGTAAAATACTATAATCTGCTCTTTCTCCTTCTTTACTATACATTATCTTTAATATGTCATTTATAAAATCTTCACTTTCAAAGTTAATGCTTCCATATACTTCATCAAAAAACTTTAAGTCTGATTCTGCACTTTTTATATCTTTTCTAGCTGATTCTCTCTCTTCATACTCTAGTTTTCTTTGTTGCATAATTTCTTGTTTTTCTTTATCCAATAGCTTAAATGTTCTACTTTCTGGTTGTAATTTAAGTGTAGCTATTGAATTCCTAACTTCTTCTAAATCTTTCTTGCTGTCTTTCATTTTATTATAAATATCTTTTAGCCTTTCTTTCTCAGCATTCACTTTATCTTCTAATCGTTGTCTCTCTTCATCAATAGCTTCTTTACAATTTTGAATAGTTTCTGCTTTAGCCTTCTCTTTTTCTTCTATTAACGATAGTTCTGCCTTCTCTTGATTATTTTGTAATTTTTCTATTACAAATTGCCTTATCATTGCTTGCATTTCTGGTGTTAACATATCATTTTGTTTACTTACGTCTCTAGAATCATTTTGAAATGTTATATTATGTTGTTTTATATTTTCTATTCCATTTTGCATATCTAATTTACTGGTTTCTATTTTTTCACTAATTTCTGTTTCTATTTTTACAAATGATTTTATTATTGATTTCAACTTTTTATTTAAATCTGTATCTACAAGCTTTACTGATTTTTCATCTTTTTTCTTATCTTCCATTTTATTCTCCCTTCAGAGTATATATAAATACCTATAGTTTATTTTAACATAACTTGACATAATTTGCAATACTTTTACCAAAATTTACATAAATTTGAAAAATATTTTATTTACTAATTACTTATACTGTTAAACTACTATAATATGCATTATATAGCTTGCTGTAATATCCTTCTGATTTATTAACTAATTCATTATGGCTACCTTGTTCAATGATTTCTCCATTATTTAGAACTATAATCTTGTCAACACCAACAATTGTAGACAATCTGTGTGCTATAAAAATAGATGTTTTTTCTTTTGAAATTTTGTCAATTGATTGTTGTATTGATTCTTCTGTTTTTGTATCTATATTTGCTGTTGCTTCATCTAATATAAAAATTGAAGGATTATGTGCAAAAATTCTAGCAAATGCTAATAATTGTTTTTGACCTGCTGAAAAAGAACTTCCTCTTTCTCGTGCAATTTCTGCTGTTCCATTTGGTAATGAATTTATAAAGTCTTCTGCTGAAGATAATTTTATAACATCTTCTAGTTCTTCATCAGATAAATGCTCATTTAGTTGAATATTATCTTTAATAGTTTTTGCAAATATAAATGGGTCTTGTAAAATGATTCCTATATTTTTTCTGAGATATCGTAAATTAATATCTTTAATATTTACTCCATCTAACAAGATTTCTCCCTTTTGTATCTCGTAGAAACAGTTTAATAGATTTATTATAGTAGTTTTACCTGAACCTGTTCTCCCTACTAAAGCTATACTTTGTCCTGGCTCTATTGTAAAACTAACATTTTTTAAAATCCAGTTTTCTTCTTCATATGCAAACCATACATTTTTGAATTCAATCTTTCCCTTTATTTCTTCTAGTTCTATCCCTTTCTCAAAATCTTCTAAATATTCTTTATGTTCTATAATATCATATATTTTGTTAATTGATACTGTTGCTTCTTGTATAGTTTCAAAATTTTCTACAATTCTGTTAATTGGTGAGAATATTTGTTTAATATATGTTATGAACATGTAAATAACTCCAACTTCTAGGTTTATTCCAAAAATATGATTTGCTGTAACCCAAACTATAAGTGATACCCCTAAATTCTCAAATATGTACATCATTGCAACTAGCATTCCTTCTGTAAAGGCTGTTGGTATTCTTGATTTCCAAAATTCATGGCATAATTTATTACATTCTTTTTCTTTTTCGTATTGCCTGTTAAATATTTTGATTAATTTTACTCCATATATTGATTCTGCTAAGAAGATGTTTAATTTTGTTTTTACATGCTTTGAATATTCTCTTACTTTTTTACTTACTTTTGTGATAATTATTGATGTAATAAGTACTAAAGGAATTATTAAAAAGCATAATATTGCTAACCTATAATCTAATGCTATCATCATTCCTGCTAATGCTATTATCATTATAATGTCTTTTACAATTGTTGTTATTACATCTTTGAAAAATGTTATAATATCTTCTACATCACTGGTAATTCTAACAAATAATGTTCCTGATGGAGTTCTATCATGAAAAGGTATATTTGCATATTGTATGTATTTATATAGTTTGTTTCTCATTGTATATACTACATTTTCACCCATCATACTTGTGGCTGTAGTAATTACAAAATTTAATATATTTCCAATTAATACAATTGCAATATATATTCCTCCTATAATTCCAACTGTCATTATTCCACTCTTCCAAATACCATTATTTAAATAGTTATCAATTACTAACTTTATTAAATATGGTTTTACTACCTCTCCTATATTTATTATAATTGCTAGCATTGATATAATTACTATGGCTTTAGTTTGTGGTTTTAACATTTTTGCTATTCTCTTTAATGTTTGGTTTTTCATTAGTTTTCTTTCTCTCCTTATTTCTATATTCTTGTCTTTTATCCACTTTTCATGCCAAAATGCCTGAATCTGCTTTTGTAGATTGTTGTTCATAAAAGTCATTATATATTCCTTTTTGATTAATTAATTCTTCATGTATACCTCTCTCTATAATCTTTCCATCATCTAATACAATAATTTCATCACTGTGTTTTACATCTGATACCTTGTTTGAAATTATTATACAAGTCTTTTCTTCTGACAGTTCTCTTATATTTTCTATTAACTTTTCTGATGTTCTATTATCTAAAGCTGAGAAAGTATCATCAAATATTAGAATTGTACTGTTTTTCAAGAATGCTCTTGAAATTGCAACTCTTTGCCTCTGCCCTCCTGATAAATCTCCTCCTCTTTCTCCTATTACAGTTTTAAGTCCTTCTGGCATATGTTGTATATCTTCATATACTATAGCCTTTTTAGTACTTTCTTTAATATCGTCTTCTTCATATTCTTCTTTGAATAAGCATATATTGTCTTTTAGTGTTGTGGAGAATAAGAAATTGTCTTGTGTGATATAGCATATGTTGTTTCTTAGAACTTCGATTGGTATATCATTTATGTCTCTTCCATCAATTTTTATTTTTCCATTTGGTATACTATATAATCTTGTTATTAAATTCATTAATGTTGTTTTTCCGCTTCCAATTGTTCCTATAATTCCTAGAGTTTTCCCTTTTCTTACATCTATATTAATATTTTCTAAAGCTTTATCTAGTACTCCTGGATAATGGAAACTTAAATCTGTTATTTCTATGTTTCCTTCTAATTTTTCTTTTTTTAGATTGTTTTTTGTATTACTCTTTTCTACATCTAGTTTAAATACTTTATCTAATCTTTCATAAGCTATTTGAGCTCTTTTAAATCTTGATATAATCTGTGGTATCCAATTTACTGGATTAACAAATAACCCAATATATCCGTTGAATGTTACTAACTCTCCAACTGTTATTTTTCCATCTAACACTAATTTAGCCCCAAATAGTAGTGAAATTGCATAACACATTCCAAAACATATTTGTATACATGTTGATAATAAATTTGAGTATACATCTACTGTATTATTGCTTTGGCGAACTAATTTATTCTTTCTAATAAAGTCCTTTAATTGACTTCCTTCACATGAGTATGCTTTTGTTGTGCGTACACTATCTGTACTTTCTTGTATATATTCAGACATTTCTGTGAATTTGTCTTGTGCTTTTTTAAAACTGATTTCTACATATTTTTTTATTTTTACTAAAAGTATTGATGCTATTATTATTGGAATCATTACAGCAAATGTTAAATATATGTTGACACCACTTGCCATTCTATATATTGCTATTATAAATGTAAAAAATGTCCTTGCTCCATGACTTATTATTCTATATACTGTACTTCTTATTTCATTTGTGTCTTTTACAAAGTATGACATTATTTCTCCATTTTTAATACTTTGTATGTTCTGAAGCTTTAATTTTAGGAATCTTTGGAACAATTTTGATTTTATATCTCTTTCTACTCCTCTTGAAATATAGGTTTCTAAGTATTTCCATATCAATCTATTAAGCAAGTAAACAATACATATTACTAAAAGGTAATATGTATTGTTTACTATAATTTGTTTATTTGCTTCTATATCATAAAATAAGTCAATAATGTTTCCTATAATTGCTGCTGGTATTGTTAATATATATATGTTAAGTCCCATTAATATGATTTGTATTGGTATTTGCCATTTGTATTTTTTTAGAGAATCTATTAATACTTTTTTCATCTAACTTCCTCTTCCTATGTATCTTAAGTTTTATATCCATTGTTTTTATTGTATAATTTTTTATTTATTTTTATCTTGTTCTATAAAGTTATATAATGTTTCTGCATTAAACCCTATACTTTGGTTTTTCTGCATTCGGTTGTTTTCTTTAAAATTATTTAATATATTCATTAGTTCTGCTTGTTCATGAAAATTAAAATCATCTAAATCTTTCATATTTATCTCTCCTTATTTATGCTATATCATTATAACTTTTTGTTTTCTTCTCCTATTTTAGGACTTTATTATACTAAAATATAACTAATCTTACAAGCTTTTTTATAATTTTTTCTTATTTTATGTCTATATATATATAACTTTTTTCATATACTGTTACACCAGCTTGGGGCATTTGTCTTGTTATTATGGATTCTTTGTTAGTTTCTTCTGTTTGATTGTTTATATTTATTTGTAAATTATACTCTTTTAATATTTTTTCTGCTTCTTGTATTGTCTTCCCTTCTATTTCTGGTACTGTTATTTCATTTCTTAGTTCTACTTCTTCTTTGTTTCCTTGTTGTATGTTTAAGTATGGCAATATCTCTGATAATATTTGACCTCCTAATGGTGCTGCGACACCTCCTCCTTGGGTAATTTTGACAACACAAAAATTATAAATTTACTACTTGTTTTTCTAGTGTTATTTTATTATTCTCTATGTATTCTAAACATCTTTTAAATTCATCCTCAAATTTAAACTTTATTTTTATATCTCCATTTTCTTTTACATATATACAATCTATTAATTCCATCATTATATCTCTTGAAAGTTCTGTAATTCCTTTTTGCTCTTTAAATTTTTCTATCCATTCATTAGTATTTATATTTTGGCTTTCATACTTTTGCTTTTCATTTTCTAGCCTTTCGATATTTCTCTTTAGCCTTTCAATGTCATTTTCATATTTTTGTTTATATTCTAAATATTCTTCTCTTGTAATATCTTCATTCTTCCAATCTTCATATAATGTTCTCTTATAATTTGATATCTTGGAAATCTCATTTTGTTTGGCAATTATCATATTCTCAATATTCTCGTTTTTTGTATTTTGATATGTACTTTCATTTATTTGTTGTACGACTTCTTCTGTATCAATTAATAAATTAATGTGAAAATTAATGGCTTTCAAAACTGCTTTTTCCAAGTTCTCCACTTTAATAGAATGTTTTGTACAAAGATTATTTGATTTTTTTCTATAGGTACTACAAATATAATATTCATACTTATTTCCACTTTTATTGGTACTGCTTTTCTTGTTCATTGCTCTTTTACAATCGCTACACCTTAGAAAACCTGCCCATACTGATAATTCTTTTGTTTTTTGAGATACCTTTGTATCTCTTTTGCTCAGTTCTTGTGCTTTTTCAAAAATCGCTTTATCAATAATTGGTTCATGTGTATTTTCTACTCTTACCCATTCTTCCTCTGGAACACTTTCTACTTTGTGTACTTTATAACTTTTTGTTCTTCTTTTTCCTTGAACAGTATTACCTATATACACCTCATTACTTAAAATATTTCGTATTGTTGAAGGCGTCCAAGTATATGTATTATCTTGAATTCCATAGTTATTATAATTCTGTACTAGTTCTAATTTCTTATGTCCTGTAGGGTTTAAAACACCTAGATCATTTAATCTATGACAAATTGCTATCTTTCCTAATCCTTCATTTACATTCCAATTAAATATATTTTTTATAATATTTACAACACTCTTATCAATTATTAACTTATGCTTATCCTTTGGATTTTTGATATATCCATAAGATGGAAATGCCCCTATGAACTCGCCTTTTTTCTTTTTTCCGTTTAATGATGTTCTTATTTTAATAGATGTATCTCTACAATATTCATCATTTATTAAATTTTTAAATGGTACTAGAATTGTATTTGTACTTGATGGATTTTTAAAACTATCTACAAAATCATTAATGGCAATGAATCTTATATTAAATAATGGAAAAACTTGCTCTATATAATTTCCTACTTCTATATAATTTCTTCCAAGTCTTGATAAATCTTTTACTAATACGCAATTAATATTTCCATTTCTCATATCTTCTAGTAATTTTTGAAATGAAGGTCTATTAAAATCTGTTCCTGTAAATCCATCATCTATATAAGTATCATAAACTATTAAATCATCATGTTCTTCTATGAATTCATTTAGCAATGTTTTCTGACTTGTTACACTATTACTTTCTTGTTTTTCTTTTCCGATTATCTTCGTCTTCTTGTGAAAGCCTTATATATAATGCAACAGACCATTTCTTATTTTTTATAGTATTATTTTCATTAGAAGAATACTTTGATTTTCTTCCTGCCATTATCTTTTTTCCCTCCCTTCTTTCGTTTTAAAATATTTAACATACACTCTTCAAAAGTTTTATTACTTTTAGAATATATCATCTCTATATCCATATTATCCGTCTTTATTGTATATGGATTTTTTTTATTTAATAAATACTCTATAATTTTGCTTTTTTCTTTCAAACCTTATATCCCTTTCCTTTTTCATTTGTTAAAGTTTATTAACTTTGATTATTTTTTATTACTAATTTGTCCTTTTACTAGATAATTCCAAATTACTATTCAAAATGTAACCTTTTTGAAAAATTTTTTAACTTCGCTACTAGGTATATGTCACCATTTTATAAAAAGTCGGAAAATTTTATAAACTTTCTTAAACTTTTTTAATATGTATCTGCCATTTGGGAGTCAAAAGGTATGATTTTCAGAAAAATTGCATAAAAAATAACTAGAAATTAGCATTTTACTAATCTCTAGTTTTATACTTTGCAGGATAATATTGGATATTATTTTCGAAATCATCATCTTCTTGTTTTGAATTTAAGAAAAGATTATTGAATTCTCTTTCTCGTATTTCTGAATCAATTTTTTAGCCTGTTCTGCTTGTTCTATGTTTCCTAACCAAATAGTACTATCTTCTTTTTCTGTACTGTAAGAAATATTGAAAGATACACCTACAGAAATACTTTGGCGAACACGTGCATTTCCTACATTATAGTTTATTCTAGTTGTCTCATTTTTTATTTTAATTTCTTCTACATCACATGCACTAATAATAGTGCAATATGGATATCTATAATATACCCAAAAATCTTCTCCAACTAAAAGACGAGCTGGATATTTATCTGTTGTTGGATTTTGAAAAGTTTTTACATCATAACTACCTTTTTCCATTTGATTGTTGAATAAATCTTTTTCTTCTTTATCTGTTAATGTATTTTCTATTGCTTTTTCATAGACTAATCTTACCTTTTTTATAGAAGTAGTCTTTGTTTGTAAGTAGAAACACAACCAAATAAAAAATGAAAAAAAACATCCAATTAAAAAATGCACTCGTATAATATAAGAGAAATCATATCCTGCTAAGATTCCAATTCCCACCATTATTGCAATACATAAAGCTATCCAAAGTGGTACCTTTTTCATTAATTGTTGATTCAATTTGTGAATTTCTTTTTGCATTTCATTCATTTCTTTATCTAACCATAATTTTGTTTGTTCATTCATTTTCTTTCCTCTTTTCACTATATTTTTTGCTCTTTTATATTATTTTTATTTTAACATAATACTCCAATTTCTACAACCCCATATAAGCATTTATCATTTTACACTATTGGGTAGAGTTTAATTTCCCCACAAAATAGATTTTTGTGTTTTTTTAGTAGTAGTGTTGACATAACTTGATGATTTATGTTATAATCATGCACATGTTAACTTGAAAGGAGAAATTATGGCAGATGATAGCTAGGCGGAATAATGGTATTCTAATGTGTCTTGTATATATAATATGTTTTATATTTACAATTGGTATATCAACATTGTTTTCAAAGATTATATTTAATGTTAATATACATTCAAAAGTGATGCATGAAGATTATCAAAAAATTGCACAAGAAGAATTTACAATTACTGCTCAAAAGATTAAATTTCCAACTAAATCTGACTTTATGGAATTAGAAAAACTTAATGATGAAATTTTAAGTAATATGAGTAATACACAAAAGTTATCAGAACAAATTAGAATACTTTATGATGAGGTACAAAATGCTATAGTATGCAGTACAACTAATAAATACTTTAATTTATTAGAGGAAAATTTCAATCTTTACCAAGAACAAATATCTATAATTCAAGAACAGATATCTTTGTTTGAAGAACAATATGCTTTGTGCTTAGACTTAATTTCCAACATTCCTGAATTTTCTGCATTACATGAAGAAATGTATAATGAATTTGCAGAAGAGTTTGAGGATAAGTATGAATTTATTTTAGCACAAAGTAAATTATATCCTAAAGAAAAAGAAGAATTATTGAATTATTTTCTTGAATCTAAGCAACTTGCTAATGACCTCTTCGAAGAATACTTTGATCTTATGTGTCATATTGTATATGCTGAAGCAGGAATATGTCCTGAAATGGAACAATGTTATGTAGCAAATGTTATAGAAAATAGGATAAAACATTGGTATTACCCTGATAACATATATGATGTTGTATATCAATCTGGGCAATACACTCCTGTTAGCAGTGGTTCTATTAATAATACCCCCTCTGAGGAAGTTATTCAAGTGGTATCAGATTATCTCCATGGGTATATAGATACTGGAATGCCTGATGATGTAGTTTTCCAATCTAAAGACATTCAAGGGAATTCACGCATCGTTTGGCAACATATGAAAAGCGGGCATTACTTCTGCTATTTTTAATATCTTCTGAAACATCAAAATAACAGTATGGTCTATTTGACCATACTGTTCTCTTTTTCCGCTAAAAAGCTCTCAATATATATTGAGAGCTTTGGCTATTTTGAGACATTATTATGATGCCGATTCATTAGGTCTCTTGTCTGCAATAGATGTTATACTGCTTTTATCTCCTTCACTATCATAGTTCATACCTTCTGCCAAGAGAGTAGTGTGTTGTTCTGAGCTTTCATCAATGTTATTTTGTTCTTTTGTAATTTCTGCTTCTTTTTTTGTCCTTTCAATTTTCCTTTTTCTCATATCGGAAATTTTTTTAACTCCCCACATAACAATATTTATTGCAAAGCATAGTGCTGCTGTTAAAGCTCCCCACGCCGCCAATCCATCAACTATCGAATCATTGCGTAACTTTTTATAGAACTGCTTCATGTATTGTGCCTTATTTTCATAATTTTTTTTGGTATCAATAACATGATAGTTTTTGTCTAATGTAACAGTTATTTCTGCTACAAAAGACCCTGTTGTTCTCCAAGCTCTTAATATAGTTTTTTGTCCTTCTGTATATATCTCATAATCTGTTACATTTTCTCGGAACCTTTTTATATCCAGTCCTATGTCTTCGATAAGGCAAGGCGCAATTCCCTCTTCAGTGTTTTCTTCCGTTTTATCCTCTTGATTTTCCTCCTTAGGGCTACCTTCTAATGCCACTTTCATTATGTCATATTCATCTTCTGAATAATTTACAGGTCCATCACCATACATCCCTGTGTTACGATTATATGCTCCACCTATGCATATAGGAATGCTAATTACCATATACAGGATTACGATTCCTACTTTGTACAGGGCCTGCTTAAAATCTGCGTATTTTTCTACTATTGACTTTTGTGGCTGCTCTTCCCGTGTTGTCTCCTCCTTTTCAGCTGTTGTTACTTCCTGAATCGATACATTGTTGTTCTTTTTCATTTCTGTCTCTCCTTTTGATTTCTTCGCCAATTGGCAAAATTAATAAGTTGCTTGTGCGAAATTTTCTCGCAAACTCTTTCCATTATACCATAGTATTAAGATGATTACAATACGATATTGCAAAAATTTATGTTAACATTTAAACACACTAGATAAATTAAAATCTAGTGTGTTCATTTTTATCTTCAAATAGCTACTTAATAACTATTCTATTTTATATTAAGCACTTTCATTCTAATAAAGAAAATTATTGCAAATATACTACATACAACTATAGCTATAAATACAATATTGTCTGTTACTCCTGTATTAGGTAATCTTCCTGTGCTTTCATTACCAATATTACCAGGCTTATTTACATTAGAAGAATCCGAATTATTATTATCACCATTATTACCACTATTGTTATCTATTATTGATACTTTGATAGATTCATTAGATTTAGCTGGTACATCAATTACTGCTGTTGAACCAGAGAAGTTATTTAATTCTATAGTAGTTTCTCCAAGTTTAGCATCTTCCTTTACTCTAAAAGTTATAGTTGCGATATCTTGTGTTGTTTTTACAACTTCAGCATCATCTGTATTGCCTGTAATTATTCCACTTTGATAAAGTGGCTTTTCCCATTTCCCTATACCATTTACTGATACATATTCTAAAACAGATGGGTCAAATTTTATATTGGCGGTATATGACCCTATTCCATTTTCTGCAGTTTCAATTGCAATATCTTTTAATCCTATTGTAATGGTAACATTGTCTCCTTTTTTTGCCTGAAGACTACTTGCCTTTAATGTAGTTCCAAAGCTATCATTTACTGCATAAACTTTTGTAGTGACTACTAGTAGTAATATCATTAATGATATACCAATTATCTTTTTGATTTTTTTCATATTTTTCATCCTTTTCTCCTTTAAATTATATTTTAACATGTTTATCTAAAATATCATTGTGCCAACATCTGCTTTAATACTAACCTTTTTATTAATAGAAGATCTGTTGCTGTTATGTCTCCATCACCATTAATATCTCCTGCGATAAATTTATCTCCTTTTAAAATCCATTCTTGTCTTTGCCCTGCTACTAAATGTCTTTTTATTAATAGAAGGTCTGTTGCTGTTATTTTTCCATCTTTATTTACATCTCCTATTTTGTCTCCATCAGGATTTTCTTGCTCCTTCTTAATCCAATCTACCTTTGCTGTTACTGTTCCTCTATTTCCTGCTTTATCCTCAAATTCGAATGTAAACTCTCCATTTTCTGTAAATGTATATGCTTTACTAGATCCATTATTTAGAATTGTTATTGTCTCGCTTTCATTTATTAAAGTGGCTATTACTGGTTTGTCTGTAGTTTCTTTAGTACTATATTTAATTTCTGCTGTTGGTGCTACTCTATCAATCCAATCTACTTTTGCTTTATGTTGTTTTATTTCTACATTGTCAGTATCTGAAACGTCTTTATATTCAAATGTAAATTCTCCATTATCTGTGAATGTGTATGTGCTCTGTCCATTATTATTTGTAATTTCTGCTGTTATCTTTTCGCCTTCATTGTTTATTATATATGGATTAATAGTAGCTATAACATCTTTATTTGTTGCTTGTGTGATATCATAAGTAATATCACTTGCTAAAATTATGCTGTTATTATTAATGTAATCAACTTTTATATTTTTGTAAGCTACATTACTTGCTTTATCAAGAAGTCTAAATTCATATTCTCCACTTGTTTCTAGAACATATTCTAATGGATTTTTTATAGCTTGTTGTAATCCTCTTAAAGTCTCCTTTTCAGCATCGGTTATAGTTACACTATTACCTTCACTATCAAAATATTCTTCTCCTACAACTATACCATTTTCTAATGTAGTTATATATTCTTCAACAGATGTAACATTACCAGTTGTATTTTTATATGTTATTTTATTAATAATTCCATTTTCGTCAACATGAACTACCTTATATGCATTACCTGATAAATCTAAATATGAAATACTTGATACTTTTTTATTTTGTACTTCTATATAGTTTATTTTATTATTATTTTCATCTAACAAGTATACATCTTCACTAATGTTATCTAATAAAATAAGTAACTTTTTATCACCATTTAATTCATATTTTACATCAGCTGTTGGTCCATCTTTATCAATCCAATCTACTTTTGCTATACTGCTTCCTTTATTTCCATTTTCATCTTCAAATTCAAATGTAAATTGACCATTTTCAGTAAATACATATGTATCTTTTCCATCATTATTAGTTATTGTTATTTTTGTACTTGGATTTATAAGTCTTGCTATTACAATACCATTAGTTTTGTCAGTTGTACTATATGCAATACCTGCTGTAGGATGAGGATCTTTAGTTAAGTCTTGGTAGAAGTTAAATGCTCTTGCAGTAAACCAATTACCATTTGTTCTGTCTGCAACTATTTTTACATATTGAACTTCTTTTGGATTTTCAATTTCAAAACTTTTAGTATTAGTTATAGCATCTGCATTTGTATTTGCTTGGTTTGTATATGTTATGCCTGTTCTTTGTGATAATATTTCCCAGTTTTCTCCATCCATACTTCCCCAAATAGTCCCATCGTAAATTTTTCCGTTTCCGCCACCTGCTGGCACAAACTCTACTGCTGATAAGTATACTGGTTTATCTAACTTTACAACAATAAAACGATTTGTATCTGTTCCATTCCAAGCTGAATGCCATCTTGTATTATAATTTCCATCTATTGCATTTATAGCTGCTCCACCATTGTTCACAGCCTCTGTTGAAACACTATTAATATTTAAGTGTGATACAGGTATATATTTTCTTGTATCAGGTTGATTATCTTCTGTAAAATTAAATGTAGATGGTGTGCTACTAGCTAGTCTTGTTCCAGTTGCTCCTTGTCGTAATTGTACAGTTTTGTTACCTGTTAAATCAGGTGATGACACACTATATGGAATCCATGGGTCATTTTCTGAATAACGCCATTCTGTACTTAAATTTACTGCTATCATTCTGTTTTCTAAATCACTTGCAAATAAATTTGCAGGAAGTCCTTGTGATTCTTGTATGTCTATTTTATATATATTTTCTTCGCTATAGTCTGTACCTACAATATGGACATATATGTCATTTTCAGATGTTATTGATTCAATTTCTCTTTGGGTTAAACTATGTTTTAATTCTTCTGCTGTAGATGAAACTTCATTCCAATTTATTTTTCCATCTAAACTATAATCCCAACGTACACCATTTCCTTCAAATCTACTTGATAATACTATTTTTCCTGCATCTGCTCCATCAAATGAGAATGTTGCTAGTTGTGTATCTATTTGTCCTAATAAATATGTAGCTAATCCCCTAGTTACGTTTGGTTGTAATACTGTTGAAGTACCTCCATTTGGATAATCTTTTGCTTCTGTTAATATTTTTGTTTGTAGTATTGTAAATTTAAACTCATATTCGTCACTTGTTAATTTTGTTTTTATATAATTTGATAAATTATACATTGGGAATGGGAAACATTTTAAAGCTTCCATCATTTCTTCTTCTAGTCTATAGCAATCTTCTTCTGTTTTAGTGGAATCTTCTACATATAATTTAGCAAGTCCTGCCCATGCATCTAAGTTAATTGATTGGATTTGTATGGCTTCCCTATATATTTGTTCTTGTTTTACTTTATCATCTTTATATACATCAACTGTCATTAATAGTTCTTCAGCTTTTACAAAGTTATTATAATCATTTAATGCTTCTTGGGCTAATATTATATATGGTACATTATATCCTCGTACATATGTTCTATCATTTCCCCATCCTAAAAGCATTCTTTCACCTTTTTCTGAGTAAGCCCATCCTGATACATCATTGTCAATTCCCCATAATCCTTTTCCTTCTGCATTTTGATTATAATAAAGAAGTGCTGCATGTCCTGGTTGTCCAATTACTGCTGATGGAATCGCATGTACACCACGAATACAATGTCCAGATTTTGATATACCACCACAAACAGCTCCTGTACCAAATTTATTTCTAAAATTCATCCATAGTTTATATACATATCCATTGCTTGTATCATTTCTATATGGTATATATTCAAATAATCCTTTTATATATTCATTTCCTTCTTCATCTATTTTCTTTACTCCAAACCATTCATTAAAATACTCTTTATTTTGTTCATCATAATAAACAGGATTTGCATAATTAGGCCATACATATGCCATATAAGGATGTGGCGTTAATAATCCCCATACATTACTTGGCGCATCATTTATTTTTGATTGTGTGTATTCGTTTAACCATAAAACTTCTTCATCATCAATTGCAGTACACATAATCCATCTCATTTCTTCAATGTTGAATGTCTCAAACCATGGTGTTATATTTACTGTTTCTGTCGCTTTAAACTGATTATTGTTATACATTTGTTTATAAAGTGCATAACGAGTTATAGAATCTGATTGATTAAATTCAGAATTTTGCATCCATAGACCTACTCTTGTGGAGTGTGTTAATGAAAGTGTAATTACCATTCTTTTATAAAGGTTTCCTTTTGTTGTTGGCCAATTTAAATTTTTCTTAACTAATAACTCTTTACCTGCATCTGATATTTGTGTAGTATCATTAAAATCATCTTTATATTCTTTTAATAATCTTGTTAGTTCTTTTAATGAATTAAAGTAGCCACCACTAGGTGTTCCCCCTAATATATAATAACGAAGATTTTCTAAATCATTCATAAGCCACTCTACTGTTTCTTTATTGGCTGGATCATCTTGTATAAATCTTTCTAGTGCATAGTCCCCTACACTAGCTATAAATTTCCTTTGTAATACCAATAATTCATAGTTTGGGTCTGATAAATCTTTATTAGCGTAATCCTTAATTCTTTGATCATATGTTTCAACACTTGGATATGTTGGTTCTTTTTCTCTGTAATTATCTGTAATAAGCATTGGGTCTATATATACAGCATGGTCACTTGCATTATTTGCATTAGCAACAGCTGTAAATCTAAGATATTTTGCTCCTCTAATATCTATTTTTATAAATTCTGCTTCTTCCCCTGGCATATATACTCTATCAGGGTCACTTTTTAAAGTCCAGTGACTTGGACCTTCTTTATAGAATGTATCTTCATCAGATGTATATATCCAAAATTTAACACCATCACCTCTAGTTGATGTTTTATTTAAACCTACATACATTGTTAAATAATGATATTTTTCACTATATTCACTTATATTAAAATATACTTCTGATTGAGCATGTGCCCATATACCATAATCAAATGGATAATATGCTCCTTCTATTTTTATTTGTAATTTTGCATGTGTGTTATCTTCATTTTTTCTAATTTGATCCCATCCTGCTTTAGATTCAGAGCGCCAGTCTAAATCTGTTAATCTAAGATATTCCCCTTCATTAGGATCTTCTTCTACTTCATTAGATTCTTCTTGAGATTCATTATTTACTGCATCTCCATTAGGATTTTCTGGAGACTCATTATCTTCTCCATTTTCATTAGTAGTTGCAGATGCTGTACTATACAATGAATTTTCCTTCGATATTTCAGTTGTTTCTTCCTTTCTACATATTATTGTAAATATGCATAGAGCACAAAATAAAAGTACTAATACTGTAATGATTATTCTAATTATCTTATTATTTATTATCCTTTTAGTTTGTTCTTTCATAGTTTCCTCCTTTGTTTTATACATTATAATACTTTTTACTTATATCTATCATACCACGTGATTGTTACAATACTGTTAAAGAATTGTTAAAAAATGAAGTCATTTTTATTAACTTATTATTACTTTATTGTTACTTATTTATTTCAATTTTATTTTATATCTTCTGTATAATGTTTTTCCCTAGAAATATCTAATTATCTATTTTTTATATCTGTGTACTTTTTTATTTATATTAACAATTTTTGACAAATTTATTTTAATCTGAGAGTTCCAAGAAAAGTCAGCAAGAAAAATCTTCTGCAAATACAGCATTAAATCCTGATGCTACAGAAAAAGTCCAGCGGTCAAAAGTTTGTGAAAACACTCTTGTTCATTCTGAACATGCTGACTTCGATAATATTTTGGTTGATACATGTGCATTGGCACATGAAGACTGCCTGAAAGTAATTGAAAATGCAAAGAGAGTTACATTTATTTTATCGACTCTAGAAGAAATGGATAAGAAAGATAAGCAAATCTTAAGAATGGAAATTATTCATAATGGAGATACAATTACATATCATAAGAATGACATGACTCCTGTTGTACCTGGTGACTTAATTTATTTTTACAATAAATGTAAAGGTGTTACCACTAAAAAAACATTTAGAATATAATTATATTCATAAAGGGCAACCATTAACCATATTGTCCTACAAAAAATGAATGCGATAGTTTCAATAAAACTGTCGCATTCATTTTTTACTTATTATTATTGCTAATTTATTAGTAATTTTATTATACACCTACTAATAATTTTCAACATAATTATCTGCCTTACTTAATATAATTTACAAGTTACATTAGATTTAAGAAATGTCCTGCAATTCCAATAATACTTCCTAAAATGATAGACATAATTGTCATTGCTATTGGACTTTTTTTATCTTCTTTTGCTACTAGAATAATTACTGGAATAGCCATAAGTATAGAAACAATTCCACCTCTTAACCACCACAAATTTTCAAACCAATTTACCCCAAAAATAATAAATGGAACTATTAAATAATATACAAATGCTGATAGCGTTGAGTATTTATCAACTTTCATCTTAATCATTGGTAATACATCTATTACTCCTGCAACCATTCCAATCAATAATGTTAATAAGAAATTCATTTATTTCACCACCTTTTTATATGTTTTATTACAAGATTTACAAGTAATTCCCAATTCATAACTAGCCACCTTTTTATCTAATATAGTAATTAAAGGTTCATTATCTTTAGAACAGCAAAATCTATTTTTAATTATGATTAATTCATCATTACAATCTTGACCTACCTTGCTATCTTCAAAATCTAATATTGCACTTCCTTGACTTCCACAATTGCATTTATATTTTAATTCTAATCTATCATAAGTCGAATAACATAAATAGCCTATATTTTGATTACATTTATCACAATACATCCAACCACCATAATTAGTTGCTAATCTTGTATTTACTAATTTCTTATTTTTTAATACTCTTGCCATAGCTTTATCTCCTTCTCAAAATTACTATCTTGTGTTTCCATTATATCATAAAAGGCAAGTAATTTCCAACAATTAGTGTCAAGAAGTTTCGGAAAAAAATCCTATGATTTGATTTTTTCTTAATTTTATGTTAATATGTATGTATACAAATTTGAAAGGAGTCTTAGTATGAAAGATTTAAGACAATTAAAGCAGTACCGAAATGTTGAAAAGCAGAAAATCGCTATGTCAGGTAGTTTTCGGAGAAGTTTGGGCGGTGTATTTGAAATTCCTTTAAACCAAAATGAAATGGCTTTTGTCGTTGCGGATAATGGACTCAACGATCCTGAATGGGAACATGTTTCCATATCTCTCGAAACTCGTTGTTTAACTTGGGATGAAATGTGTATGATTAAAGATTTATTCTTTGAGGAGGATGAAGCTGTTATTCAAATTCATCCTGCAAAAAAGAATTACGTGAATCTTCATAACTTTTGTTTACATTTATGGAAACCCAAAACTCAAAAACTTCCATTACCTCCATCGTACTTAGTGCTATGACACCTATATAACTCCCTTGAATTGTTAGAATTACACTGCGAGGGAGTTATTCTCTATATATTCTAAGTATCTTTTAAATTCATCTTCAAATTTAAACTTTATTTTTATATCTCCATTTTCTTTTATATATATACAATCTATTAATTACATCATTATATCTCTTGAAGGTTATGTAATTCCTTTTTGCTCTTTAAATTTTTCTATCCATTCATTACAACTTATACTTTGACTTTCATATTTTTGTTTATATTCTAAATATTCTTCTCTTGTAATATCTTCATTCTTCCAATCTTCATATAATGTTCTTTTAAAATTTGATTTACTAATTTATATGTTTTTAGTGCTCTTATAGTATCTGCTTTAGATGTATAATTTCTTTCATATTTTTATATCTTTTACAATTATAATTTTCTAAGATAAAATTATACCTTTCACTTTTTTTATACAGTTTATTCGCCATTATGGTCTTTTGGACCACAAATCGCTGTTTAGTAGAAATCTCCTAAAACCTTTTTTGCTCTCCGAGAGACAAACTTTTATCATAATTATTTGTAAATTAGTTAAAAAGTTGCTATATTATTTCAAAAAATATAACAACTTTCTTTATACAATTTTAAAGTAATATTTTCCATAATTTTTAATTATTTTATAAAAATATTACATTCCCATTCTACTTAAAGCACAATAATATTCATCAATTGCTTTTAATTTTGGTTTTACTATTATCTTAATTTTCGCCTTATCTAAAATATCTTTTAAGTACATTTTTGTTTCTTCATCGCGTACATATATGTTCTTTGGTCTACCCATTTTATAGAAATAATTTATTAATAATTCTGCTGATTCTAATACATAATCACTCTTACTTTTATACTCATTTTTGTCTATCAAATCATTGGATATAACTAAACCAGATTTTCTTTCTGCGATAATTCTAGATATTGGATAATAATATCTTCCATCATCTTCTTTATTTTCTCTTATTCTAATTGGTATATAATTTAGAAATTCATATTCAAGTTCCATTTCTGTTTGTGGCAATTTCATTATATCTTTGTCAAATTCTGGGTCTGTTTTAATAGTATTATAATGTTTTTCTGGTAGCATTAATGGAGCAGGATAATTTAGAAATAATTTCTTTTCCTTATCATAATGTCTTGCTAAAATTTCTCCATTTTCAAAATTAGCTTTTATGCCTTGCTCTATAATCGCTCTAAACATCATATAAAAATTTTTTAGTGCTTCTATCATTGTTTTTACTTGTTTTATATTAATAGGACTTGGCTCATATCCTTTTTCAAAACTTTCAAAAGATATCCATGTTCCTCTAAAACTTAAACCTAATTCTTTTATTATTTCTCTATTTTTAGGTAATGTTTCTTGTCTTCCTATAAAATTACACATAAGGCATTCTTGATAATTTAGTAACATATTTTCTGGAATCTGATTTTGGGCTAATTTAAAAAATCCATTAATTTGCTCTCCTTGGTATATAGCTATCGCTCTATGCATTCCACCATGTCCCATTACACTACAATAAAAAATCTCATTCAATGACTGGCATAAATATACTAACAAATCCATATCCCACAAATATTTCCATGGCTCTAATTTTTGTATTTTTTCTGCTATCTCATATAATTCTAACCACAATTCTTTATCTTTTAATTTCATATTTTCTCCTATTCTTTTATTATACATTAAGAATAGCATAATTTTATGAATATTACAATATATAGCAATTTTTAATAAAAAAACAATTAGTTGGTAATAAAAAAGAAAAAGCAACTTTTAATCACTTTCTCCTAATTTGATAGTTTATACCATTCTCGATTTTTTAATAGTTTTACTGTGTGTTGTTAAGCTAACGCATATAGCCAACACTTACGAAATTTTTTCAAAGTTTCGAGTGTTGCTTAAATTACCCACGCACCTCCTTGGTGTCCCCCCTCACCTATAGGATTATATAAAGTAATTAGCATAACAAGTTGAGGATTATCTGTTGGTGCAACAGCACAGAACGAAGTAACATATCTATTTGTATTAACACCATCTTCTGATGTACCTGTTTTACCTCCAATTCTATACCCTGCAACTTTAGCATTTTTACCTGTACCTTCACTTACTACACTTTCCATCATAGACATTACTTTCTCAGCATTTTCCCTAGAAACAATCTGCTCTCCATATTCAATGGGTAAATCATTAATCTCTTTTGTTTCATTATTAATTGTTGCCCTTACTATTCTTGGTACTATATATTTCCCCCCATTTGCAATTGAAGATACTGCAGTAATCATTTGGAGTGGAGTTATTTCAAACCTTTGCCCAAAACTTATAGTAGCTAATTCTACAGGTCCACATTTCTCCTCTTTAACAAATATTCCCTTAGCTTCTCCTGGAAGATTTATTCCTGTTTTACGGAAAAATCCAAATTTTTCAAGATAATCATAATATTTTTCTACGCCTATCTTTTGTCCTAATCCTATAAATACAGGGTTGCAAGAATTCATTAATCCTTGTCTTAAACTTTGTGAACCATGTGGTCTATAATATCTCCAACACTTTATTCTAGCTCCTGCAATTTGTATTGAACCTGAGCAATTAAATTGTCCTTCTGTATCAGAGTCTGCTATTCCCTCTTCTAATGCTGCTGATGCTGTTATCACTTTAAATACTGATCCAGGCTCATATGTATCTGATATAGCTTTGTTTCTCCACATTGCCTGCAATTTTTCTGATTTTTCTTTTTGATCAATAGTATCCCAAGTATTTTTTAATTCCTCATTATTTATTGTATAAGGGTCATTTAAATCATATCCTGGATATGTCGCCATTGCCATGATATCTCCTGTTCTAGGATTCATGATTATTATACTTCCTCCATCTGTACATACATTATCTATGCAGGCTTCCTCTAAATATTTTTCTACAATTGATTGTACTGTCATATCTATTGAAAGGAGTATACTATCTCCATCTTTTGCTGATATATATGATTCTCCTTCTGTTCCAATTGTCGCACCTTTTGCATCTGTTTGACTTTCTATTTTTCCATTAGTTCCTTTTAATATCTCATCATATTTTGCTTCTACTCCATCTAATCCTTGATTGTCACTTCCACAAAATCCTATTACTTGTGATGCTAAGTCTCTATATGGATAATATCTTTTTGTGTCTTCATCTATATTAATTCCAGATGTTATATCATTTTGTTGCATCCATACTCTTAACTCATCTGTCTTTTCTTTTTCTACTCTTTTAGCAATTGTTTCTATTGAACTATTTCTTTTTACTCTTTTTAGTATTTTTTCATAGTCTAATTCAAATATCCTACTTAATGCTTCTGCCACCTTTTCTTTATCACTATTTGCTATTTGTGTCGGATTTATAGTTACTGTCTCTACACTTGCTGATACTGCTAATACATATTTTCCTGTACTGTCATATATTGTTCCTCTTTTGGCTGTTATTGTTCTACTTAAACTTTGCTGTTCTGATGCCATCATTGTTAGCCATTCGCCTTTTGAAAACTGCAAATATCCTATTCTTGCAATTAATAATACAAAGACTAATACTGCTATAAATAATGCATTTCTCATTTTTCTTTTATTCGATATTTGTATTTCTTCCATTCTAATCACCTATTTTATTTCTATGTGATTTTGATTTTGTTATGACTGTATTTGTTTCTTTTTCTTGCAAACAACCTTATTATATTTTTTCTCTTAATATAAAAACACTAGTTTATTTTCTAGTGTTTTTAATGTTAGTTTTCCACATTTCGTACCAATATTGTTTATTTGATTATACGATTATCAATATTATTTAAATAATTTTACTATTCTTTCAATTGCTTCACTTGTTGCCTCTTTTGTTCCAAAAGCTGTTAATCTAAAATATCCTTCACCGCAATCTCCAAATCCAACCCCTGGTGTTCCTACAACTGCTATCTCATTTAATAGCTTATCGAAAAAGTCCCAAGATTTCATTCCATTTGGAGTTTTTAACCAAACATATGGAGAGTTTACCCCACCATAACATATAAATCCTGCTTTTTCTAATCCCTCTTTTATAATTCTTGCATTTTCCATATAATATTCAATATTTTGTCTAATCTGCCTTTTTCCTTCTTCTGTATATGTAGCTTCCGCTGCTCTTTGCACGATATATGATACTCCATTAAATTTAGTACAAGTTCTTCGATTCCATAGTCTGTTTAAATCTACTTGCTTTCCTTGTTTAGTATATCCTTTTAATGCCTTTGGAACAATAACATATGCACACCTTAGCCCTGTAAATCCTGCAGTCTTTGAAAAACTTTTAAATTCAATAGCTACTTCCTTTGCTCCTTCTATTTCATATATACTATGTGGTATGTCTTTTTCTTTTATAAATGCCTCATAAGCTGAATCATATAGAATAATTGATTTATTTTCTTTTGCATATTTAACCCATTTTTCTAATTCTTCTTTATTTAATACTGTTCCTGTTGGGTTATTAGGAAAACATAAATATATCATGTCTACCTTTTCTTTTGGAAGTTGTGGTATAAAGTTATTTTCAGCTGTTACTGGTAAATATATAATATTTCTTCCTGACATTACATTTGTGTCTAAATAAACTGGATATACTGGATTTGTTATTGCAACTTTATTATCTTTTGCAAATATATCAACTATATTTCCACAGTCGCATTTTGCACCATCTGATATGAAAATCTCCTCTTCAGATATTTCAATATTTCTTGTATTATAATCATTTTCAATTATTGCTTTTCTCAAAAATTGGTAACCTTGTTCTGGTCCATATCCTTTAAATCCTTGTTCTGTTCCTACTTCATCAACTGCTTTATGCATTGCTTCTAAACATGCTGGAACGATTGGTCTTGTTACATCACCTATTCCTAATTTTATAACCTTTTTATCTGGATTTTTGCTTGCAAATTCTGATACTTTTTTGGCAATAGTTGAAAATAAATAATTATCTTCTAATTCTAAAAAATTTTCATTGATTAAACTCATTTAATACCTCCCCTAATTTATTTATATCTATAATCGTTTATAATATGCTTGAATTATAGCATTAATACTTTTTCGTGTCAATCTTAGAAAGAGCAGAGATAATGGCATTTTTTTATATCCTTATCTTCGCTCTTCTAATATTTTCTATTAATTTTCTGACTTTGAATTATTCTTCATCATCATTAGTTTCTTCATTTAGCTCAGTTTCTTCTAGTTCTTCGAAATCTGTTTCATTTTCTAAATCTTCTACTATATCTTCATTTTCAGTATTCATATCAGTTGGCTCATGATTTTCTATCTCAGAATTAGCTTCTTCTTCCACATCCTCTATATATTCATCTGACTCTACTTCTATTTGTGTATTTTGATATCTTTGCATTCCTGTTCCAGCTGGGATAAGTTTACCTATTATTACATTTTCTTTTAATCCTAATAATTGGTCTTCTTTTCCCTTTATAGCTGCATCTGTTAAAACTCTTGTTGTCTCTTGGAATGAAGCAGCTGATAAGAAGCTATCTGTTGCTAATGCTGCTTTTGTTATTCCTAAAAGAATTCTCTTTCCTGTTGCTGGTCTTAGTCCTTGCTCTTCTACCACGATATTTGCTTCTTCAAAGTCATACATGTCTACTAATGATCCTGGGAACATTGCTGTATCTCCATTATCATCAACTCTAACTTTTTTAAGCATTTGTCTTGCAATTACTTCTATATGCTTATCATTGATATCAACACCTTGATTTCTATATACCTTTTGTACCTCTGAAATTAAGTATTCATATACACCTTCTGGTCCTTTTATAGCTAATATTTCTGCTGGATTTATTGAACCTTTGATTAATGGGTCTCCTGCCTCAACCATATCTCCTGTACTTACTAATAGTTCTGTTCTAAATGGTATTGCATATGTTTTTGAATCTTCTTTAGATGTAACTACTATTTCTTTCTTTTTCTTTGTTTCTTGTATTTTAACTTTACCTGCAATTTCAGTAATTACAGCTAATCCTTTTGGTTTTCTAGCTTCGAATAACTCTTCAACTCTAGGAAGACCTTGTGTTATATCTGCTGAGCCTGCCCCACCAGCGTGTTTTGTATTCATTGTAAGCTGTGTTCCTGGCTCACCTATAGATTGTGCTGCTACAATTCCTATTGCTTCTCCTATTGATACTCTGTTTCTTCTTGCTAAGCTCATTCCATAACATTTTTGGCATACACCATGTTTTGCCCTACATCCAAGTACTGAATGTACATATGCTTTTTCAACACCTGCAGCTACTATCTTTTCAGCTAAATCATCTGTTATTAATGTTTTTGTATCAACTATTACTTCTCCTGTTTCAGGATTTTTGATATCATCTACTGGATATCTTCCTAATAGTCTTTCTTGCATTTTTTCTATAACTTGATTTCCATCTTTTATTGTATATACTGTAATACCTTCTCTAGTTCCACAGTCTTCTTCTCTAACTATTATATCTTGTGCTACATCTACTAGTCTTCTTGTTAAGTATCCAGAGTCTGCTGTTCTTAATGCTGTATCTGCTAAACCTTTACGTGCTTGGTGTGATGATACGAAATATTCTAGTGCGTCTTGCCCCTCTAAGAATGATGATTTGATTGGTATTTCGATTGCTTTACCTGTTGTTCCTGCCATAAGTCCTCTCATACCTGCCATTTGGCTTAAGTTTTTCATGTTTCCACGGGCTCCAGATTTTGCCATCATGAATATTGGATTTAATGCATCGAATGTTTTTGATACTTCGTCTCCAACATCTTTTGTTGCCTTTTCCCATATCTTAATTGTTGCTTCATATCTTTCTTGTTCTGTTATTAAACCTCTTCTATATTGCTTTCTTATATTACCTACTTGTTCATCAGCTTGTTCTAATATGTCTTTTTTAGTTTCTGGTATACGTATGTCTGATACTGATACTGTTATTGCTCCTTTTGTTGAATATTTGAATCCCATTTCTTTTATATAGTCTAATAATTCTGCTGTTTCTGATAATCCATGTGTGTTTATAGATTTTGCTATTATTGGTCCTAATGCTTTTTTGTCTACTGTAAAGTCAATTTCTAAGTTAAACATTTGCTCTGGGTCATTTCTATCTACAAATCCTAAATCTTGTGGAATTCCTTCATTGTATATAATTTTTCCTACTGTTGTATCTATATATTTATACTTGATTTCTCCTTCAACTTCTCTGCTCATTCTTACTTTTATTTTTGCATGCATTCCTACAGCACCATTTTCATATGCCACAACTGCCTCTTCTGGGTCTTTGAATGTTTTTCCTTCTCCTATTTCTCCTGGTACTTCCATCGTTAAATAGTAAGCTCCTAATAACATGTCTTGTGTTGGTACTGTTACTGGATTACCATCTTGTGGTTTTAATAGGTTGTTTGTTGATAACATTAAATATCTTGCTTCTGCTTGTGCTTCTGGTGATAATGGTAAATGCACTGCCATTTGGTCTCCATCGAAGTCAGCATTGAAAGCTGTACATACTAATGGGTGTAACTTTATTGCTCTTCCTTCTACTAATACTGGCTCAAATGCTTGTATACCTAATCTATGTAATGTAGGTGCACGGTTTAACATTACAGGATGGTCTTGTATTACTTCCTCTAATATTCCCCATACCTCTGGACTTAGTCTTTCTACCATTCTTTTTGCATTTTTAATGTTATGTGCAATATGTCTTCCTACTAATTCTCTCATTACAAATGGTTTGAATAACTCTATTGCCATTTCTTTTGGTAATCCACATTGATAAATTTTTAATTCTGGTCCTACTACTATTACAGAACGACCTGAATAGTCAACTCTTTTTCCTAATAAGTTCTGACGGAATCTACCTTGTTTTCCTTTTAACATGTCTGATAATGATTTTAGTGCTCTATTTCCAGCTCCTGTTACAGGTCTTCCTCTTCTTGAGTTGTCTATTAAGGCATCTACTGATTCTTGTAACATTCTTTTTTCATTTCTTACTATTATCTCAGGTGCTCCTAATTCTAATAGTCTTTTTAATCTGTTGTTTCTGTTTATTACTCTTCTATATAAGTCATTTAA